>NZ_CP154879.1:918184-1224246 GCF_039614765.1 Castellaniella sp. MT123
TTGTCGACCTTGGGCTGCGGCAAAGGCTTGCCCTCGGCCAGGCCGACACGCACGGCAACGTCGACGACAGCCGGGATGTCGGCGCCGCGTACGATGGCGAAGCGCCAGGGATGGATCGCCCCATGGTCGGGCGCGCGAACAGCAGCCTGCAGGATCAGGTCGAGCTGCGCGTCGGTCGGGCCCGGCGCCTGCACGAACTTGATCGATTGGCGGCTCAGCAGCGAGTCAATGGTGGCGGACATGGAAACTCCGGAAACAGACAATCGGGGGGATCAAGGCCGCGCGGCCTGGATCATCAGCGCCTTCATGCGCCGGATGGCGGGTTCCCAGCCATCGAACACGGCCTGTGCCACGATGGCATGGCCGATATTCAGTTCGGCGATGCCCGGCAGCGCGGCGATGGGCTGCACATTGTCGTAATGCAGGCCGTGGCCGGCATTGACCCGCAAGCCTTCCCCGACGCCCACCGCGATGGCGGCGCGCAGCCGTTCCAGCTGCGCGGCCTGCCGCGCCGCATCGGCCGCATCCGCATATGCGCCGGTATGCAGTTCAATGACCCGCGCGCCGGCGCGCACGGCAGCGGCGATCTGGTCGGCTTCGGGGTCGATGAACAGCGACACCCTGATGCCGGCACTGTGCAGGCGGGACACGGCAGAGTGCACTTCGTCGAAGCGGCCCAGGACGTCCAGCCCGCCCTCCGTGGTCAGCTCACGGCGATTCTCGGGTACCAGGCACACGTCCTGCGGCCCGATGGCGCAGGCGATCTCCAGCATCTCTGGTGTGATGGCGCATTCCAGATTCATGCGGGTGCGCAGCGCCGGACGAATGGCGCGCACGTCCGCGTCCTGGATGTGGCGCCGGTCCTCGCGCAGATGCAGGGTGATCAGGTCGGCGCCCGCGTCTTCCGCGCGCAGGGCCGCTTGCAGGGGATCAGGATAGGTCGTCAGCCGCTGCTGGCGCAGCGTAGCCACATGATCGATATTGACGCCCAGTTCCATCAACCGTTCCCCTTGGTGGGCAGATCGTCCGCGGACCAGCCGCCGCCCAGCGCCTTATAGAGTTCCACGCGATTGGCCAGCGCAGCGGCACCCAGCTGGATGAACTGCTGCTGCACCGCGTACAGATTGACCTGCGCCGTCTGCACCTGCAGGAAGCTGTCGACCCCCGTTTCGTAACGAACCTGGGAGAGTTTCAGCGCCTGCAGGGCCGACGCTTCGGTCGCGCGCACGGCGTCCAGCTGGCGGCTGTAGGTCGCTTCGCCGGCCAGGCCGTCGGCCACTTCGCGAAATGCCGTCTGGATGGCCTTTTCATACGAGGCCACGGCGATCTTCTGGTTGGCCTTGGCCAGATCCAGGCCGCCCTTGACGCCGCCTGCAAACAGCGGCGTCTGGACCTGCGGCGCGAACTGCCAATACCGCGTGCCGCTGCCGAACAGGGATCCGAGTTCCGGACTGGCGAACCCCAGCAGGCCTGTCAGGGTGATGCGTGGGAAGAAGGCGGCACGCGCGGCCCCGATCCGGGCATCGGCCGACTTCAGGTCGTGTTCGGCACCGATGATGTCGGGGCGGCGCTCGAGCAACTGGGACGGCAGACCTGCGGGAATCGACTGCACCAGTTGGTCGCGGCCAAACGGCAACGCAGCTGGCAGGCCATCCGGCACCGGCGTTCCCAGGATCAGCGCAAGCGCATTGTTGGCCTGGGACATGGCGCGCTCGGTGGCCACCAGATTGGCCCGCACGCTATCGACCTGCCCTTTGGCCTGGGCGAGGTCCAGATCGGAGGCCACGCCGGCATTGAACTGGGCCTGCACCAGCTGCAAGGTGCCCTGCCGTGCCTGCAGCGTCTTTTCCGTGAGATCGCGCAGGGACTGCGCCGAACGCAGCGTGAAATAGGCTTCCGCCGTCTGGGCGATCAGCCCCAATTGCACGGTGCGCCGCGCTTCCTCGGTGGACAGATACTGCTGATAAGCGGATTCACTGAGATTGCGCACGCGGCCGAAGAAATCCAGCTCGAACGCGGTCATGCCGACGCCGGCAATGAAGCTGCGGTTGACGGCCGAGGAATCCGGCCCCCCATTGCGCATCTGGGGCGGCAGGTGGGTCGCCGATTCCGTCCCCTGCAGGCCGATCGTGGGCAGGCGGTCGCTCTGCGCGATGCCGAACTGCGCGCGCGCGGCCTCGACCCGCTGCACGGCGATGCGCAGATCGCGGTTGTTGTGCAGTGCCAGTTCGATCAGCGCCTGCAAGCGCTGATCGAGGAACACGTCACGCCAGGCCGGCAACGCCGCCGAAGCAGCCGTTGTGGCCGTGTCCGGAAACTGATCCGGCACCGGGGTGGCCGGCCGATGATAGGTCGGCGCCAGCGAGCAGGCGCCTAGCGCCAGACACAGGACGGTCATCGCCCCTAGCCGCCCTTGTCGCATCGAAGTCTTCATGTACGGTCTCCCATGCTGGACTCGTCTACAGCAGGAATGTGGGCTGCCTGATGGCCCAGGAGCTTGGGTTTGGTCTTGAACAATTTCAGAATCACCACAAAGAATGTCGGCACGAAAATCACGGCCAGCGGCGTTGCTGCCAGCATACCGCCCATCACACCCAGGCCGACTGCGTTCTGACTGGCGGCACCGGCGCCATTGGCCAGCACCAGCGGCACCACCCCCAGGATGAAGGCAAAGGACGTCATCAGGATCGGACGGAAACGTAGCCGGGCCCCCTCGATGGCCGCTTCCTTCAGGCCGGCCCCGCTGGCATACAGATCCTTGGCGAATTCCACGATCAGAATGGCGTTCTTGGCCGCCAGACCAATCACGGTCACCATCCCGACCTGGAAGTACACATCGTTGGACTTGCCCATCAGACTACTGAGCAGCACCGCCCCGAGCATGCCTAGCGGCACGGCCAGCATCACCGACAGCGGGATTGCCCAGCTTTCGTACAAGGCCGCAAGCACCATGAAGATCACCAGCACGGACAGGCCCATCAGGATCAGGGACTGGCTGCCCGCCTGGATCTCCTGGTAGGACAGACCGGTCCATTCGTAGCCCAGGCCGCCAGGCAACTGGGCGACGAGGCGCTCCATCTCGGTCATGGCCTGGCCGGTGGAATAACCCGGTGCCGCGGAACCGCTGATCCGGATGGATTCGTAGCCGTTGTAGCGCACCACCTGAACCGGCCCCGAGCTCCAGCTCACGGACACGAATGAGGATAGCGGCACCATCCCGCCCTGGGCATTGACCGCATTCAACCTGAGGATGTCGTCGGGATTCATGCGCTCGGCCTGGTCAGCCTGCACCCAGATGTTCTGCACCCACCCCTGGTTCGTGAACTTGCCCACGTATGCCGAGCCGATCGCGGTGGAAATCAGGTTTGCAGCCTCGGAAAAGTCCACGCCCAGCGCGGCCGCCTTGGCGCGGTCGATCTGGATGCGCAGTTGCGGCCCGGCCCCCAGGCCCGTGATCCGGGTCTGGGCCAGGATCGGACTTTGCGCGGCCATCCCCAGCAATTGCTGAGCGGCCGCCTGCAGGGCGGTGTGCCCCACCCCACCCCGATCCTCGAGGCGTAGATCGAAGCCCGAGGCATTGCCCAGAGATGAGATGGCCGGCGGCGTGATTGCGATCACCATCGAATCCGGCAGGCCGAAGAGCAACTTGCCCATGGCGGCCCCGGAAATGGCCTGTGCCGCGTCTCCGGGCGCCTTGCGTTGGGAAAAATCCTTCAGCGGAACGAAGACGATGGCCGCGTTCAGACCATTGCCATTGAAGCTGAACCCCTGGACCGCGATGACGTTGGCCACCTGGGGCAGGTTCATGAAGTAGTGTTCGACTTTCTGGATGATGTCCATCGTGCGGCTCGACGTCGCACCCGACGGCAGCTCGATGTTGGCGATCACGTAGCCCTGGTCCTCGTCCGGCAGGAACGAACTGGGCAGGCGTGCGTACATCCAGCCCATCACCACGACCAGCAGGGCGAACACCAGCATCATGCGCAGCGACCGCTTCAGGCTGCGCCCCACCCAACCGGTATAGCGCTGCGTCCCCCGGTGGAAGAACCGGTTGAACCAGCCGAAGAAACCGCGTTTGGCCTCCTGGTGCCCTTTGGGAATGGGCTTCAGGATGGTCGCGCACAACGCCGGCGTGAAGCTGAGGGCCAGGAACGCCGAAAACAGGATCGACACGGCCATGGCGACCGAGAACTGGCGATAGATCACGCCCACCGAACCGGACATGAAGGCCAGCGGCAGGAACACGGTGGTCAGCACCAGCGTCATTCCGACGATCGCACCGCTGATCTGCGGCATGGCCTTTTTCGTCGCCTCGCGCGGAGGCAGCCCTTCCTCGGCCATGATCCGTTCGACGTTTTCGACCACCACGATCGCGTCATCCACCAGAATCCCGATGGCCAGCACCATGGCGAACATGGTCAGCACATTGATGGAGAATCCCAGCGCCAGCATCACGGCGAAAGCCCCCAGGATCGCCACCGGCACCACCAGTGCCGGGATCAGGGTATAGCGCACGTTCTGCAGGAAGATGAACATGACCACGAACACCAGCACCATGGCTTCGAACAGGGTATGCACCACCTGCTGGATCGACACATCGACATAGGGCGACGTGTCGTAGGGGATCTGGTATGTGATGTTGTCGGGGAAGAACTTCGACAGCTCGGCCATCCTGGCTTTGGCCAGTTTCGCCGTTTCCAGCGCGTTGGCGGTCGGCGTCAGCGACAGGGCGAAGGCCGCCGTGGGCTTGCCGTTCAGGCGGGCACCGAACTGATAATTGTCCGACCCCAGTTCGACACGGGCGACATCCCGGATCCGCACGGACGAACCGTCCGGATTGGCACGCAGGACGATGTCGCCGAATTCCTCGGGTGTCTTCAGCTGGCCATTGACGATCAGGGGCGCGGCGACCCGCTGCGATTGGGGATTCGGCGGCGAGCCCAGGATGCCGCCGGAAATCACCAGGTTCTGGGCGGCGATCGCCTGATTGACCTGGGCCATGCTCAGGCCATAGCCAACCAGCTTCTGCGGATCCACCCAGACGCGCATCGCGCGCGGCGCGGCGAACAGCTGGAACTTGCCCACGCCCTTGACCCGCGACATGGGGTTCTGGATGTTGCGGGTGATGTAGTCGGCCAGTGCGGTCTGGTTCAGGGAGCCGTCCTTGGACGACAACGTGACCACCATCAGGAAGCTGGAATTGGATTGACTGACCTTCAGCCCCTGCTGCACGACCGCGGCGGGCAGCTTGGCCGTGACGTTGGACAGACGGTTCTGCACATCGACCTGCGCCAGATCGGGATTGGTGCCCGGTTCGAACGTCACCGTGATCTGCGCCTGGCCGTTGGAATCGCTGACCGATTCATAATACAGCAGGCCTTTGGCGCCATTGAGCTCGTTCTCGATGATGCTGGATACGCTGGTGGAGACTTCCGAGGCCGAGGCCCCCGGATACGTGGCGTTGACGTTGACCGACGGCGGCGCCACCTGAGGATACTGCGACACCGCCATGTTCGGAATGGCCATAGCGCCGGCCAGAGCGATGGCCAGCGCCACCACCCAGGCAAAGATCGGTCGGTCGATGAAAAACAGGGGCATGAGAGTTCGCCTGTAAACCGGAGAAGAATCGAAGGAACCGGCGATCAGCCGGCCTTCGCCTGGGATGAGCCGCCTGCCTCAGGCTTTTGGCCCGAGGATTTTTCGGCTGGCGCGGCCTGCCCCGCCGGGCCTGCGGCCGCAGGCTGGGCGCCGGGGTGCGCGCCCGTCGGCTCGCCCGCCTTCCAGGGCATGGGCTGGACCGGCGCGCCCGGACGGATCTTCTGGAAACCCTCGACCACGACCTGATCGCCCGCCTTCACGCCTTGATAGACGATATAGCCCTGCCCGGAACGCGGACCGACCTTGATGGGAGTGAAAGCCGCCTTGCCATCCTGCACCAGCACCACGGTATTGTTGCCGTCCGCGGTGCGCTGAACCGCCTGTTCCGGCACGACCAGAGCCTGCGGATCCACGCCCTGCGCCAGGCGCACACGGACATAGAGCCCCGGCAGCAGGATCTGCTCTGGATTGGGAAACAGTGCCCGCAGATTGACTTGACCGGTGCCGGGGTCCACCGCGATACCCGAGAACAGCAGCTTGCCCGGATGCCGGTAGACGCTGCCGTCTTCCAGCAGCACGTCGGCCCGGGTATTGCCTTCGGCGTCCGGCTTCACGATGCCGTCGGCGATCTGCCGCCGCAACGCGGCAATCTGCGCCACCGGCTGGGTGATGTCGACATAGACCTCGTTGAATCGATGGACGGTGGCCAGGGGGGTCGCCGAGGTGGCGCTGACCAGCGCCCCGACGGTCACGAGGGATTTGCCGATCTGCCCGTCGATGGGCGATGTGACGCGGGTATAGCCCAGATTGATCTCGGCGGCTTCCAGGGCGGCTTTGGCTGCGGCGACGGTCGCGTCGGTCTGCCGGGCCTGGGCGACGGCGTTGTCGTAGTCCTGCTGGCTGACGGCATGCTGCTTGATCAGCGCGGCAAAACGCTGTGCCTGCAGTTTCGCCGTCAGTGCGGCGGCCTGCGCGTTCTTCAGCTGGGCGGCGGCCTGATCACGGGCGGCCCGATAGGGTGCCGGATCGATTGTGTACAACAGCTGACCGGATTTGACCCGGCCGCCCTGCTCGAACTCGATCGACTGGACAATGCCGTTGACCCGCGCGTGGATCTCGGCGTCCTCGATCGCGGCGACGCGGCCTGGAAGTTCCGTGTTCACCGTGGCGGACTGAGGCTGGATCTGGACGACACTGACAGGCACCTTCATGCCCTGCATACCCTGCTGAGGTTTCTCGCTGCAAGCTGCCAGTAACAACAGCAGCCCCATCGCCATCGGTGTCAAAATCCGACGCGCGGGCAGTCGCGAAAAGGCCATGTGAAAGCTCCAGAAATCTTGGTTTCGTTTGAAAAATGTCGTGCCAAATCAGCACCGGCAATACCGCTGATACCACCAGCGTCCACCAGCCAGGATCCCTCGGAGTATAAGTGGAAAACCCTGATGACCTGTGGGGGAAATGTTCAAGACGCGCTGGCGCACCGTATTCATATTCGTAAAAAAACAATCTCAACCGAGAAGCAACGTATCGTCGGCAAGTTCCTCGCCGCGCACGCGCTCGAACATGGCCAGCAAGTCGGGCACGTCCAGTCCCTGGCGGGCTTCCCCCTGGACATCGAGCACCACCCGCCCCTGGTGCAGCATTACGGTGCGGTCACCCACGTCCAGCGCCTGACGCATGCTGTGCGTGACCATCATCGTGGTCAGGCCCTGTTCGGCCACGATCCGGGCGGTGAGTTCCAGCACGAACTGGGCGGTACGGGGATCGAGGGCGGCCGTGTGTTCATCCAGCAGCAGGATACGCGAAGGCCGCAAGGCGGCCATCAGCAGACTGACCGCCTGACGCTGCCCACCGGACAGCAGGCCGATCCGGTCGGTCAGGCGATTTTCCAGCCCCAGCCCCAGCGCGACCAGGCGTTCGCGAAACAATACGCGCATTTCCTCGCGCACGGCACGGCGCAGGCTGCGGAACTGCCCCCGCCCCAGCGCCAGCGACATATTTTCTTCGATGGTCAGGTTTTCGCAGGTGCCGGCCATCGGATCCTGAAACACCCGGGCGACCTTGCGTGCCCGATCCCAGACGGGTTGTCGGGTGACGTCCTCGCCGTCGATCAGGATGACTCCGCTGTCGACCGTCTGCTCGCCGGAGATGGCGTTTAGGAAGGTGGATTTGCCCGCCCCATTGGATCCGATCACGGTGACGAACTGGCCGGCCGGAATATCCAGCGACATGCCGCGCAAGGCCTGGGTCTCGATCGGGGTGCCCGGATTGAAGGTGAGTTGCAGATTCTGTGCGCTCAGCATGGCTCAGGCCCTCTTTTTCAGCAAACGCTGTTTGACCAGCGGGATGACCAGCGCCACCGTGACGAGCACGGCCGTCACCAGGTTCAGGTCCTGGGCCTTCAGCCCCACGAAATCCGCGTTCAGCGCCAGCGCAATGAAGAAACGGTACAAGACCGCACCAATCACCACGGCCAGCGTGGCGAGCATGAGGCGTCGGGTCGGCAGGATCGACTCGCCGATGATGACGGCGGCCAGACCGATCACAATCGTACCGATCCCCATCGAGATATCGGCCCCGCCCTGGGATTGGGCGAATAGCGCCCCCGCCAGGCCGCACAGGGCGTTGGAGATTGCCATGCCCAGCAGGATCATGCGTCCCGTGTGGATGCCTTGGGACCGCGCCATGCGGGGGTTGGACCCTGTCGAGCGCATCGCCAGGCCCACCTGCGTGGCGAAGAACCAGTCCAGCAGCAATTTGACTGCGACGACCAGCGCCAGCAGGATCAGGGGCCTCGCGATGTAGTCCTCCATCCCGGCGGGCTGCAGCTGGGTGAACACGGTGGGGTCGGTGATCAGAGGCACGTTCGGCGCACTCATGACGCGCAGGTTGATGGAATACAGCGCGATCATCACCAGAATGCTGGCCAGCAGGTCCATGATCTTGAGGCTGACGTTGAGCCAGCCGGTAATCACACCCGCCAGGCCAGCCGCGAGGGTGGCCGCCAGTGTCGCCAGGAACGGATCCACCCCATGATGAATCAGGATGGCCGCCGTGGCGCCACCCAGGGGAAAGCTGCCATCGACGGTCAGATCGGGGAAATTCAGCACCCGAAAGGAGATGAGGACGCCCAGCGCGACCAGACCGAAGATCAGCCCGATCTCGAGCGCTCCCCACATGGAATAAATGGACATGAAAATCCCTGTGATACGTAAAGCCGCCAGCCCGGATAAGGATCAGGCCGCCAAGGCGGCCCGCAAGCGGGGAATCCGGCGTTCAGGCCGTCCGGCCGCCGCCCGGTGGAATGTGGCGGACCCGGCGCAACCGGCTGCTTACTGAATGACCTTGGCCGCCGATTTGACCAGGGTGTCGGACAGCGTCACGCCCTGCTTTTTGGCTGCCGACAGGTTCACGTAGAGTTCCTGTTTGGCGCTGGTTTCCGAGGCGATATCGCCCGGTTTCTCGCCCTTCAGGATGCGCACGACGAGCGCCCCGGTCTGCAGGCCCAGGTCATGATAATTGACGCCCATGGCGGCAACCGCGCCGCGCTTGACGCTGTCGGTATCGGAGGCGACCAGCGGGATTTTTGCCGAGTCCCCGACCTTCACCAGCGATTCGTAGGCCGACACCACGTTGTTGTCGGTATTGGTGTAGATGACGTCGACCTTGCCCACCAGGCTGCGGGCCGCCGCGCCGACATCCACTGTGCGGGCGGCTGTCGCCTCGATCAGGCTCATGCCGGATTTCGGCAGCAATTCACGCAGCTGTTTGACCACAACCACGGAATTGGCCTCGCCCGGGTTGTAGACCATGCCGACCTTTTTTGCGTTGGGCACGACCTTTTTGATGAGATCGATCTGCTTGTCCAGCGACAGCGCGTCGGACACGCCGGTCACGTTGATGCCGGAAGGACCCCAGGAAGGCACGAGCTGGGCGGCGACGGGATCGGTGACCGCCGAATAGACCACCGGGATGTTCTTCGTCGCGGCCACCACAGCCTGGGCGGACGGCGTGGCGATCGCCACGATTACGTCGGGCTTGTCGCCCACGAACTTGCGGGCGATCTGGGCAGCGATCGCGGTGTTGCCCTGCGCGGTCTGGAACTGCCATTTGAGACCCTTGGCCTCTGTGTAGCCAGCCTTCTTGAGGGCCTCGTGCACACCATCCTTCACGGAATCCAGGGCGGGATGTTCGACGATGGAAGTCACCGCCACTGACTGAGCCTGGGCCTGTGACGCTGCCAGCGCGCCCACCAGGGCCGCTGCACCGGCGAGCTGACGAAGGATGGATTGCGGATTCTTCATATGAGGTTCCTATCGGATTATTCCGCAGGGATGGGTCCCTGATGCGGCAATCATTTTACGACAGCCGATCGGCCACGCGTACGGCGTGCATGAAGTCGCGGATCCGGGTCGCGTCCTTGATCCCCGGCGCGGACTCCACACCGCTGCTGACGTCGACGGCAAACGGATGCCAGTCCGCGATCCCTTGCCCCACACAATCCGCGTTCAGCCCCCCTGACAGCACCAGCGCCGGCGCAGCGGCGCCCCGGGGAACGGCGGCCAGCAAGGCGGGGTCGAAGCGGCTGCCGCTGCCGCCATACCCGGGACTGAAACTGTCGAAGAGCCAGCCGCTGGCCCGCTGATAATCCTGACAGCGCGCCGCCAGCCCTTCCGGCGTGTCCAGCCCGGGTGCGCCGACGCGAAAAGCCTTCAGGTAGCGCACGCCGAACTGTTCGCAAAACGCGGGCGATTCCTCGCCATGGAACTGCAGCAGGTCGGGACGCACGACATCCAGCACGCGCGCCACATCCTGCTCAGCCGGATTGACGAACAGGACGACAGCGGACACGAATGCCGGCACCTGGGCGCGCAAGGCCGCCGCTTGTTCCAGGGTGAGGACCCGGCGGCTGGCCGGGTAGAACACCAGGCCGATGGCGTCGGCGCCCGCTGCGACGGCAGCCTGCAAATCCTGCGGCCGCGTCAGGCCGCAGATTTTGACGCGCGTGCGGGCGGCGGTCATTGGAACGCCCCCGAGCCCTCGCCCGAGCCATACGTATCCTGGCCATAGGCGCTATCCTGCCCAAACTGGATCGAGTCCGGATTGACGACCGGGCCACTGCTCTTGTAGTGCGTCACCATGCCCGGGAAGGCCAGCACCGAGATCACCATCAGGATCTGGATGATGATGAAGGGAATCGATCCCCAGTAGATCTGGGACGTGGTGACCTTGGCGATCAGTTTGCCCGTGAGACGATCGCGGTAGTCTTCCTTGGGGGCGACCGACCGCAGATAGAACAGGGCGAAACCAAAGGGCGGGTGGACGAAAGAGGTCTGCATATTGACGGCCAGCAGCACGCCAAACCAGATCAGGTCGATGCCCATTTTGTCGGCCACCGGCCCCAGCAGCGGCACGATGATGAAGGCCAGCTCGAAGAAGTCCAGGAAGAAAGCCAGGAAGAAAGTGATCAGGCTGACCACGACCAGAAAGCCGAGCTCGCCGCCGGGAATGTGCAGCAGCAGTTGCTCGACCCAGAGGTCGCCATTGATGCCCCGGAAGCTGAGGCTGAACACGGTGGATCCGACCAGGATGAAGATCACGAAACAGGTCAGGCGAGCCGTGCTTTCCATGGCCTGACGCAGCTGCGACGCGGAAAAACGCCGCCGCGACACCGCCATGATCAGGGCGCCGACCGCACCCATGGCGCCGCCTTCCGTGGGCGTGGCCACGCCGATGAAGATCGTGCCCAGCACCAGGAAGATCAGGGCCAGCGGCGGGATCATCACGAACACGACCTGCTCGGCCAGAGACGAGAGCCAATGCAGGCGCAGCAGACGGTTGCCCAAGGCCATGGCCAGCGCGCAGGCGCCCCAGATCAGCAGAATGAGGACGACCCGCTCATCCACCGGAATGTCGGTGTGCGAACGGAAGTAATAGGCGGAGCCCCAATACGCAGCCGCTGCGGCAATCACCGTCAGTACCAGCAGGGAACGCAGGCCGCGCCGGCCATGGGCATCGACCTCGCCCCGCGCTTCGGGCGGCAGCGCGGGAACCTGGCTGGGACGAAAGAACGCCACCAGAAAGACATAAGCCATGTAGGCGCCGGCCAGCAGCAGGCCCGGCAGCATGGCGCCCCGATACATGTCGCCGATGGAACGCCCCAGCTGGTCGGCCAGCACGATGAGCACCAGGGACGGCGGAATGATCTGCGACAGGGTGCCGGAAGCGGCGATAACGCCCGAGGCCAGCCGGCGGTCGTAGCCGTACCGCAGCATGATCGGCAGCGATATCAGCCCCATCGAGATGACCGAGGCGGACACGACGCCGGTCGTGGCCGCCAGCAGCGCACCCACAAAAATGACGGCAATCGCCAGGCCGCCGCGCAACGGCCCGAAGAGCCGCCCGATCGTGTCGAGCAGATCCTCGGCCATCCCCGATCGCTCAAGGATCAGACCCATGAAGGTGAAAAACGGCACGGCCAGCAGGCTGTCGTTGCTGACGATACCGAAGATCCGCTGTGGCAATGCCTGGAACAGCAGCGGGCTCATCAGATTCAGATCGACGGCCACCAGGCCGTAGAGCACCCCGGTCGCCGCCAGGGAAAACGCCACTGGAAACCCCAGCAACAGGAACACGATCAGGTTGAAGAACATGATCGGGGCGAGATTGCCGACGAGAAACTCCATGTTCAACGCCCCGGTTTGGATTCAATGGATTGGCCCGCCTGCCGCTGAGCCAGGATGTCTTCGACGAGGGCTTCCTCGTCGCTCTTGCCGCTGGAGACCCGCATGGGATTCGCACACGCCCCCCGCAGAAAACCGATGCACTTGATCAGATGCGACACCCCCGCCAGGACCAGCAGGGCAAAGCCGACCGGAATCAGCAGCTTGGCCGGCCAGCGGATCAGGCCTTCGGTATTCGAGGATAGTTCGTGGGTGATGTACGATTCCCAGAAAAACGGGATCGACAGCCACAGAACCAGACAGGCGGCGGGGAACAAAAAGAACAGAAGACCGAAGATCTCGATGAAGATCTGCGTGCGCTCGGGCAGCTTTTGCGACAGCACGTCCACCCGGACATGCTCGTTGCGCAGGAATGTGTAGCCGGCCGCCAGCAGGAAGATGGCGCCAAACAGATACCACTGCAGTTCCAGCCAGGCGTTGGAACTGAGGCTGAACACTTTGCGCATGACTGCATTGCCCGCGCTGATGATGGCGACGATCAGCACCAGCCAGGTCACCGCCCGCCCCACCAGGGTATTCAGGGCATCGATCCACCCTGAAAGCTTCAGAAGAATTTTCATTGCTCGTCCCAGAGACAGGAAACACCGGGACACGAGCCTGTCCCGACCGGTAACAAAACGCTCAATTTTATCCGATGATGCCGAGGTGGTGGCGCAAGGCCTCGGCGGGCGGGCGCAGCGGCAGATCGGGCACTCCCGGGTATTCGACATGGGCCAGATACAGGCCGTCGGGCATGAAGGTTGGCGCCGACAGCCGGCGGTTGCGCCGTGCGAGCAATTCCGCTGCCCAATCCGGTGGACGGCGCCCACGACCGATCATCAGCAGAGTCCCCATGAGATTGCGCACCATATGATGCAGAAAGGCGTTGGCGCGGAACTCGAAAATCAGAAAATCGCCCTGACGCACAATGTCCAGAACCTGCAGCGTGCGCACCGGGCTGGCAGCCTGGCACTCCGCAGAGCGGAACGCGCTGAAGTCGTGTTCTCCGACGAGCAGCGCCGCCGCATCCCGCATGGCCTGATCATCCAGGCGGTCGTGGACCCAGCCTACCCTTCGATATAGGATGGGCGATCGCACGGGTGCGCTGCGCAGTACGTAGAAATAGGTGCGCGCCCGGGCGTCGAACCGGGCATGGAAATCCGGCAGAACCGGCCGCGCCCACTGCACGGCCAAGCTGGAGGGCAACAGGGCGTTGAGCCCCCGCACCCAGGACTCGTCCCGCCGCACCGCGTCGGTGTCCAGATGCACGACCTGCTGCAGGGCATGAACGCCAGCATCGGTGCGCCCGGCGCAGATCGTCGCGACCGTTGGGCTGGCCAGAAACCGCGCCAACGCGGCTTCCAGCGTATCCTGCAGCGTGCGTCCGCCCGGCTGCGTCTGCCAGCCCAGCCAGCCAGCGCCGTCGTAACAGAGCCCCAATGCCATGCGTGCCACGTCCGGCCCTCAGGACGAAAGGACGCGCGGCGGCATCCGAAGATGACTGATTCCGGCTGACATCCGCATCCGGGTCAGGATTTGGCTGATGGCTGGGCGGCGTCCTGCGCCGGCAGGTCCAGATCGATGTCCTGCAGCTTTTCACGCACCATCGCCTCGGTTACCCGTGGGGAATCCTCGGAGTCGTCGCGGGTGGTGTTGGCGCGGCGCAGCAGCCAGGCAATGATGAACACGATAACCGCCAGCAAGGCCGTCATCACGCCCAGAAGATGATCCTGGATCCAGGACGCCCGATGTTCAGCGCGTTTCGACACCTGTTGTTCCAATGCGTCGGCATGCGCAGGCGCTTCGGGCGTCAGGGCCGATGCCAGATCCGGCGCGGTACGGCCGTTTGCCGCGGCCGCGCCGCCGGCAGCCTGACCGGCCGAAGACGATGCGGTGGCATTCGCACCGGACGCCCCACCCGGGGCATGGGCGGACGCGGCCGCCGAAGCGGCCCCGGCACCTGCACCCTCGACCGAGGCGCCCGGCTTCGCGGCCGCCCCCCGAGCCTCGGCTGCCGTCTGCGCATTGGCCTGGGCGGCTGCTTCGTGGCTGGCCTCGGTGATGGCGCTGGCGATCTGATCGATCGAATCGCCGATCGCGTGGGCCCCCTTGACGGCGGCATGGCTTGCGGCCTCGCCTTGTGCCTGCAATGCCTTGTTCAGATTCTGGACGTTGTCCTGCAATTGTCCCACCCGTGCTTCAGTGTCCTTCAGGGCATGGCCCCGGGCAGTCCGCCTATCGGCGGTATCGGTCTTGCCGCCCTGGCTGAGCTGCAGGCGATCGCCCCTGGCCGTGTTGTCGGCAGCGTGGTCGGGCGCGGATTTCCGGGAAACGGCACCTTTGGAGGTCTCGGCCTGGACGCGTGTGGCACCAGAGGCCAGCCGGCCGCGCAGGCGATCGAACGCCGCCGTCTGCATCACGAACTGACGCCGGGCCTCGGCGTCCGAGATCGAGAGCATGTCGGCCACGCCGGGAACGGCCAGCGAAGCCCCTGCGCGCACGAGGTTGATGTTCTGATGGATGAATGCCTGCGGATTGGCCCGCTGCAGCGCCATCATCAGTTGATAGACCGACACGCCGTCGACCGCGTGACGGCGGGCGATCGAGAACATGGTGTCTCCCGGTCGTACCGCGATGGAACCGGTCGGAATGCGCCGCGCGCTGGTGTGTGCCGCAGCCGCACCCAGAGCCGGGGCAGCCGGCCCGGTCCCGGAGGGAGAGGCCGCCGGGGGTTCGGCGCGCACCGGCCCGGGCACAACCAAAGAGACCTGGTAACGCTGTTCGCCAGTGGCGGTATGGACGTCGAGCAGCACATCGGCCAGCGTCCCGGAGAACGCCTGCGACGACTGGATGCGCAGCACGCGACGGGCACCCGCCTGGACGTCAGGACCCACCGCGATGCTCAGGCTGTCGAGCGCAACCGGGGGCGTGAGCCCCGCGCGCGCCCAGTCAGCCGCGGGAGCCGGCCGTGCCGACAGCGTGCGCAGATCGGCGACGGTCAGGTCGGAAACCGGCACCAGGATCAGCAGCGGCGCGCCCGGCGCCGAAGCGAGGCGGGCGTGCCCGAAGGTCGCCGCCTGCGCGGACCCGGCCGCCAGGGCGGCCGCGACAATCAGACCACCGATCAGACGGGTGCCGGAGCCCATCAGAGCTCACCCAGGGCGATGCGCAGCATCCGGCGCAGGGGTTCCGCCGCCCCCCACAGCAGCTGATCGCCGACGGTGAAGGCACTGAGATATTCCGGCCCCATGGACATCTTGCGCAGACGCCCGACCGGGATGTCCAGCGTGCCGGTCACGGCCACCGGCGTGAGCGCCCGCACGGAGGATTCCTTGTCGTTGGGCACGAAGCGGGCCCACTCGGTGCCGGTGCGCACGGCGTCGTTGATCTCGTCCAGGGGAATGTCGCGGCGCAGCTTGATGGTCAGTGCCTGGCTATGACAGCGCATGGCGCCGATCCGCACGCACAGGCCGTCCACCGGGACCGGATCGGAACCGAAACTGGCGCCACGCCCCAGGATCTTGTTGGTTTCCGCCCCACCCTTCCATTCTTCGCGCGACATGCCGTCGCCCAGGTCCTTGTCGATCCAGGGAATCAGGCTGCCGCCCAGCGGCACGCCGAAGTTTTCGCGCGGCAGTGCGGGATCCTGCTGCGCCTGCAGTACGCCGCGATCGATGTCCAGGATCGCCGAGGCCGGGTCGGCCAACAGGTCGCCCACGGCCTGGTTGAGGATGCCGAACTGGGTGAGCAGTTCGCGCATGTGGCGCGCACCGCCGCCGGAAGCGGCCTGATAGGTCATGGAGGTCATCCATTCGACCATGTCGGCCTTGAACAGGCCCGCCAGCCCCATCAGCATGCAGCTGACCGTGCAGTTGCCGCCGATGTAGTCACGCACACCGCGCCGCATGGCGGCATCAATGACCGGACGATTGACCGGGTCGAGCACGATGATGGCGTCATCCTTCATGCGCAGCGTGCTGGCGGCATCGATCCACAGACCTGTCCAGCCTGCGGCGCGCAGCTTCGGATAGACGGCCGAGGTGTAGTCGCCCCCCTGGGCCGTCACGATGATGGGCAGTTTGCGCAGGGCTTCGATGTCGTGCGCATCCTGCAGCGGACCCGCCCCCGTTGCCCAGGCTGGCGCGGCCCCACCGGCATTGCTGGTGGAAAAGAACACGGGCTCGAAGAACGCGAAATCATTTTCTTCCCGCATGCGCTGCATGAGCACCGAGCCCACCATGCCACGCCAACCAACCAAACCGACTGCCTGCGCCATAAATCCCTGCCTGAGACAAAAAAGTGAGAATTTCGAATGCTTTATTCTAATGCCTTCAGCACGGCATCGCCCATTCCAGACGTCGAGACACGCGTCATACCGGCCTCGTGGATGTCGGCTGTACGCAACCCCTGCGCCAGTACGGTCTGCACGGCGGATTCGATACGATCGGCCGCGGCGCCCGCCTCCAGCGAATAACGCAGCATCATGGCCGCCGACAAAATAGTGGCCAGGGGGTTGGCCACGTTCTGTCCGGCGATGTCCGGTGCCGACCCATGGCTGGGTTCGTACAGGCCCTGACGGCTGGCGTTCAAAGAGGCCGATGGCAGCATGCCGATGGAACCGGTCAGCATGGCGGCCTCGTCCGACAGGATGTCCCCAAACAGGTTGCCGGTCACCACCACGTCGAAGGCCTTGGGTGCGCGCACCAGCTGCATGGCGGCATTGTCCACGTACATGTGGGACAGTTCGACCTGGGGATAGTCGCGCGCCACGTCGATCATGATGTCGCGCCAGAACTGGGAGGTTTCCAGGACGTTGGCCTTGTCCACGCTGCAGAGCTTGCCCTGGCGCTTGGCCGCCGCCTGGAACGCCACGTGGGCGATGCGCCGGACCTCGGTTTCGGCGTAATGCATGGTGTCATAGCCCTGGCGCTCGCCCGCGAAAGGGCCGTCATCCAGCGTGCGCACGCCACGCGGCTGACCGAAATAGATATCCCCGGTCAGCTCGCGCACGATCAGGATGTTCAGGCCCGCGACGACTTCCGGCTTCAGGGACGAGGCATTGGCCAGTTCCGGATACAGGATCGCCGGCCGCAGGTTGGCAAACAGCCCCAGGGCCTTGCGCAGGCCCAATACGGCCTGCTCCGGGCGCAGGGCGCGTTCCAGGTGATCGTATTTCCAGTCGCCCACCGCCCCGAACAAAATGGCGTCGGACTGAAGCGCCAGATCCAGCGTGCTTTGCGGCAGGGGATGACCCTGAGCGGCATAGGCCGCGCCGCCCACCGGGGCTTCGGTGAAGCTCAGGTCCAGGTCCAGCGCGCGCAACACGCGCACGGCCTGTTCCACGATTTCGGGGCCGATGCCGTCGCCCGGCAGCACTGCGATCTTTGCAGTCATCTTGGAAGGTTCCATTTAGAAGAACCTGCCTTCCGTGCGGCGGGGCCAACCCACCCGTCGGAAGCCAGGTCCGGAGGTTCAGAAAAAAATTGGGGTAACCACCGGCACCCCGCTCGAGACGGGCACCGTCGGGTGCCTCGTCAGGAAAAATCCACCAGGGCGCCCCGCCATCAGCGGGTGCCGGGTGCCGCCTTGACCAGCCAGGGATGCCGCGCCAGACGGGCGGTTTCGAAGTCGCGGATCTGGTCGGCATGCAGCAGGGTCTGGCCGATCTCGTCCAGGCCTTTCAGCAGGGATTCCTTGCGGTAGGCATCGATCTCGAAGGACCAGGATGCACCGCCGGGCGCTGTCACCCGTTGCTGCGCCAGGTCGACGGTCAGTTGATAACCGGGTGTGGAATCCACCGCCTGGAACAGCTGCGCAACGACAGCTTCAGGCAACACGATCGGCAGCAGGCCGTTCTTGAAGCTGTTGTTGAAGAAAATGTCGGCGTAGGACGGCGCGATCAGGACCCGGAACCCATACTGCTGCAAGGCCCAGGGCGCGTGTTCGCGGCTGGAGCCGCAGCCGAAATTCTCGCGGCACAGCAGGATGGAAGCCCCCTGATAGCGCGGCTGATTCAGCACGAAGTCCGGATTCAGCGGCCGAGCGCTGTTGTCCATACCCGGCTCGCCGTGGTCCAGGTAGCGCAGTTCGTCAAACAGGTTGGGACCGAAGCCCGTGCGCTTGATCGACTTCAGGAACTGTTTCGGGATGATGAGATCGGTATCGACGTTGTCGCGATCCAGCGGGGCCACCAGCCCCTGATGCGTGGTGAAGGCTTGCATGATGGAATCCTATTGGAAAGTGCGCACGTCGACGAAATGGCCGGCGACCGCCGCCGCCGCCGCCATGGCGGGGCTGACCAGATGGGTACGGCCGCCCTGCCCCTGGCGCCCCTCGAAGTTGCGGTTCGAGGTCGAGGCGCAGCGCTCGCCCGGCTCCAGCCGGTCGGCATTCATGGCCAGGCACATGGAACAGCCCGGCTCGCGCCATTCGAAGCCGGCATCCAGGAAAATGCGATCTAGGCCTTCCTGTTCGGCCTGCGCCTTCACCAGCCCCGAACCCGGCACGACCATCGCCAGGCGGACATTGGCCGCCACGCGCCGGCCTTTGGCCACTGCGGCTGCCGCGCGCAGGTCCTCGATGCGGGCGTTGGTGCACGAGCCGATGAAGACCTTGTCGATGGCGATGTCGGTCATGGCTGTGCCCGGCTTCAGATCCATGTACTGCAAGGCGCGTTCCATGCCCTTGCGGCGCACGACGTCGGATTCCGCAGCCGGATCGGGCACCTGATTGCCCACGGCCGTCACCATTTCGGGCGACGTGCCCCAGCTGACCTGCGGCTGGATCCTGCTCGCGTCGATCTCGACGACCCGGTCGAACACCGCGCCCGGGTCCGAGTGCAAGGTCCTCCAGTCCGCGACCGCCTGATCCCACAGCGCGCCTTCGGGCGCATAGGGCCGGCCTTTGAAGTAGTCGATGGTCGTCTGATCCACGGCCACCATGCCGGATCGCGCGCCGGCCTCGATCGCCATGTTGCACATGGTCATGCGACCTTCCATGGACAATGCCCGCACGGCGTCACCGCCGAATTCGATCGCGTAGCCGGTGCCACCCGCCGTGCCGATATGGCCGATCACGTACAGGATCAGGTCCTTGGCGGTACAGCCGAAGGGCAGTTCGCCGTCGACGCGCACCAGCATGTTGCGGCTTTTCTTCATCAGCAGGGTCTGGGTCGCCAGCACGTGCTCGACTTCGGATGTGCCGATGCCGAACGCCAGGGCTCCCATGGCGCCGTGGGTGCTGGTGTGCGAATCCCCGCAGACCACCGTCATGCCCGGCAATGTGGCGCCCTGTTCCGGCCCGATGATGTGCACGATCCCCTGGCGGCGGTCGTTCATGCGGAATTCGGTGATGCCCCAGGTTTCGCAGTTCTTGTCCAGGGTATCGACCTGCAGACGCGACACCGGATCCTGGATCCCCTGCGAACGGTCGGTTGTGGGGACATTGTGATCGGCTACCGCCAGATTGGCGGCGATGCGCCAGGGCTTGCGACCGGCGAGTTCCAGTCCTTCGAAGGCCTGCGGGCTAGTGACTTCATGGACAAGATGACGGTCGATATACAGCAGACAGGTGCCGTCGGGGCCCTGGTGCACCACATGGGCATCCCAGAGTTTGTCATACAGGGTTTGGGGCATGGTCGTGGCCTCGAAAGTGATTCGAAACCATTATGCCAGTGTGGCGTTCACGGACAAGGCCAGCAGTTATCCTAGTATTAGAGGTAACTGGTACCCGTTTGAAGACCGTCAATGCTTCTGCTGATACAGGGGTAGCACCCTGGCCGACGCCTGTTCCAGATCCTGGATCCGGCTGGCCGATGACGGGTGCGTGGACAGGATCTCCGGCTGCCCGCCACCGCCCGCCTGTGCCATCTTCTGCCACAGGGTGATCGCGGCGCGCGGGTCGTATCCCGCCCGTGCCGCCAGTTCCGCCCCCATGCGGTCGGCCTCGGTTTCATTGGAACGGCTGTTGGGCAGGGTGAACATGACCTCGGACAGGTTCGATCCCAGGTCCGCCACTGCCTGACTGCCTGTGATGGCTGCCAGAATCGAGATGCCGACACTCGCCCCCATCTGACGGGAAACCTGTTCGCGGGCATGTTCGCGCAGGGCGTGGGAGATCTCGTGCCCCATCACGGCGGCCAGTTCCGCATCGGTGGGTTTGATCTTGTCCAGCAGACCTGTGTAAACCGCAATCTTGCCCCCAGGCATGCACCAGGCGTTGACCTCGTCGGACTTCAGGACATGGATTTCCCAGGCCCATTGACGTGCATCGGGACGAAAGACACCGACTTGCCCGATCAACCGCCGGGCGATGGTCTGTACCCGCTGTGTCTGCGCGGCCGAGGGATCCAGCGCATTCTGTGCCCGCGCCTGGGTCAGAATCTGTCGATACTGCTTGGCCGCTTCCTGGTCCAGTTCGGCCTCGGACACCAGGCCGGACATGTATTGGGTGCGATCCACGCCCACCAGCCCCGACTGCGTAGTCTGGACCGGCGCGCAGGCAGTCAGCAGGATCGCAACCCCCGTCCCCACCATCCAGCGTGCAGTAGCGTGCAACCTGGTGAAGGCATGGCGGTTTTGTCCGGATGCGTCCCGATGCGCGGGACTGGCTTTCGAGTACAGAGTCATGGATGGGGACTCCCGCGAAATGAATCAGGGATCAGCCGCACTGGCCCCGATGGCGCAGCGCATGATCCATCAGCACGATGGCCAGCAGCGCCTCGGCGATGGGAGTGGCCCGGATCGCGACACACGGATCATGACGGCCCAGCGTCTGGACCATGACCGGCTCGTTGGCGCGGTTCACGGAACGGCGTTCGACGCGGATACTGGAGGTCGGTTTGATCGCCAGGGACACGCGTAGCGGCTGCCCGGAGGAAATCCCCCCCAGCACGCCGCCGGCATGGTTGGCCAGAAAGCCATCCGGGCTCAGTTCGTCGCCATGTTCCGAGCCGCGCATGGCGATGCAATCGAAACCGGAACCGATCGACACGCCCTTGACAGCGTTCAGGCCCATCATGGCGTGCGCGATGTCGGCATCCAGCCGGTCGTAGATCGGTTCGCCCCACCCGGCGGGCAGGCCTTCGGCCTGGACCTCGATGCGTGCGCCGATCGAATCGCCATCATGGCGTAGCTGATCCATGAAGGCTTCCAGCTGCGGCACGATGTCGGCGCTGGGTGCGTAGAACGGGTTCTCGCCGACGTGATCCCAGGATTCGAAGGGAATCGGAATCGGGCCCAGCTGGCTCATGTAGCCACGAATGTTCACCCCATATTCCCGCATCAGCCATTTGCGCGCCACCGCGCCCGCCGCCACCGTGGGCGCGGTCAGGCGCGCCGACGAACGGCCACCACCGCGCGGATCGCGCACCCCGTACTTTTTCCAGTAGGTGTAGTCCGCATGCCCCGGGCGGAAGGTGTCGGAGATATTGCTGTAGTCTCTGCTGCGCGCATCGGTGTTACGGATCAGCAGTCCGATCGGCGTGCCGGTCGTCTGGCCCTCGAAGACGCCCGACAGAATTTCCACCGTGTCCGGCTCGCGGCGCTGGGTGACATGACGGGAAGTCCCGGGACGGCGCCGGTCGAGTTCGACCTGGATGTCGGCCTCGGACAGGGGCAGGCCCGGCGGGCAGCCATCGATCACGGCGCCGATGGCCGGCCCATGCGATTCACCAAAATTGGTGACACGAAACGAGGTACCCAGAGTATTGCCAGACATGGTCGGTTGCGGTGGGGAAAATCGTGAAAGAGAAGTTTTCATTATGGCATGCCGGACACGCAGTCATCTCCCCGCGCCTCCTTTGCGGGATAACCCCGACTCCCACCGTACCCGGATACACAGCCCATAGTCCCGTTTAACGAACCGCCCCGGTCCCCTGGCCTCGGTCCCCGATCAGGAACACGCGGACAAGAGATCGCCTTTCACGAGACACACCACCATGCATTTGCGTTCCCTCTCACGCCTGGGCGTCGCCGCCCGATTGACTCTGGGTTTTCTGGCTGTCGCCGTCATCGCCCTACTCATCGGGGGCGTGGGCCTGTATGCAAGCAGCCGCCTGAACATGCTGGCGGAATCCATGTATACCCGCGACCTGCTGGGTCTGCAGCACACCGCCCGGGCCAACCAGCAGCTCCTCATGACCGCGCGCGCGATCCGCATTGCCGCCCTCGCGCCCGACCAGGTCATCCGCGAGGCCCAGTTGACAAGCGCCCGGCAGCACCTGGAGGAACTGCAGCGCGAGCTGTCCCGCAGCGCGGTATCGGGAGACGACCGGACGGGACAAGCCATCCTTCAGGAGACCACTCAGTCGGCTCTGCGCTACACCGCAGGCATCCAGCAGGTCGGCCGCCTGATCTCCCAGGAACCCCTGCAGCCGGTGCGTGCCTCGGTGTCCATGCTCTATCGCGAGATCGTCCCGTTGGCCAACCAGATCGATCAGTCCATGAAGGAACTGATCGAATATCGCCAGCGGCAGGCCCGGACGCTCAGCCAGGAGACCCGGGCGCTCTATGACCAGACTGTGCTGCTGATCGTCATCCTGACCCTCATCGGGGCGTTTTGCGCGATGATCCTGGGTTTTTTCCTGGCGCGGGGCCTGATGCGCCAGCTGGGGTCCGAGCCCGCCGAAGTCGCGCGCATCGCGCACACCATCGCGACCGGCGACCTCAGCCAGGCGATCGATGCCTCGAAGGCGCCGCGCCACAGCGTGCTGGATGCCATGGCTCAGATGCAGCTGGCGCTCAAACGCATTGTTGCCTCCGTGCGGGCCAGCAGCGACCATATCGCCACCGGAACGCACCAGATCCAGCTGGGCAACAGCGACCTGGCCCAGCGCACCGAACGGCAGGCCGCCGATATCTCCGAAACAGCTGCCGCCATGGAAGAGATCACCGGCACCGTCCACAGCAACACGGACGCCACTCGTCAAGCCGCAGCGCTGGCAGCCCGGGCCAACGAGGCCGCTCTGCGCAGCCTAGAGCGGATCGGCCAGATCGAGGCCGCCATCCGTCGCCAGGAAGAGAACTCCCGGGAAATCGAAGGTATCACCGGCCTGATCGACGGCATCGCGTTCCAGACCAACATGCTGGCGCTCAATGCGGCGATCGAGGCCGCACGCGCCGGCATTCATGGCCGGGGATTCGCGGTCGTCGCCACGCAGGTCCAGGACCTTGCCAGCCGTAGCTCGTCCGCCGCGCGAGACATCGCCGCGCTCATCGAGGGCAACAGCAGCCACGCCGCGCTCATGGCCCAGGGCGTCCAGGCGGCCGCCCAGGACATCCGGGCATCGGGTGAACGGATCGGCGAACTCGATCGGCTTGTCAGTCAGATCCAGGCCAGCACGGAAGAACAGGCCTGCGGGCTGGCGCAGATCAACACGGCAATCGGGCAACTGAGCGACATCACCCAGAGCAATGCCTCGCTGGTCGAAGAGGCTGCGGCCGCATCCAGCGGCCTGGCCAGGCAGGCTAGCACGCTGGTGACGACGGTCGGAGAATTCCATCTGGAACCCGCCTCACGCGCCCTGGTCCCTGTCTGATTGGCATGAGACCACCGGCGTGCCGGTCCCCAGCAGGCAGATCAAGCCGCAGCGTGCCCGCGCCTCAGGCCCTTCCGGACATCCCGGCAGGGCTTGTTCCAGACGACCCAAGCGGCGCCTCAGTGCCTGAAGTTCCCGCCGGGTTTCCTGAATGCGCCGCCCGACCACCCGCCGCACGTCGGAACAGTCCTCGACGGGTGCGCGAACCAGCGGCTGGATCTCGTCCAGGGACAGTCCCAGGGCCTTCAATTGCAGGATCCTCTGGATGTCCTGAACCATGCTGTCGGGATAGTGGCGCTTGCTGCCGGGAAAACGCGGCGGCACAGCCAGAAGGTCACGCCGCTGGTAATAACGGATGGTCTCGACGCCGACACCGCTGGCACGAGCCAGTTCACCGATTTTCATAAATGGTCCGCACAGACTCGACAAAACCATGGCATCGTAATAGGTATTACCGGCCGCAGGTTTGAGGCAGATCAGGACGAACAGCTGACGGCAACCGCGGGAATATCCGCGGCAGGCCCTCGGGCATAAGACTCGTGCCCGGGGCGCTCGGTGTACGGATCACGCAGCAGGTCGAACAGGCGATCGATTTCCGATGGATCCCCTTGCTGCGCGGCCTGGATGGCCTGCTGCGCCAGATGATTGCGCAGGACATACAGCGGATTGGCGGCGTTCATCGCCGCCCGCCGCCCGGTCGCGGGCGGGCCGGACAGAACAAGCCGCGACTGATAGCGTGTCAGCCAGGCCTGGGCGGCGCCGGGGTCGGCAAACAAGTCCAGCCAAGGGGCCGGATCGGACTCGACGTCGGCCAGCCGGCGAAACGCCAGGGTGAAATCCGCCCGCTGGGCATGCAGCAAGGCCCACCAGTCGTCACCCAGCTGCGCGTCCTCGGGGTGCCAGTCCGACAGGCCGAACTTGCGCGCCAGGCCCGCATGGTAGGCGCGCAGGAATTCGGTCTCGAACGGCGCCAGGCAGGATTCCAGATCCGATGCGGTGCAGCCCAGCACCAGCAGGCTGCCGGCCAGCCTGTACAGATTCCAACGAGCGACCGCCGGCTGTGCATTCCAGGCATAGCGCCCCTGGGTATCGGTATGGTTGCAGACATGGTCGGCCTGAAACGCATCCATGAAACCATAGGGACCGTAATCCAGCGTCAGTCCCAGGATGGACATGTTGTCCGTGTTCATGACGCCATGGCAGAACCCGACCAGCTGCCATTGGGCGATCAGCCGGGCCGTGCGGCGCGTGACTTCCGTCAGCAGCCGGCACGCGGTCGCCGGGAGGTCGGGCTCGGTCACGGTGCCGACTCGGCACTCGGGAAACCAATGGGTCACCACGTAATTCAGCAAGGCCGCCTGTTCGGCGGCCGAATGGCCCCAATGCTCGAAATGACCGAAACGCACGAACGACGGCGACAGCCGGGTCACGACCGCCGCGGTTTCCGGCGTCTCGCGCATGACTGGGTCGCGGGATGCCACCAGCGCCAGCGCGCGGGTCGTGGGAATGCCCAGGCCTGCCATCGCTTCGCTGGCCAGGTATTCACGCACGCTGGATCGCAGCACGGCCCAGCCGTCGCCCATCCGGGAATACGGCGTGCGGCCCGAACCCTTGAGCTGGACTTCCCAGGTACCTTCGGGCCCGCCGACATCCCCCAGCAGGTGCGCCCGCCCGTCGCCCAGCTGCCCGGCCCAGACGCCGAACTGATGGCCGCTGTAGACGGTGGCGAGCGGCTCGATGCCGTTCAGTCTACCCTGACCCGAGCACAGATCAAGAAAATCCGGGCTGGACAGATCTTGCGTACCCAGTCCGATGAGGGCAGCTGCGGCCGGATTGGCGTGCAGCAGGCGCGGCTCGGTCAGCCGGCGCGGCGCGACCCGGGTATAAAACGATGTGGGCAGGCTGGCAAAGGAGCAGCCGACCGGCCGGTTGGAAAACAGCGCCATGATGATCCCCGCGCCTTACGCCCGGTTCCGCCGGGCGGCCCGCTTGGCCGGCCTGACGTACAGGATCGCCGCCAGATACAGGCCCGTCGACAGGACGATCTCGACGCCCGCCAGCATCACGGAAAGCGGCGACGCATCCGACCAGGCACGCACGATGCCCTCCATCAGATACAGCAGACTGAGCATGGCCACCCACTGCAGCGTGTAGAGCCGTGCCTGCAACACCCCGCGCACGGCAAACAACAAGGGCACGGCCTTCAGGGCCATCAGGGTGCCACCCGGACGCAGCGGTGCCCACCACAGTTCCCAGCCCACGCACAGGACGATCAGGCCGAGCAGACAGGCACAGGCCAGACGATGCAGGCCTGGATTGAGTTTCGCTTCCATGCTGCTATTATGGCTCGAAACCCGGTACCCGCCTCATGACGACCCCGCCGCCCACTGTTGCATCCGCCGCCGAACGCCGCGCCCGCGCGCTGGACATCCTGCGCTTCACGCTGGATTTCGCGGGCCACCGCAAGCTGACCCGGGTCGCTTCCAGCCTGACCTTTACGACCGTCCTGGCCATCGTGCCGCTGCTGGCTGTGGTGCTGGCGCTATTCACCGCCTTTCCCCTGTTCGCCCAGTTTCACCAGGCACTCGAAACGTTTCTGGGCGAAAGCCTGCTGCCGCCCTCGGTGTCGGACACCATCATGCGCTATCTGAACCAGTTCGCCGCGCAGGCATCGGGGCTGACGGCAGTGGGTGGTGCCTTTCTGGTGGTGACCTCGATCCTGCTCATCATGACGATCGATGAGGCCTTCAACGAGATCTGGAACGTCGCACGCCAGCGTCCCATGCGTCAGCGCCTGCTGGTGTACTGGGCGATCATTTCCCTGGGCCCCATCCTGATGGGTGCGAGCCTCTGGGCGACGACCGTGCTCGCGCGCGAGTCCCTGGGGTACATCCAGCATTTACCCGAGGGACTTGGCCTGCTGCTGGAGCTCGTGCCCTTCCTGATGTCCGTCCTGGGCTTCACCGCGCTGTTCGTCTTCGTGCCGAACTGCCGGGTGCTGTGGCGTGACGCGCTGGCGGGCGGCCTGGGAACCGCGGCCATCCTGGCACTGATGAAGGCCGCCTTCACCTGGTATCTGACGCAGTTTCCCTCCTATACCGTGATCTACGGGGCCTTCGCCATCCTGCCGATTTTTCTGTTGTGGATCTACCTGTCGTGGCTGGTCGTGCTGCTGGGTGCAACCGTGGCATCCCTGCTGCCTGCCTTGCGCCTGCACCGCTGGGCCCTGCGGCGGCACCCAGGCGCGCAATTGATCGATGCCATCGGTATCGTGCGCGCGCTGTGGCAGGCGCGCGACACGCTACCGCCAGGACGCAGCCCGGGGTTCCTGGAAAAACACCTGCGCGTCCATCCGGATACGCTGCACGACATTCTGGGCGCACTGCGCGAGCTGGGCTACGTGGTGCCCACGTCCGACAGCGAACACTGGGTCCTGGCCTGCGACCCACTGCAAGCGGGACTAGGGCCGCTGACCGACCGCCTGCTGATCGATCGCGCCCAGCCTGGGCTGCCACCCGAGATCGCCCGCGCAATAGCCGATACGCTACTGGGTGCCCCACCCACGCTGGAGGCGCTTTTCAGCGCCACCGCTACCGAAAACCAGGGTGATGATGCACAATACGGGGAAACAGTCGCATCAGGGCCCAGAGGAAACCATCATGCTGAAAGTCAATGAAATCCTGCGTGTGAAGGGGCACACTCTCTACACCGGAAGCCCCGATATGCCGGTGCGCGAGGCCATCACCACCATGAGCCAGCTCGACATCGGTTCATTGGTCATCATGGAACACGGCCAACTGGTTGGCATGCTGACATTCCGTGAAATCATCAACCACCTGAACGCCCACGACAGCCAGGCGGGCGACTACACCGTGCGCAGCATCATGGACGACGCGCCAGTCAGCGTCACGCCCAACACCGACGCCGACGAAGTCCAGCGCCTGATGCTCGACAAGCACGCACGCTACATCCCCGTCATGGACGGCCCAACGCTGATGGGCGTGATTTCCTTCTACGACATGGCGCGGGCGATCGTCGATGCGCAGCAATTCGAAAACGATATGCTGAAGGCCTACATCCGCGACTGGCCGTCCGAAGACCCCAAATCGTCGGCCCGGAAAGCCTGACGCGCCCCTTCTGGAATCGCCCCCTTGGGGGGGCGCAGCATCACCGGGGTGTCCCTGGCAGCCCCCGGTCAGACCTGGGGCGCCAGGGTTTCCCAGGCGCGGCGCAGCACCTGCGGGCCTTCGGCGCGCAGGGCATTCGGGTCGGACAGCAGGCGCCGCCATTGACGCGCCCCCGGGCGTCCCGTGTGCCAGCCCAGCACGCCCCGCATCAGGATGTGCAGCGGTACGCCCCGGGCATGCTGCCTGGTCGCGTAGTCCAGAAATTTTTCCAGGATGTCTTCGGTCGCTGGCTGCGCATCAGGCGCCTGACCTGGGGTCATCCGCCGGTCGAGCTCGGCAAGGATGTCCGGATGGTGCCAGGCGGCACGGCCAAGCATCACCCCGTCCAGGCGCTGCATCCAGTCCAGGCAGGCGTCGACGTCCGCCAGCCCGCCATTGAGCACGATCCGCGCATCCGGAAAATCCTGCTTCAGGCGCAGCGCCTCGGCATGACGCAGCGGCGGCTTTTCGCGGTTGTCCTTGGGGGACAGGCCTTTCAGGACGGCGTTGCGGGCATGCACGATGAATACCCGGCAGCCGGCGTCATACAGCGTCCCCACAAAGTCGCGCACGAACCCATAGGACTCGTCGTAATCCAGCCCCAACCTGTGCTTGACCGTCACCGGCACCGAAACCGCATCCTGCATGGCGCGCACACAGTCGGCCACCAGTCTTGGCTCGGCCATCAGACAGGCGCCGAAGGCGCCACGCTGGACGCGCTCGGACGGGCAGCCGCAGTTCAGGTTGATTTCGTCGTAACCCCAATCGGCCCCCAGCCGGGCGCTGCGCGCCAGGGCGTCGGGCTCACTGCCGCCCAGCTGCAGGGCGACCGGATGTTCGGCGGAGTCGAAATCCAGATGCCGCGCCACATCACCGTGCGTGAGAGCACCCGTCGTGATCATCTCGGTGTACAGCCGGGCCCGGGGCGCCAGCAGACGATGGAAGTACCGGCAGTGCCGGTCGGTCACATCGATCATGGGGGCGACACACAGGCGCCACGGGGAGTCATCCGGGCGGTACTCGCAATCCATCATTGTCAATCAATTATCCAGAAAGAAGTTTTATTTTACTTTCGACTAAAATGCCGCGTTGACCGTCTCCCCTTGCGGCCTTCCGCAGCCGACAGTATTTTTCATGGCCGTATTCACTTCCGTCTCCGAAGACGACGCACGCTCTCTGCTCCTGCGCTACGAACTGGGCGAACTGGTTGCCCTGCGTGGCATCACGGCGGGCATCGAGAACACCAATTATTTTCTGGACACCACACAGGGGGCCTACGTGCTGACCCTGTTCGAGGTGCTGACCGCCGCACAGCTGCCGTTCTATATCGAGCTGATGCACCATCTGGCCACGCGCGGGGTCCCCGTGCCCGAACCCCAGACGCTGCGCGACGGCACCCGCCTGACCACCCTGCGCGACAAGCCCGCGGCCATCGTCACGCGACTCAATGGCGGCTATGAACCGGAACCCGGGCCTGCGCATTGCGCCCTGGCGGGACGCACGTTGGCGCAGGCCCATCTGGCAGCGCAGGACTTCGCCATCCACCAGCCCAACCTGCGCGGCCTGCCCTGGTGGCGGGAAACCGCCCCCAAAGTATTGCCCTTTCTGACCCCGGATCAGGCTGGACTGCTGACCCGCGCACTGGACGAACAGACGCGCATCGCCGCCGAGGGCGTGATTGCGGAACTGCCGTACGGCCCCGCCCACTGCGACCTGTTTCGTGACAACGTGCTGTTCGATGGCACGTTCGAATCACCCCACATGGGGGGATTCATCGATTTCTACTTTGCCGGCTGCGACACCTGGCTGTTCGACGTGGCTGTCAGCGTCAACGACTGGTGTATCCATCGATCGTCCGGCGCCTTCGTGCGCCGGCGCCTGGAAGCCTGGCTGCAGGCCTACCATGACGTGCGACCCTTTACGGCAAAAGAGCGCGCCGCCTGGCCCGCCATGCTGCGCGCCGCAGCCTTGCGCTTCTGGATTTCCCGGCTATTCGATTTCTATCTGCCCCGCCCGGCCCAGACGCTCAAGCCACACGATCCGCGCCACTTCGAACGCATCCTGCGGCTGCGCGAGACGCAACCCGCCCCCCTTCTTCCCCTAGGGTGAACAGGCCCCGACCCACGCATGAACCCGATTTCCCTGCAAGCCGCCATTCTGCCGCCCAGCGCCGGCTGGGCCTGGATCGTCCAGGGCTACGCAATTTTCCGGCGCCAGCCGCTGGCCCTGATCTTCTGGAGCGTAGCCACCAGTTTCGTCATCAACCTGGGCTCGGCCATCCCCGTGCTGGGGCAGATCGTGCTGGTTGCCCTGACGCCGCTGCTGACCTTTCTGACCTTGTGCGCATGCCGCCACCTGAGCCTGGGAGAACGCATGCTGCCGGGCATGTGGCTAAGGCCCCTGCAAACGGCGGGCGTCACCCCCGCCCTGCTGCGTCTGGGCCTGGCCTATCTGGGCTGCACCATGCTGGCCGCGTTCGCGGCCGTGCTGCCCTTTCTGTCGCAGCTGGTGGCCGCCATCGGCACGCAGCCGCAGCCCGACTATAAGGCCCTGGCCGCGGCCATGACCGGTCCACTGGTGGTCTTTGGCCTCTTTTACGTTGTGCTCTCGGCGCTGTTCTGGCATGCCCCGGCACTGATGGGCTGGCACCGTTTGCCGCTGCGCAGGGCGTTGTTCTATTCCATGGTGGCCTGCTGGCGCAACAAATGGGCCATCATCCTGTACGCGGGGACCTGGGCCGCCCTGTTCTTCGGTCTGCACGGTCTGCTGGACGGCCTGATGGACGCCGGCGTATCCACCACCTTGCTGGCCTGGGTTTCGCTACTGCTGGACATTCTGGTCACCGCACTGCTGTACTGCAGCTTTTACCCGATCTACGCGTCCATCTTCCAGAGCCGCCAGGCGGCCGAGACCCGCGCCTCCCAGCCAGAAGACCCGCAGTAGCCCGAGGGCAGTTCCAGGACCGCTCGCGCCGTCCCGCACCCAGCAAGACGATTGGGCGCAAACCCGCGGACTCCATGCAGAATCCGGCCTGTAGCGCCTAGAAACACCAGGTCCACCGGCAGGCGCAGGCCCAGGGTATGGATGGCGCGGCACCCCGGAAACAGCAGTCCCCAGGGCTCATCACCCCAGGCACACCAGGCGTGCAAACCCAGAAATCGCTGCCGGAAGGTCTGCGCGCAACGAATGCGCAGGACATGGGGCGTACGCCCCCAGCACACCGTATCCGTCGGTCCGCCCCAGTGCACGACTATGATGTCCCCGTCAAAAACCCGCATCCATAATCTTCACGACCACGGGAAAGCCGATCACCAGAAAGGTGCAGGGAAAAATGCACAGCACCATCGGAAACAGCATCTTGACCGGTGCCTGAAGCGCCAGTGTCTCGGCACGCAGGAACCGGTCGCTGCGCTGCCGTTCAGCCTGCGCGCGCAGCAGCGGCCCCAAGGCCATGCCCAGGCGGTCGGCCTGCGCCAACGTCAACACCAGGCTACTGACTCCGGGCAAATCCACCCAACCGGCCCACTGCGCGAGCCAACCCGGCCGATCGACCCCGGTGCGCTCCAGTGCGGCGGCTTCGCGCAGGCTCTCGCGCAGAGGGCCCGGCGGTGCATGCGATGCCACCTGGCGCAAGGCGGACGACAGGCTCAGGCCCGCCTCCACGCACAGGGTCATCAGATCCAGCATGAACGGCAGCTCGCGCATCATCCGCTGACGCCGCTCGGCAGCCCGCCGGCGCAGCACCTGATCCGGCCAGACGAAACCCAACCCCCCTCCCGCCAGCATCGCCAGCGCGACGAACCGGATTGCCAGGCCCGACATCACGGCACCACCACCAGCCAGGACGACACCGGCACCAGCTGCCAGCACGCGGGCGGCCAGCCAGCGCTCCGCAGTCCACTGCGCGGCCAACCCGGCGCGCGGCGCCCACTGCAGCAGATGGCTGCGCATCGACCAGGTGACGAACGGCAGGCACCAGGGTGCCAGGGCCAGCACCCACGGCCACCAGAATGCCATCGGCGGCGACCGACGATCCGGCGCAAGGCTGGCCCAGGGAGAGCCCAGGATCCAGAAGGCCAGGCAGGCTGCCACGGCGGCAAGACAGGAACCCGTCCAGAACCAGAACATGGCCGCCTCTCTCAGACTTCGATTGCCGCCACACGGCGGATCCAGACGATACCCAACCCTTCCAGCAGCAGGATGCCCGCCAGCACCAGCCAGCCATACCAGGTCCGCCACAACAAAGCCATGGCCTCGGGTTCCAGGCGACTGAGCACCACCATGAGCAGGATGGGCAATCCCGCCATGATGTGGCTTTGCATGCGCCCCTGGGCGGTCAGGGCGCGCACCCGGCCCAGCCAATGGTGGCGGGCCCGCAAGGTCTGTGCAATGCTCTCGAGCGTGTCGGCCAGGCTGCCACCGGCCTGGGCGGCGATGCCCAGCGCCGAGACGACCAGCCCGCAGGATTCGGTCGGCATGCGCTGGCGCAGCTGCCCCAGCGCATCCTGGAATCCCATGCCCAGCCGCTGCTCGCGCAGCATCAGGGCGAATTCCTGGGACAACGGTGGGCGCGACTGCGCCACGATATGCCGCAGAGCGGGCTGCAGGCCCGCTCCAGCCCGCAAGGCGCCGGCCAGCGCCTGCAGCAGATCCGGCAATTGCGCATCGAACTGACGCTCGCGGCGCTGACGCATCCGCCGCAGTACCAGCGGCGGTGCCGCCAGCAACCCCAGAAGCACCGGCAGCACACCCCACCAACGCCCGACGACCCAGGCGGCCACCAGCAGCAGCCCGCACCCCAGCGCCAGCAGCGCGGGCCGCAACTGGGCCATGTCCAGAAACAGGAACGAGGCATCCAGCGTGCGTTGGGTCTCATCCTGAAGACGGTCTTCATAACGCGCCCAGAGCCGCATCCCCCGATTCAGCAGCACCCAGGCACCTAATCCCGCACACAGGCCGATCAGCAGGATCAGGATGAACATCAGCATGATGCCGGGTCCTGCGCGGGATCCGCCGCCAGCGCCGATCGCCCCTGGCGGACGGTTCGCCGGGAGAACAGCTGGATATCCAGCGCGGCTGGCCCGACAAAACCATCCGGCAGCAGGCCGCAGCCGCTGAACACGGCCGGCGGCCCAGCCTGCCCGATGAAGAGATCCTGCAGCTGGATGCGACCGCTTTCGATACCGGTCACCTGGACGATGGCGCTGACCAGACGCCGGCCATCGGCAGCACGCACGAGCTGGACGATCACATCGATGCTCGCGGCGACATGTTCCCGCACGGCCACCAGGGGCAAATCCATGCCGGCCATCAGAATCATGGTTTCCAGCCGCCCCAGGGCATCCCGGGGACTGTTGGCATGCAGCGTGGTCAGGGAGCCCTCGTGCCCGGTGTTCATGGCCGCCAGCATGTCAAAGGCCTCGCCGCCCCGGCATTCCCCAACGACGATCCGGTCGGGACGCATCCGCAAGGCGTTACGCACCAGATCGCGGATCTCCACGCGACCGCGCCCTTCGATGTTGGGTGGGCGGGCTTCCAGGCTGACCAGGTGGCCATGGTTCAGCCGCAATTCCGCCGCATCTTCGATGGTGATGATGCGTTCACCGGCGGGGATGGCATTCGACAGGATGTTGAGCAGGCTGGTCTTGCCCGATCCAGTCCCGCCGGAGACGATCAGGTTTTTCCGATGCCGCACGCAGTGCGTCAGGAATTCGGCCATGGGCTCGTCCAGTGCGCCGACGCCCAGCAGATCAGGCATGCCCAGCCGGCGCACGGGAAACTTGCGGATCGTCAGGCTTGCGCCGCGCAAAGCGATCGGCGCAATGACAGCATTGACCCGCGAACCATCCCGCAACCGCGCGTCCACCATCGGCGCGCTGTCATCGATCCGTCGTCCCAGCGGAGCGACGATCCGGTCGATGATGCCCAGCACCGCCTGCTCGCTGCTGAAGCTGGCGGCATCCCGGGTCAGACGCCCTGCCCGTTCGACAAAGATCTCGTCATGGCGGTTGACCATGATCTCCGTGACCCCCGGATCGGCCAGCAACGGCTCGAGCGGCCCCAGTCCGACGGCCTCGTCTACCAGTTCCCGCACCAGGCTTTCCCGGTCGATGTCGGACGGCAGGCCGGGATCCGCCGCAATCAGCTCGCGCAACACGCGGCTGGCTTCCGCCCGCAAGGCGGCATCGCTCATCCCGCCGATGTCGCGCCGCCGCAGCTGCAAGGCGGCGATCAGGCCCTCATGCAGGCGGCGTCGGTGGACGAGCCATGCCGGACTCGGCGACGCCAGGCAGACTTCCCTCAGCTGCAAGGCAGGCGCCTGCTGCCTCGATGCATCGCCAACCGCGTCATCGTCGGAAAATGCGGGTTGCGTGGTATCCGGAACCGGAGACGGCTGCGGCCCATCGGGACGGCTATCGGGCAATGAAGGCCGGCGTACGTGGATCAGGCAAGGGCCGATGACCAGATCGTCGCCTGGACCCAGCGGGCCATAGGAGGCGACCCGGACGCCATTGACCGTCGAGCCGAAGATCGACCCGCCATCCTCGAGCCAGAGGTCGTTGTCGCGCACCAGCAGGCGGGCGTGGTGCCGCGCCACGCGCCACGTCTTCAGCACCAGTCCGCAGTCCGGATCGCGGCCGATCAGCAGCGGCAGGGTATGCGACTGACAGAAACATCGACCATCCTCGAAAGTCAGTTCAAGCTCAACGTCACTCATGGGTTGTCTCCAGTGTTCAATGGGCGCCCTGCCATTGGGATCCGGGTCCGATGACGCGGGGATCCCAGCCCGGTGCCGGCGCGTCCGTCGGGTGCCGCGGCTGGTTCCGGATGGGATTGATGAGGGCGGGCGGCGAGGGAAATGCCTGCCTCAGCACAGCCGCCGCACGCCCGATCCGGGTGCGGACATCCGGGTGATCGGCTGTCACCAGCTGCGGCGTGACCAGAATGGCCAGTTCGGTCTCATTGCGCTGGAAGCGGCTGGAACGGAACAACGCGCCCAGGATGGGCAGCGAGCCCAGGCCAGGCACCCGGTCGATGTTGTCGGCCGTGTCCCGCGACAGGAAACCGGCCAGCACCAGCGTCTGGCCGGAGCGGACATTGAATTCAGTCGCCGTGCGACGGGTCTTGAGAGAAGGGCCACCCGGAACCGACAGAGCCGTGTCCACTGAACTGACCTCGACTTCGATGCGCGAACGCACGGCGCCGTTGCGCTCGACCGAAGGCGTGATCCGCAATGACACCCCGTAAGGTTTGAACGCGGTCTGCGTATTGCCGTTGCGATCCACCGTGCTGTAGGGAACCTCGCCCCCGGCAAGAAATTCCGCGGTGGCCCCGCTTCGCGCCAGCAGTTGCGGTTGCGCCAGCACCACGGCGCGCCCTTCCTGGGCCAGCAGGTTGATCTGCGCCGACAGCAGCGCATTGATGCCGAAGTAGCCCGCGGCCGGCGCAGCCGGAAACACCAGGGGCAGCACAGTCTCGCCGGGGCGGTCCGCGAAGCGGCGTGATCCGCCGTCCCAGCCCAGGCCGGCATTGAGGCCCCCGGCGCTTTGGGGATTCCAGCGCAAGCCGAGTTCCCGCAACAGCGTCTTGGGTACCTCGACCACCTGCACGTCCAGCAGCACCATCTGGTCCCAGCCCACCGTCCCGGTGAAATCCAGCAATTGCGGATAGCGCCGCCCCAATTCGGCCAGGCGCTGCCGGTCCCCGTCCGACAGGTCATCGCCTTCGATCAGGAGCTTGTCACCCAGCGCCGTGATGCGCGCGCCCGGTATCCGTTCCAGAACCGCACGCAGTTCGTCCTGAAGCTGCCGGGCGCCTTCAGGCGCGACCTCGACCGAATAGCGATGGATCCGGCCATCCGCAGTCCAGGCATGCAGAGTGCTGAAACCCGGCTTGCGGGCGAAAACAATGACTTCTCGATCGTCCGTGCTGACCGCGTTGACGATCTTGCCGTCGCCTACCGCCACCCGGGCAACCCCGGGTATGCCAAGGACCCGGACTTCACCGACCTGCAGTGAAATCAGCGTATCGGCATCTTTGTCCGCGCCCTTACCCACGGCTTCAACGCCGGTCGGTACCAGCAACAGGCCCACCACCAGCCCCGTCAGAACGAGGCGGCCCAGCCGCATGGGCAGCCGCCGGGAGACACGGCGCCGACCCATATCATCACGGCGATAGAGACGGATCATGGGGAAGGCTCCTGTGCGGGAAATGAAGAATCCGGATCGGGCATCACGGGCAGCGGCCCCTGGATGCCATCGGTGTCATCCGCCGCCCCTTGCGCTTGGCGGGCGAGCCAGACGGAATCCGGACCTTCGGATCCGGACGTCATGCCCATGCGCCGCCAGGCGCTGCTCAGCGCCTGGCCTGCCGGCATGTCAAACCACCCTGTCCCCGGCCGGGAACGCAAGCCCCCCGGCAGAGCCCAGGCTGGCAACCCGTGCGCGGTCGACGTGCCATACAGGATGACGGCCTTGCGGACAGGAGCCGCCGGTGCCGCGCCCACACCCAGCAAGGCGGCCAGATCCCCACGAGCCGCCCGGCGGTCCGCCTGGGCATCCTCGGGATGGCGCAGGATGGCGGTCAGGGTGCCCGCCTGACGGGCCGCCACCAGCTTCACGACATCGTCGGGCGCGGCGTCCAGTGTGACGGTCGAATAGGACTGATCCTCGCCCCCGGACTCTCCGGACCGGGTTTCCCGCCCGGTGGCAAGCACCAGAACACCCTGCAGCAACGGGGCCGTCAGGCGTTTGCGTTGATGGTCGAACGACACGTACAGGTCGATCAGATCCCCCGGCTGCAGGAGCCCGGACAAGGAATTGACCTGATCGACCGGCAGGGTGATGGCGCGCCGGCCCGGCGCCAGATGAGCCGAAAAGGCTGGCTGGGGGTGCGAGGCATGAATCGGCAAAATCGCATCCCCCGCCACCAGCGCCACGGTGAGTACCCTGCCCTCCAGATCCCCATAGCGGGCGGGTGGCAGGGTATCGCGCCCGACCCAATGGGCGGGGAAGCTGCGTAGGGCCAGATCGTCCGACGTCAGACGGGTACCGGCCGGCAGATCTCGCGCCGCGACAATGCGTTCGACCATGGGCAACCGGGCCTGGTCCTCGATCTGGCGGACGCGCTCGCGCACGTGCAGCGCCAGCGCGCCTGCCGCCAGGGCGCCGATGCCCAGGGCAAGCGCGCCCAGGATCGCGGCCCGGGGAAGCCGTGGGACAGGCACTTTCATGGCGACTCCTTGGGACGATGCCAGAACGTCACGCCGACCGAAGCCGATCGCGGCACCAGGTGCACGGATAACTGACCATGGCGCCGATGACGCCACTGCACGGGAAACCCAGTTCCGGACTCTCGCGCCGATTCGGGCTGCGGATCTTGACCGCTGGCCGGGAAGGCCACGTTCGACGAAACGGCATCGGCCGGCAGCCACTGATCAGCCAGCAGATTCCGCCGTACCACAGCGGCCACCCGGCTCAGAGTCCCATGACAATCGAAGGTGGTGAGCATGACCGGTACGGGTTCGCCGCGGGTCGCCACACTCAGTACCGGCCGAGATCCGGCGGGCACGAAACGCACGGGATCGAATCCCGGACTGGTCGGTGCCTGGGGCACGAGGCTGGAAACCAGACCATCCGTGCCCCGCGCTGCGGGCCGCAGCTGCGCCAGCCAGTGCTGTCCGGCCTCCCCGCCGGACAGCAGCAGCGTCGTGCCTGACCATTGCAGCCGTGACAGCCGCCGCCCACCGGCCACCACCAGCCGCCGCGCGGCTTCGCCAGGCGGCAGCCCGGCCTGAAAGCGCCGCAGCGACACCCTGGCGCCCGGCAGCTCGAAAGACTGTGTCGCCCCCCAGGTCCAGTGTCCGCCGCCGAGCGCACGTGCCGGATCCCAGTCGGGTGAGGCCACCGCAACCGATGCGGTGCTCGACACCAGCGCCGCCACCAGGACGCCACATCGGCTGGCCGCCTTCAGATGCGTTGATGTCCCAGTTCTCATGGCGACCTCCAGGGATTCAAATGCCGTGCCGGAACCCGTCCAGCCCAGGGGGTCAGCCAGTCCCATGACGGCCGGGATCGTCCCCAGGCCTCATCCACACCCTGCAGGCGCTGATCAATCCGCTGGCCGGCCTCGTGGGAGGCGCCGGCCAGGCCGGACCAGGCTCGGTGACTTTCCCCCAGCGTGGCCTGGACCGCCATGTCTCCCGACGCCGCGCCCGAACCGCGCAGGATCGCCGTATGGCGTTGCAAGGACACAGCCAGTCGATCGAAGTCGGACAAGCGGCTTTGCGTTTGCGCCTGACCCTGCGTGCGCGCCCCGACCCGAGCGAGCCAGACGGCATCCTCGCCCAGCTTCAATTCCTGGCGCAGGCTGGCCGCGTCCGGCACGGGATCGCCGGGCTCGGACGCTGGCCTCTTGGCCGACGCATCCAGATTGAGCACCGCCCCCGCCGGCAATAACGGATCCCCCCGCCGGCTCCGCCAGACGTGACCGGATCCCTGCATATGCCCGGAGACCTGTGCCGACAGATCCGGCAAGGCCATCTCCTGATACGCATAGGCAAAGGCCGCACGGCGACTGGCGTTGGACAGCTGAAGGCCGGCATCCTGCACGCGCCCCAGCCAGGCAATCCCCACCCAGAGGCTGCCCAACACGCCCAGCACCACCAACGCCTCGGCCAGCGCCTGGCCGTCCTGCCCGGTCGCCGGACACGGCTCTGGCAAGCATCCGCCCGGCGGCATCGACCTGATCTCTGGATATCCCGTCATGTCAGTCTCCGGGCAGCACGGCCAGTGGCGCCGCCAGCCGCGCATGCCAGTACGGGTGGAAAAGATTGGGCGCCTCGTCCAGGCCGTCCGTGCGCCGCTCCGGCCGGGAGAACAGACTTTCCGCCGCACTCCGTGCCCTGATCCGCTGACCGTCGGCGCCAGTCAGGTCCAGTTCAACGACGAAACTGGATGCCGCCTGATCCCCCATGGCCGGCGTCACATCCGGATAGCCGGCCAGCCCCCGCGACTGCCATGTCTGCCGGTCCCGCATCGCATACGACTCGGCCAGTGGATTGGCCTGGCCACCCACCAGATCCCAGCCGGCCGACGATCGCACCCAACGCCAGAAATCCTGTTCGGAAAAGTCCGGAGGTGCCCCTTCCACCTGGTCCGCACTGGCGGCCTGCCCGGGCTGTGCGGGCATCCACGCCCATCCCATGGCATATTCGCGGTAGTAGCAGCCGATCCATTGGTTGGAGCGCACGGCATGAAAGGATTCGGTATCCCCCGCTTGCCAACGCCCCGACTCATCCAGCACGGTTGTTCCCCGGCGGCGCAGCTCGTGACGCATGCCAGGACAGCGCGGTTCGACCATCCAGGCATTGCGCGCCGTGTAATTTCTGGGTTCCAGAAACGGGTACAGGCGCGCCACGTCACGAACCAGGGAAAACAGCGCCGCATCCGGAACGTGCCATCGAAGCAGCGCCGACCAGCGATCGGCCGACACGACGGGTTGCAGTTCCCCTGCGGAACGTTCAGGGTAATGCGCGGCAAGCACGGCGCGCATCGCATTCAGACGGGCCTGCGGCAGCCCCCGGATGAGGGTATCGGAGAGATCCCGCAGGGCGCCGTGGATGAAGGACTCGTGCGCGACGAACGCGCGCCCCAGTTCACCGGTGCTGCCTGCCTGCATCCGCAAACCGACGGCGGTGGACGCCGCGAGGTAGGCCCTGCCCTGATCCGCGCCAAACAGCATGCCGATCAGATATGCGGGCGGATTGCCCTGCGCCAGACGCTCCGCCTGCGTCCCGCCGTAGTGCGCCCAGCTGCCCAGGGTCAGCAGGTGGGCCATGGCCAGCTGATGCGCCAGCTGAGCGCGATTCAGGTAGGACAGGAAATTCAGCGTCCGCGCCTGCGTCAGCGCGCCGCTGTAGGCAGCCGCGTCCAGGCCATGCACCAGGCGGGTCTTGGCGGCCAGCACCTGACCCGTTGCAAAATAGCGCATCCACGCCAACCCCAGCAGCGCGACCAGCAGCATGCCGAAGACCAGCACCTGGCCCTGCTGCGAACGCCGGCTGTGGATGGCTGCCACGTCATTGCCCCGCGGCTGCATTGCCGGTGAACGACTTCAGGGTCTTGGCAGCGGCCTGAGCGGCCGCGGAATCGGCCGAGGCCTGGGCCGCCCGGGACTGTTCACTGCCGTCCTCGCCAGCGATCTCGCGGGCCATGGCAGCCGTCTGCGCCCGGATCACCTGACCGAATAATTGATAGACGGCAATGGCGGCCACGGCCACCAGGGCCACCACGATGATGTATTCGACCATCGCCTGGCCACGCTGACGGTCGGCGCGCCGTGGCAAGGTAAAACGCGGGGGGACACGATGGGATACGGGCATGGCGGACTCCGGGAAGGCAGGACTGGCACCCAGTGTGCCGCGCCCCGCCAAGCCCGCCTATTCGCACTTTCCGTCGTGGATAAAAACAGCCCGGTCCGCTCTCGCGAAACCGGGCTTTCGCGCCGGATGAATCTACGCGATCCGCAGTTTCAGGGTGCCCAGTCCATCGATCCGGCCTTCGAGACGATCGCCCGCCACCACCGCGCCAACCCCCGCCGGCGTGCCGGTGAAGATCAGATCGCCGGCCTGCAATTCGAACAGCGTGGACAGATAGGCGATGGCCTCTGGGACCGACCAGATCATGTCGGACAGATCCCCCGACTGGCGCGACTGCCCGTTGACTGTCAGGGCGATGTGGCCGGATGTCATCGGGCCCGTCTCGGCGACCGGATGCAGCGGCCCCAGGGGCGCGCTGTGGTCGAAGCCTTTTGCGGCGTCCCAGGGACGACCGGCTTTCTTGGCCTCGGCCTGCAGGTCACGGCGCGTCATGTCCAGACCGATCGCATACCCCCAGATGCATGCCGCAGCCTGTTCGACGGACAGGTCGCGCCCGCCCGAACCCAGCGCGGCGACCAGTTCGATCTCGTGGTGCAGGTCGGAGGTGAGCGGTGGATACGGCAGCACACCTTCGGCATCCGCCGCGATGTTCAGGACCGCATCGGCCGGCTTGGCGAAAAAGAAGGGAAGCTCACGCCCCGTATGGCCCATTTCGCGTGCATGATCCGCGTAATTGCGGCCCACGCAATAGATGCGACGCACCGGAAACCGGGCGGGGGTTCCCTGGACAGCCAGCAATGTGGCTGCCGGACATGGAATCACGGTGTCTGCCATGATTCAGGACTTTGCAGCCTGATGATAGCGATCGACCGATGCGCGGATTTCCTGTTTGGCGGCATCCACGCCCGACCAGCCCTGGACCTTGACCCATTTGCCCTTTTCCAGGTCTTTGTAGTGTTCAAAGAAATGCTGGACGCGTTGAAGTTCCTCGGCCGGCAGATCGGCCGTGGATTCCAGATGGCAGTACGGGGGATAGAGCTTGTCGACCGGACGGGCCAGCAGCTTGGCGTCCTTGCCGGCTTCGTCTTCCATGTTCATCACGCCCAGCGCGCGGCAGCGGATCACCGTACCGACCTGTACGGGAAAAGGAGCGATCACCAGGACATCCACCGGATCGCCGTCCTCGGACAGGGTTTGGGGAATATATCCGTAGTTGCAGGGATAGTGCATGGCCGTCAACATGAAGCGGTCGACGAACACCGCGCCGCTGGCCTTGTCGACCTCGTATTTGACCGGGTCCGCGTTCATCGGGATCTCGATGACGACGTTGAATTCTTCCGGCAGCTTGTCGCCGGCCGGTACGTGATTGAGGCTCATAGGATTCCTTGAAATGACTGTCTGTAAAACAAAAACCTATTTCCGGGTGCCGCCATCCGAAGTCAGCGACATGTCCACCCCCGGGATGGGCGCCGTATCGAAGTAATCGTCTTCCGGCCGGGCGGGCTGGGATGCCTGTGTCGCGGACGGCGGAGCCGCCGGGGCGTCGACCGGCAGGGGCGCGCTGTCCGTCGCATCCTGCAGATAAGCCCCGCTGGCGGCGACCGGCGCGCCAGCGGATGTATCCACCGAATCGCGCGGTGCCTCGACGAAACTGGGATCACCCTGGATGTCGGCGGCAGGCAGCGACCGGTGCATCGCGGGCAATTCCACGTCCGCCGCCTCGCAGGCCCGGCGCCAATGCGCCAGCGCCTGTTCGGGATGCCCGAGCGCCTCGTGCAGATTGCCCAGCAGGACATGAATATGCGTGTCGGCGCGCAAGGCCAGGCTACGTTCGAGGTAGTGCGCCCCCTGCCCCCAGAGCTGAGCGACCAGGCACAGCTGACCCAGCGCGGCCAGCAGCCCGGGATGGTCAGGGTGCGATTTCAGCCAGAGTTCCGCATGCCCCAGGCGCTGTCCGGCCTGCTGCGCGTCGCACTGGGCATATGCCCGAAGCAGCCGGTCATCCAGGCGGCGATTCAGGGCGGCCTCCAGGATCCGGGCCGATTCCGCCGGACGCCCGAAGCGCATCTGGGCGCGGGCACCGGCCAGGGCCACGAGCGGATCCAGACGCTCGTCGGCGGTCAGGTCGCCCCATAGCCCGCTCCAGCCGGATTCTTCCAGCGCGTCCAGGCGTTGGGCCGCCGATTCGCGGATGAATTGGCCAGCCTGCGCCTCGTCGATCGCGCTGCGCCGCAGCAGCAAGCGGGTGAGCGCATAGACGCGATCGGCATGGCCCAGCTGCCGGTGCGCCCGCAACAGCAGGCGGGTGGCATGCAGATAGCGCGACGAGGCGTCCTGTAAGGGTTCGAGCAGATCGAGCGCTTCCTGGGCCAGGTTCTGATCCAGGAACATCTCGGCCTTGACCGTATCGACGGCATGGCGCAGACGCGTATCCTGCCCCGCGCCCTCCTGGGCCAACTGCAGGGTCTGGTCGCGGCGGACATACTCGCCCATCAGATGCAGCGCGCGTGCCGCGCTGAGACCGGCCAGGACCCTGCGGTCGGCCGATCGCGTGCGCGCCAGCAAGTTGGAAAGATCCTTTTCCGCCTGGACGTAGCGCCCTTCGAGCACGTGGGTCCAGCCGCGCTCCAGCAATTCGATGTCGCGCTGCTGCGCCCGCCGGCCGCGCCAGGCGCGCAGGCGATCGGGGCTGTTGCCCATCCAGCGCAACAGCCGCAGCAGCCAGTGCAGCGCGACGAAGGCGACCAGCGCCAGCACCACGGCCAGCGGCAGCGAAAGTTCGATTCGCCAGGGCTGGGCAACGATGATGACGTTGCCGCCGTGATCATGCACCGCCAGAGCCAGAGCCACGGCGGCGGCCAGAAGAAGCAGGGTCCAGATCCAGGATCGCATCGTGCCCCCCCTTAGACCGCGCCTGCGCTGGCGGGCGCCTGTGCCGGTGTCCGCAGAATCGGGGGCTGGGGATCGGACTCGTTTTGGGCCGGCGCGTCCGGCGAGGCCGCGCCATCATTGGATAAATCGTTTTCCTGGGCCGCCTCGGCGTCGCGCGCGGCGGCGATCGCGGCCAGACTGTTGTCGACACCCGGCAGGGCGACCTCGATGGGGGTGTCATGCAGCGCGCGCGCGAGTTTCAGCGCCTGGCGGGCGGATTCCGCCCGCATGTCGTAGCGCTGCTCGATCGCCTGCGTGATGCGGGCGAGTTCGGATTTCCAGATCCGCGACTGATGCATCATGAGCGCCAGCTGCGCCGTCACCGCGCGCTGCTTCAGGCCCTCGCGGAACCGCAGAGCCTGATCGGGAGACATCAGCAAGGCGGCGGAATCATCCACCCGCCGGACATCGAACAGGCCTCGAAGGTCCTGGGAAAGCTGAGTCGCGGAATCCCGGGTCCAGTGCCAGGCGCCAGTCGCCACACCACGCCACCCGGCCTGATCCGTGGAGGCGGCGCCAGCCGCCGGCGGTGCCGCGGGTGCCGGGGCCGGGGAGGCATTGGGCTGGGCGGACGCCGGCACGACGGATTCCGCATGATCGGGCACCAACAGGGGCGCCGCGCCGATCAAGCCGGACAGCTGTTCGATCTGCCCCGACAAGGCGGGAAGGTTGATCGTCGCGACAGCGCGCAGGCGGTCGATATCGCCATTGATCGACTGCTGCAGCGCGGCCAGATTGGGCCGGTTGGCCCGCGCCAGTTGCGCCTGGGCGGCTTCCAGGGAAATGATGGCGTTGGCCACGTTGCCGCCCAGCGTCAGCTGCTGCTGGGCCATGGTGACCAGGTGATCGATGTCGTTGAGCAGCAGCAGATCCGAACCCGTGTCGGTCATCAGTTGCAAGGCCTGATCCAGTTCCTGGACCTGGCTGGCAGTCGCATCCAGCGTGTTGCGCAGGTCTTCGACCTGGGCGGCCTGCGCATGCGCCAGCGCCAGCGCCTGGGCCGCCTGGTCGCGGGCCTGTTGGATCAACTGGGTATTTTCGGTGTGCTGTCGCTGCAGATCGGCCTGCAGGACGCGGTACTGCCGGTGCTGTTCATACAGGGCCGCGGCCAGGATAACCGCCAGCAGCAGCAGGATGACCAGCGCGACGCGCCCCAGACCGGTCGGCTGTCGGGGAGATGCCTGGGCGCTCGCCAGAGCCGACGCAGGGGCCCTCGAATCGGGGGAGGAGGAAGGCGTGCTGTGATCGGTATCGCTCATGACGGCGTTCGGGTCCTTCAGGGAAGCTGTCGGGATGCTGCCACTATAGCCTGAAACAGCGCAGCCTCATCGGGACTGCTGAGCGTGACGTGCAACACCCCGTCCGGCCGGTCAGCGTAGAGACATTGTAAACGTCGCCCGATCCGCTCGTGCAAGGTGACGATGCGCAGTCGCCTGGGCCAGATTAGGCCCTGCGTCCGCAGGCTGGTCTCAATGGCATCCAGGGCCTCGAGGCTGGTCACCAGCAATACCACGGGGCCCTCGCCCGCCAGAGCCAGGCAGGCAGGTCGATCCCAGATCCGGGGGCTGCGCCGATACAGGGCATGGCAGGCGACGTCCCAGCCGCGTTGCCGTAACTGCCCGGCCAGCCAGTCGCGGCCCTGGGTGGCCCGCAGGATGTGCGCCCGGGCCGGCTTCAGGCCGAGCCCATCGATCGCCGCCAGCAGCGACTCGGAATCCGGCGGCTGTCCGGCTTCCGGGGCCAGGATGCAGTCATCCGGAACGTGAGCCTCCAGCGCCCGGGCGGTCGCGGTCCCGACAGCGCAGGCCCGCGCACCGTCCGGCCAAGACATCCGCCGTCCCGAAAAATAGGCGTCCACCGCCTGCCCGCTGACAAAGACGAGCAGATCGCCCGCGCGCGGATTCGGGCGTGGCGTATCGAGCGGTTCGATTTCCAGTGCCGGGGCTTCGATCACCGCCAGACCCGCCCGGCGCACGAGATCCGCCAAGCCACCGTTGCGTCCCTGCGGACGGGTCAGGATGACCCGGCACGCGGCGGTTGGCTGCCGCACGGCGGATCTCAGGCGTCAGTCGAGGACAGGCGCGCCAGAATGGCATCCGCGCCCTGGCCCAGCAGATCCCGGGCCACCGATTCGCCCAAGGCTTCTGCCTGATCCGCGGCACCCCGGGCCTGTGCCCGCAGCACACGGCTGCCATCTGGCTCCGCCACGAGCCCCCGCAGGAATAGTTCGTCGGCGTGCAAGACCGCATAGGCAGCCAGCGGCACCTGGCACGACCCGCCCAGAGCGCGCGACACCGCCCGCTCGGCCAGGACGCAGGCGGTGGTTTCCCGACAGACCAGCGGCTCGAGCCAGGATCGCAGGTCCGTGCGGGATGCCAGGGTCTCGATCCCCAGCGCACCTTGCCCGGCCGCCGGCAAACTGAGGTCCACCGGTAGAACGGACCGGATCCGCTCGCTCAGGCCCAGGCGCTGCAGGCCGGCCGCAGCCAGCACGATAGCGGCATAATCGCCACGATCCAGCTTGGCCAGCCGGGTATCCAGATTGCCTCGCAGGGGCTTGACGAGCAATTGTGGGTAGCGGGCGCGCAGCTGGGCCTCGCGGCGCAGGCTGGAGGTGCCGACCACCGCACCCGCGGGCAGATCATCCAGACTGGCAGCCGTATTCGACACCAGCGCATCACAGGGGTCGGCCCGCTGCAGCACCGCCGCCAGGGCGAAGGGCTGCGTCAGATCGACCGGCACATCTTTCAAGGAATGCACGGCCAGATCGGCGCGGCCGTCCAGCAAAGCGGTTTCCAGTTCTTTGACGAACAAGCCCTTGCCGCCGACCTTGGACAAGGTGCGATCCAGGATCTGATCGCCGCGCGTCGTCATCTCCAGCAGTTCGACCCGGCAATCGGGATACAGGGCCCGCAGGCGGGACTGCGCATGATGCGCCTGCCACAAGGCCAGACGGCTGGCCCGCGTGGCGATCACGAGTTTTTCGGGTGCGGACATCACAGGGTAATCCTCGAAAGCAGCAAGCGGGCGACCAGGCCGATGGCGGCCAGGACGATCAGGGTCTGGAGCAAAGTGGGACGTCTCAGTTTCATGGCGGTGCCGGTGGCGAACCAGGCCCGACATCAACGGCCGGGCCGATACTGGGCCAAACGTGCAAAGGCACAGGATAGCCTGTTAGGCGCCCCTGTGCCCGATCAGCATCCTGGCGGCCCGAAGGCCGCCAGGCGAAGGACCGACGCTTACAGCACAGTCTTGAGCAGCTTGCCCATTTCCGACGGATTGCGCGTCGTACGGATCCCGCAGGCTTCCATGATTTCGAGCTTGGCATCGGCCGTGTCGGCGCCGCCCGAGATCAGGGCGCCGGCGTGGCCCATCCGCTTGCCCGCCGGGGCCGTCACGCCGGCGATGAAGCCCACCACGGGCTTTTTCATGTTGTCTTTGGCCCACTGCGCGGCGTTGACCTCGTCGGGGCCGCCGATCTCGCCGATCATGATGACGGCGTCGGTGTCCGGATCGTCATTGAACATCTTCAGCACGTCGATGTGCTTCAGGCCGTTGATCGGGTCGCCGCCGATACCGACCGCGCTGGACTGACCCAGACCCAGTTCCGTGACCTGCGCCACGGCTTCGTAGGTCAGGGTGCCCGAGCGGCTGACGACGCCGATGCGGCCCTTGCGGTGGATGTGGCCCGGCATGATGCCGATCTTGATTTCGTCCGGCGTGATCAGGCCCGGGCAGTTGGGGCCCAGCAGCAAGGTCTTGCGATTTTCCGCGCGCATGCGGTTGCGCACTTCCAGCATGTCGCGCACGGGAATGCCTTCGGTGATGCAGATGGCCAGGTCCAGGTCGGCCTCGACGGCTTCCCAGATGGCGGCCGCGGCACCGGCGGGCGGCACGTAGATGACCGAAACGGTCGCGCCGGTGGCGGCCTTGGCGTCCTTCACGGAGGCGTAGATAGGAATGCCTTCGAAGTTTTCGCCTGCTTTCTTCGGGTGCACGCCGGCCACGAAGGCGGCGCGGCCGTTGCCGTACTCGCGGCACATGCGGGTGTGGAACTGGCCGGTCTTGCCGGTGATCCCCTGGGTGATGACCTTGGTGTCCTTGTTGATCAGAATCGACATGTTCTATTCCCTGAGATGCTTATTTCGCGGCGGCGACGACGGCGGTCGCAGCTTCGGCCATGGTGTCGGCGCTGATGATGGGCAGGCCCGAGGCCGCCAGCATCTTCTTGCCTTGTTCTTCGTTGGTGCCCTTCATGCGCACCACCAGCGGCACGCTGAGGTTGACGGCCTTGCAGGCCGCGATCACGCCTTCGGCGATGACGTCGCAGCGCATGATGCCGCCGAAGATGTTCACCAGAATGGCCTTGACGCCCTTGTTCTTGAGCATGATCTTGAAGGCTTCGGTGACCTTTTCGGCCGTGGCGCCACCGCCCACGTCCAGGAAGTTGGCCGGCTCGCCGCCGAACAGCTTGATCGTGTCCATGGTGGCCATCGCCAGACCGGCGCCATTGACCAGGCAGCCGATGTTGCCGTCGAGCTGGATGTAGGCCAGATCAAACTTGCTGGCCTCGATTTCGGCGGGATCTTCCTCGTCCAGATCGCGATAGGCGACGATGTCCGGGTGACGGAACAGCGCGTTGGCGTCGAAGTTGAATTTTGCGTCCAGGGCGACGATGTTGCCCTTGCTGTCACGGTTCAGGGGGTTGATCTCGACCAGCGAGGCATCGGTTTCCATGTAGCACGTGTAGAGCTTCTGGCACACGTCGATGAACTGGGCGACGGAATCGGCCGGCATGCCAACACCCTTGGCCAGCTTTTCACCGTCGGCCTGGGTGAAACCCTGCAGGGGATCGATCTGCACGGTGATGATTTTTTCGGGTGAGGAATGAGCGACTTCCTCGATGTCCATGCCGCCTTCGCTCGAAGCGATGAAGGCGACTTTCTGCGTGGCGCGGTCGGTCACGACGGACAGATAATATTCCTTCTGGATGTCGGCGCCGTCTTCGATGTACAGGCGGCGCACTTTCTGGCCTTCGGGGCCGGTCTGGTGCGTGACCAGTTGCATGCCCAGGATCTGGCTGGCCAGCGTCCTGACATCATCCAGCGTCTTGGCGACCTTCACCCCGCCACCCTTGCCGCGCCCACCGGCGTGGATCTGCGCCTTGACGACCCAGACAGGACCACCCAATTTCTCGGCTGCCGCCACGGCCTCGTCGACCGAGAGCGCGGGGATGCCGCGCGGGACAGTCACGCCAAACTTCTTCAGCAATTCCTTGCCTTGATATTCGTGAATTTTCATGAGTTACCTGTGGGTGAAGAGAAAAGAAAACCGCCGACGCGCCGTTTCGACGTGCCGACCTGGGCCAGGCCCGGAAGTCTAGCCTTCATGATGCTCTGCTTGCGCCGGCTCGTACCAGGGTGCGTAATGCCGCTGCACCACCGGGCCGTCCACCCGCAAAGCATGACAGCCGTCCAGCTGGAAGGGGCGCTGGCCGTCTGGATTCTGACGCCGACGCCCGGCCATGGTCTGGACGGCGGCGGTCGGCAGTACGTTGGTCAGTTCGGTGACATGCGTGCACCCGGCCGTGCGGCCGAAGCGTTCGCGCACGTGCTTGCGAAACTGGTTCAGGAGATTGAGCCCGACGAGCTGGCGGTAGTCTGGCGCGATGGCGCTGCAGAATTCGCCATAGGGGGCGGCGTCATAGGCCACCTCGGCATCGGTGATGGTGAAGCGGTCGTCGATGGTGACGCGCAGATGCATGTGATGGACCGGCGCACCCGCGGGATGCACCTGCCCGTCCCGAATCGGGAAATCGTACGATTTCGTGTCGATGAGCTCGGCTTCCAGGTCCCACAGCCCGTCCTCGCGGGCGTAGGACTGGACGCGTATCGATCGATGATGAAGGGGTTCACGGGGACACGCCGCAGCGGACAAAGGCATGAGGATGCAGGAGTCGAAATCTGTTTAAGCTTTCGATTATACAGTGCATGTGGATCCGCTTATGGCGAGGATTCAGGCAGCCTTGCGCAGCGCCCTGGCCGCGTGCACCATGGATTCCAGGGCCGCGCGCGTTTCCGGCCAGCCGCGGGTCTTCAGGCCGCAGTCCGGATTCACCCACAGGCGTTCGGCCGGCAGGCGCTGCGCCGCCTTGTGCATCAGATCGACCATCCAGTCCTCCTTGGGGATATTGGGCGAGTGGATGTCGTAGACCCCAGGACCGATGTCGTTCGGATAGGCGAAGTCCTCGAAAGCGCCCAGCAGCTCCATGTTCGAACGGGACGTTTCGATGGTGATCACGTCGGCATCCATGGCCGCGATCGCCTGGATGATGTCGTTGAATTCCGAATAACACATATGCGTGTGGATTTGCGTGTCGTCGTGCACGCCGCTGGTCGACAGGCGGAAGCTGTCCACGGCCCAATCCAGGTAGGCCTGCCAGTCGCCACGACGCAGGGGCAGGCCCTCGCGAAATGCGGGTTCGTCGATCTGAATGACGGTGATGCCGGCCGCTTCCAGATCCTGGACCTCGTCGCGCAGGGCCAGGGCAATCTGACGGCAGGTCTGTTCGCGCGGCTGGTCGTCGCGCACGAAGGACCATTGCAGGATCGTGACTGGTCCGGTGAGCATGCCCTTGACCGGCTTGTCGGTCAGCGACTGCGCATAGGAGGACCAGGCGACCGTCATGGGGGCCAGACGCGCGACGTCGCCGTAGATGAGCGGCGGCTTCACGCAGCGCGAGCCGTAGCTCTGCACCCAGCCATAGGCGGTAAAGGCAAAGCCGGCCAGCAGCTCGCCGAAGTATTCGACCATGTCGTTGCGCTCCGGCTCGCCGTGCACCAGCACATCCAGTCCGATGTCCTCCTGGAAGCGGATGACGCGCTCGATTTCTTCGCGGATGGCCTTCTCGTAGGCGGCATCACCCAGGGCACCGGCACGCCAGTCGCGGCGCAGGGCGCGGATCTCGGGCGTTTGCGGAAAGGACCCGATCGTGGTCGTGGGGAAGTCCGGCAGCCCCAACCGCTGCCGCTGACTGCGGATGCGCTGGGCAAAGGGAGTCCTGGCACGGCTGATGGTGGCGGACTCGGCCAGCCGCCGGGCCACGTCCTGGCGATGGATGCGGGCGGAATGGGCGCGATCCTGAACTGCCTGTCGGGTCTGTTCCAATGCGCGCAGGCTGTTTTCGTCGGCAGAACCATCCACCAGGGTACGCACCAGGCGCAACTCGTCGAGCTTCTGGATGGCAAAGGACAGCCAGCTGCGCAGTTCGGCATCCAGCCCGGTTTCCAGGGACAGATCGATCGGCACGTGCAGCAGAGAGCAGGACGGCGCAAGCCACAGCCGATCGCCCAGTCGCTGCGCGACCGGATTCACCCGCGACTGGATGGCGTCCGGGTCGGCGCGCCAGACGTTGCGCCCGTCGATCACCCCCAGGGACAGAACCTGGTCGGCACGCAGTCCCTGCACAACGGAGTCCAGCTGCGCGGGGGCACGGACCAAGTCCACGTGCAGCCCATGGACGGGCAGCGCCCGCACGACGTCCAGATTCGCATCGATGCCGCCAAAGTACGTGGCCAGGAGCACCTTCGGCCCTTGCGCGGCAAGACGATCATAAACACCCGCCAGTGCCTGCTTCCAGGTATCCGGCAGATCCAGCACCAGAATCGGTTCGTCGATCTGGACCCAGTCCACCCCTTGCGCCGACAGGCGCTGCAGGACCTGCTCGTAGACCGGCAACAAGGCTGGCAGCAGTTGCAGCTTGGCGTCGTCCGAAGCCCCCTTCGCATAGGCGTCACCCTTGCCCAGCCACAGCCAGGTCAGAGGCCCCGGAATCACGGGGCGGGCGCGATACCCGAGCGCCTGCGCTTCCGCGACTTGTTCGAACAGGGATTCACGCGCAATACGGTAGGTCTGCCCCGGATGTAGCTCCGGCACGATGTAGTGATAGTTGGTGTCGAACCATTTGGTCATTTCGCACGCCGCCGCCGGCGTGCCGGATGGGGCACGGCCGCGCCCCATGCGAAACAGGGTGTCGAGTTCGACCGGCGCATCATCGGCCTGCCCGAAGCGCGCGGGCACAGCCCCCAACAACGTCGTCCACTCCAGGATATGGTCGTACCAGGCGAAATCACCGACCGGTACCCATTGCAGCCCGGCCTGTGCCTGGACCGCCCAGTGCCGGGCCCGCAGTTCACGCCCCGTCTCCAGCAAGCTGGCCTGATCGGCTTTGCCGGCCCAATAGGCTTCCTGGGCGCGCTTCAGTTCACGGGCGGCGCCGACACGGGGGAAACCCAGATTATGAATGATCGTCATGATTAATCCTGATAACATTAAAATTTCTCAATGAACGATATTGTGCAGGGATTCGGCCCCAATAAAAAATCAAATCCTGCACGCATAAGATGAGAGAAACTCATGTTGAAGGAAGATCGAGATGATTGAAGTCCGCCATCTGGAAACCCTGCTGGCAATCCGGGACGGCGGCAGCCTGCAGGAAGCGGCCGAGCGGCTGCACCTGACGCAATCGGCCTTGTCGCACCAACTGCGCGATCTGGAAGTGCGGCTGAAGACATCGCTACTGAACCGGCGCACCCGCCCCGCCCGGTTGACCACGGCCGGTCTGCGCCTGGTCTCCCTGGCTGAAGACGTGCTGCCGCGCATCCGTGCCGCCGAACTGGAATTGCGCCGCCTGTCGGCCGGGCGCGCAGGACGGCTGCACGTAGCCATCGACTGCCATTCCTGCTTTCAGTGGCTGATGCCGACGCTGGATGCGTTCCGCAAGGACTGGCCGGAAGTGTCGCTGGACCTGTCGGCCGCGTTCTCTTTCGCACCCCTGCCCGCCCTGACGCGCGGCGATCTGGACGTCGTCATCACCTCGGACCCAGAACCAATGGATGCGGTGCGATATACGGCGCTGTTCGGCTATGAACTGGTTCTGGCGGTGCCCAGCCAGGGGCCGCTGGGCACGGCCCGGCGGATCGATCCCGAAGACCTGGCCGATCAGATCCTGATCACCTATCCTGTGGACCGCGGCCGCCTGGATATTTTTACGGCCTTCCTGGATGTGGCCGGCATCGAGCCGGCCGGCGTGCGCACGGCGGAATTGACCCCCATGATCGTACAGCTGGTCGCCAGCGGCCGGGGGGTCGCCGCCCTGCCCAGCTGGGCGCTGGACGAATACCGGAATCTGCCTGGCGTCCGGATCATACCGCTGGGTTCGGGAATCTGGCGCACGCTGCAGGCGGGTGTGCGGATCGAGGACGCGGACACGCCCTACGTGCAGGCGTTTCTGGAACAGGCGAGCAAGACCTGTTTCGAGACCCTGCCCGGAATCCGCACCGTGGCCTGACAGGATCAGACAGGATCGTCATCCGCCAAATCGCCCGCGCCCTCGAAGCGGGCGGACAGCACTCGCCGGATGCAGTCGGTGGTAAACCCCCGGCCGGCCAGGTAGCGGTACTGACGGGCATATTCGCGGGCATCGGCGGGGGGTTGCCCGAATTTTCGCTGCCAGACGCCCTGCGCGCGGCCCAGTTCGGACCCCTGCAGTTCGTGTTGCAGATCGCAGAGCTGCTGCGCATCCACGCCCTGCTGGCGCAGGGCCTGCACGATGCGCCTCGCCCCCTGGCGCGGCGCGGTGCGGTGCACATAGGCCTTGGCGTATCGTTCGTCGGACTGCCAGTGTTCGCGCTGCAGGTCATCGAGGACGGCTTCGATTTCCGCGGGATCATCGCTATATGCGGATAGCTTTCGGCGCAATTCAAGGCGGGAGTGTTCCCGCCGGGAAAGATAGGCCACGGCCCTGGCCTTGAGGCTGGGGCCGGACCGGGAGGCATCACTCATTCACGGCGGCGGACAGCCCACCCGAATTGCCACCGGCCGACTCGGCGCGCAGCGTGATCCCCAGGTGTTCACGCACCCGGTTTTCGATTTCGAACGCCAGGTCGGCGTGTTCTTTCAGGTAGTCGCGGACATTGTCCTTGCCCTGCCCGATGCGGTTGCCGTTATAGCTGTACCACGCGCCGGATTTGTCGATGAAGCCGGCCTGCACGCCCAGATCGATGATCTCGCCTTCGCGCGAGATGCCGGTGCCATACATGATGTCGAATTCCACCTGTTTGAAGGGTGGCGCGACCTTGTTTTTGACGACCTTGACCCGGGTTTCGTTGCCGACGACCTCGTCGCCCTTTTTGATGGAGCCGATGCGGCGGATGTCCAGGCGCACGGACGCATAGAATTTCAGCGCGTTGCCGCCCGTGGTGGTTTCGGGGTTGCCGAACATCACGCCGATCTTCATGCGGATCTGGTTGACGAAAATCACCATGCAGTTGGCGCGTTTTATCGTGGCGGTCAGTTTGCGCAGCGCCTGGCTCATGAGGCGGGCCTGAAGGCCCGGCAGCGAATCCCCCATGTCGCCTTCGATTTCGGCTTTCGGCACCAGGGCTGCCACCGAGTCGATGACGATGAGGTCGACCGAGCCGGAGCGCACCAGCGCGTCGGTGATTTCCAGCGCCTGTTCGCCCGTGTCGGGCTGCGAGATGAGCAGGTCTTCCAGGTTGACACCCAGATGCGAGGCATACTGGACGTCGAGCGCGTGTTCGGCATCGACGAATGCGCAGGTGCCGCCGATCTTCTGCATTTCGGCAATGACCTGCAGGGTGAGCGTGGTCTTGCCGGAGGATTCGGGACCGTAGATTTCGACTACACGTCCCCGCGGCAGACCACCGACGCCCAGGGCGATGTCCAGCCCGAGCGACCCGGTGGACACGACCTGAATGTCGTGTTCGACCTGGTTGTCGCCATAGCGCATGATGGAGCCTTTGCCGAATTGCTTCTCGATCTGCGACAGCGCGGCGGCCAGCGCCTTGGCGCGTTCGGGATTGGCCTTGCCGGTGCGTTCGTCCATGAGGGGGTTCCTTTCGTTGGGATCTTTGGGATCTGGTGCAGGGGAAATTATGGCACTAAATTATACTGTATAAAAAAACAGATGTGACAATCCCGACGCGCTCCCCAAAAAGGTCCATCGTTAACCCTAAATGACGCCATTCCCCGCCCATGAGAAAATCACTGGGAAAAAGGCGCACGTCAGCGCCCACCACCCGCCCCCCTGGATGTCATTCCCGCCATGCGTATCCTGATTGCCGAGGACGACAGTATTCTCGCCGACGGGCTGTCCCGATCCCTGCGCTACGACGGCTATGCTGTGGATGTGGTCCACGACGGCTCCAGCGCCGACTCCGCCCTGCAACTGCAGGCGTTCGATCTGCTGATCCTGGATCTGGGCCTGCCGCGTCTGTCCGGGCTGTCCGTGCTGCGCAAACTGCGCCAGCGCGGCACCCCCCTGCCGGTATTGATCCTGACCGCCGCCGATTCGGTCGAACAACGCGTCGAAGGCCTGGACCTGGGGGCCGACGACTACATGTCCAAACCCTTCGCTCTCAGCGAACTGGAAGCCCGCGTGCGCGCCCTGATCCGCCGGCACGGCGGCGCCCGCGCATCGGTGCTGCGCCATGGCCGCCTGGCCTTCGACCTGAACGGCAGGGTCGCCACCATCGACGAATCCCCGGTCGAACTGTCCGCCCGGGAAACCAGCCTGCTGGAAATTTTCCTGTCGCGCAGCGGCCGCATGATCAGCAAGCACCAGCTCGTCGACCTGCTCTGCGAATGGGGCGAGGAAGTCACGACCAACGCCATCGAGGTCTACATTCACCGCCTGCGAAAAAAGATCGAACCGGCCGGCGTGCGCATCCTCACCGTGCGCGGGCTTGGGTACTGCCTCGAACCCGAAAACCGCAGCCAGCCGGCCGATACGGCAGCCGTCGACTGACGGCGCGCCATGTTCGACAACCCCAGTCCCGCCCATGGCCGGCGTCGCCCCCGGCGCCACCCAACCCTGCTGGGCCGCATCCTGCTGTGGATGATCGTCCCCCTGTTCGTCCTGTGGTCGATCGGGATCGTGATCACCTACTTCATTTCCCTGAATATCGCCAACTCGCCCTACGACAAAACGCTGACCAGCCATCTGCGGCTGCTGCGCCACGAGGTCGAACAGCAGCGCCTGACCGCTGGCGTCACGCTGTCCGAATCGGCGCGGACAGTCCTGTCCGGCAACGGCGACGAGGCCCCGACCACGTGGCAGATCCTGGACGCCAACGGCCACCTGATGGCCGGCAATCCCAACGTCCCCACCCCGGAAAACTGGACCTACGACATCGACCAGATCCGCTTTCGCAATGCCACGCTGGACCATCAATCGATCCGGCTGGCCTACCTGTGGGGCGGACGCGACCGGGACGGCACCGGCTTCCTGACAGTTGTGGCCGAACCGGCACAGGCCCGCGCCACGCTGCAACAGGAAATCCTGACCGGGATGCTGACGCCCCAGCTCATCATTCTGCCGCTGGCCGCCATGCTGGCCGGCCTGGGCCTGACCCAGGGTCTGGAGCCGCTCAGCCTGCTGCAGGAACACATGCGCCGGCGCAAGCCCAGCGACCTGTCCCCCATCCGCGACGATCTGGCTCCGGCGGAGATCGTGCCGCTCATCGACGCCATGAACAACGTGCTGCAGCGCTTGTCGGCGTCCATCGAATCGCAGCGGCGGTTCGTCGCCAATGCCGCCCATCAGCTGAAGACGCCGCTGGCGGGCATCCGCACGCAATGCGAGATCGCCCTGCGCGAGCGTGAACCATCCCGCATGCGCGACAGCCTGCAGCAGCTCATCACCGGATCCCAGCGGGCCACGCGCCTGGTCAACCAGCTGCTGCTGCTGGCACGTGCGGAATCGCTGGACCCCAATCAATCGCGCACCACAGAACAGCTGGACCTGTACGCGCTGGCCGAAGACTGCACGGGGGAATGGGTGGCAACGGCCCTGGCGCGCGGCATCGACCTGGGTTTCGAATCCCCCGACGAGCCGCTGCCCGTATTCGGCAACCGCACCATGATCCACGAGCTGCTGAACAACCTGATCGACAACGCCCTGCTGTACACACCGGCGGGCGGCCAGGTGACCGTCCGCGCACTGCCCGACGGCGACCGGGTCTGCCTGGAAGTCCAGGATACGGGACCCGGCATCCCGCCCGATGAACAATCCCGGGTCTTCGACCGCTTCTATCGGATCCTGGGCCACGAGGCCGAGGGCAGCGGCTTGGGGCTGGCGATCGTGCGCGAAGTCGCCGAACACCACCAGGCCACGATCGACTTCCCGCCCCCCGGCAACCACCATGACCCGGTCAGCGCCGGGACCCGGCTGCGGGTCTCATTTCCCCGCGACAACGTCCCCAGGACCCGCACATGAATCGAGCCCATTCCGTGACGCCCGACGCGCTGGACGAGGCCAACCGACCCATGACGCACGAAGAGCGCCGGGTCATCCTGGCATCGTCCATGGGCACCGTGTTCGAGTGGTACGACTTCTATGTCTACGGCTCGCTGGCGGCCATCATCGCCCAGCATTTCTTCTCGGCCCTGAACCCGACGACGGGTTTCATCTTCGCGTTGCTCACCTTCGCGGCCGGTTTCGCCGTGCGCCCGTTCGGCGCCCTGGTGTTCGGCCGGCTGGGCGACATGGTCGGACGCAAATACGCCTTTGTGGTGTCGATCCTGATCATGGGCCTGTCCACCTTCCTGGTGGGCGTGCTGCCGTCGTCGGCCTCCATCGGCACGGCCGCGCCGATGATCCTGTTGCTGCTGCGCCTGCTGCAGGGGCTGGCGCTGGGCGGGGAATACGGCGGCGCCGCCGTCTACGTCGCGGAGCACGCCCCCCCGAACCGGCGCGGGTTTTTCACCAGCTGGATCCAGACCACGGCCACCACCGGCATGTTCCTGTCCCTGGTCGTGGTGCTGGGCACCCGCGCCACACTGGGCCAGGAAAGTTTCGATGCCTGGGGCTGGCGGGTGCCGTTCCTGATCTCCGTGCTGCTCCTGGTGATCTCGGTCTGGATCCGCCTGCGCCTGCACGAATCCCCCGCCTTTACCCGAATGAAGTCCGAAGGGCTGATTTCGCGCGCCCCGATCAAGGAAGCCTTCGGCCACTGGCGCAATCTGCGCCTGATCCTGCTGGCCCTGATCGGCCTGACGGCCGGCCAGGCGGTCATCTGGTACACGAGCCAGTTCTACGCCCTGTATTTCCTGACGGAAACCCTCAGGGTGGACGCCAGCATCGCCAATATTCTCGTGGCCCTGGCGCTGCTGCTGGCCTGCCCGTTTTTCCTGGTGTTCGGCTCCCTGTCCGACCGGATCGGCCGTAAACCCATCATCATGGCCGGCTGCCTGATCGCCTGCGTCAGCTATTTTCCGGTCTTCAAGGGCCTGACACACTACGCCAACCCGGCGCTGGAACGCGCACAGGCCCGGGCACCCGTGCGCGTGATCGCGGATCCGGCCAACTGCTCGCTGCAGTTCAACCCGATCGGGATCGCCTCGTTCACCAGTTCCTGCGACCTGCTCAAGGACTTCATGGCCAGCCACTCGGTGCACTACGTCAACCAGGCCGCGCCGGCCCGCACCGTCGCCTACGCGCTGGTGGGCGACCAACGCATCGATGCCTTCGAAGGCGGGAACCTGCCCCGCGCCGAGTTTGCCCGCCGCAATGCTGCATTGCAGCAGACACTCCGCGAGGCGGTCCGCAGCCACGGCTATCCCGCTTTCGCCGATCCCTCGCAGATCAGCTACGCCATGGTGCTGTTGCTGTTGTTCTTCCTGGTCCTGCAGGTCACCATGGTCTACGGGCCGATCGCCGCCATGCTGGTGGAAATGTTCCCCACCCGCATTCGCTACACGTCCATGAGTGTGCCCTACCACATCGGCAACGGCTGGTTCGGCGGCTTTGTCCCGCCCGTGGCCTTTGCGACCGTGGCCACCACGGGGAACATGTACGACGGTCTCTGGTACCCGGTCGTCATCAGCGCGATGACCCTGGTCGTCGGTGTGTTGTTCGTCCGGGAAACACGGCATAACGACCTGAACGCGCCTTGAATCGTTCAGAATATCGTCAGCGGTTCTCGCCTAGAATCTTGATGTGCATCAATTGACGGCCCGGATATCTTGTTCCCCCTTGTTGTCCTAGCCGATCGGCGATCGATGCACCACCGTCCATGCACCCCCCGCGAGCCTTTTTGTGTACGGACGGCTGCCTCTCCAGGCCCGGCGCAATCCGGGCCATTTTTTTGTGCGCAACCGGCCGACCTGGCCGGACAAGATCGGAACTGCCATCGCGTACAATCAAGACCCATTTCCACCGCCGCCCGCCGGCCCGCCCGCACAAGACCATGTGGTTCAAGAATCTCAAGCTCTATCGTCTCGCCCCCAACGCATCCCTGACCGCCGCCACCCTGGAAGCGGCGCTGGAACCCCTGGCCTTTCGCCCCGGCGGCAGCCAGGACAGCCAGGTGTCGGGATGGATGCCCCCGCGTGAGGACAGCGGCCTGGTCTATGCCCAGCACGGCCAGATCCTGATGCGGCTGCAGACAGAAAAAAAACTGCTGCCGACCACCGTGATCAATCAGGCCAGCCGCGCCCGCGCCCTGCAGATCGAAGAACAGCAGGGCTACAAACCCGGTCGCAAGCAGATGAAGGAAATCAAGGAGCAGATGACCATGGAGCTGCTGCCGCGCGCCTTCGTCATCGCCCATGACACGCGTGTCTGGATCGACACGGTCAACCACTGGGTCGCAATCGACGCGGCCGCCACAGCCCGCAGCGACGAAGTCCTGGGTCTGCTGGCCAAGACGCTGACGCCGTTTCCCATCCTGCCGCTGCACGTGGAGATGTCACCGGCCGCCGCCATGACGCTCTGGCTGACCGAGGAAGAACCCCCGGCGGGCTTTTCCATCGATCAGGATACGGAACTGCGCTCCACGGGCGAATCCCGGGCCACAGTGCGTTACGTGCGCCAGACGGTGGATACCGACGAGGTGCGCCGCCACATCCAGGCGGGCAAACAATGCACGCGCCTGGCCATGACCTGGAACGACCGCGTGTCGTTCGTGCTGACCGACAATCTGGACATCAAGCGAGTCGCCCCGCTGGACGTGCTGAAGGAACACCAGGACGCCCAGGCCGCCAACGACGCCGAGCGGTTCGACGCCGATTTCGCGCTGATGGCCGGCGAACTGGCCCGCATGCTCGACGACTTGGTGGCGGCGCTGGGTGGAATGAAAAGTTAGTACATCCCGTGAAACACGCTATCGTCCGGGCCGATATGTGACGGCGGCGTCCAGGTGACGTCGCGCAGCGAATGCTGCACCAGGTTCTCCACCCCCAGCAGCACCGCGAAGATCGCCATGCGCACCGGAATACCGTTGTCGGTCTGGCGGAAGATCGCCAGACGCGGATCATGGTTCAGATCCGTGCTGAGGTCGTAGGCCCCCTCGCGGCTGTCGCGCGGCAACGGGTGCATGACAATCACATCCGGCCCGCAGCTGGCGTCCACGATGGCGCGATTGACCTGAAAATCGGCGCTGTAGCCTTCCAGGTTTTCACCCGTGAAGCGTTCCTTCTGCACCCGGGTAGCGTAGATGACGTCCGCCCCCTTCAGGCCGGCCGCCAGATCGTGGGTCTGTTCCAGCACATGGCCATTCTTGCTGACCTGCTCCAGCAGGTATTCCGGCATCTCCAGGCCCGGCGGGGACACCAGGGTGAATTTCAGGCCACGATACAGGGCCAGCAGCTTGATCAGGGAATGCACGGTGCGGCCGTACTTCAGGTCGCCCGCCATGACGATATGCGCGCCATCCAGCAACTTTCCCAGCCGGGAAAACTCGGTCAGGATCGTGTAGAGATCCAGCAAGGCCTGGCTGGGGTGTTCGCCCGCCCCATCGCCGCCGTTGACCACGGGGATGTTGGTCGCGGCGGCGAACTCCGCCACCGAGCCCTTTTCCGGATGGCGGATCACCATGGCATCCACATAGCCGCTCATCACGCGGCTGGTGTCGTAGATCGATTCGCCCTTGGCCATCGACGAAAACGTGAAGCCCGTCGTATCGCACACCGAGCCGCCCAGCCGGCAAAACGCCGCGCCGAAGCTCACGCGGGTGCGCGTGCTGGCCTCGAAGAACAGATTGCCCAGCACGGCGCCTTCCAGCACCCGCGAGACCTTCTGGCGCCGGGCGATGGGCTGCATCAGGTCGGCCACCCGAAACAGATCCTCCACGGACTCGCGGCTGAACTGATCGACGGACAGCAGCTGATGCTTGTTGTCGATGGCGATCCGTTCCCGCAACGGGCCGGATTGTGCGCTTTGCGCATACTTTTCCGTGAGTGCGCCGTTTTCCACGATCTCGGTCACAAAACGCGACACCACTTCCGGCATCGTGCGGGCTTCCTGGGAGCCCTCCGGCAGAAGCCACGTGTCCAGTGCGCGACGTTTGACACCGATGCGGGCGGCAAACACATCGCGTGTCAGGTTTAAACGACGCATCGCGTCACGCAGGAAAACTTGCTGGGAAACGGCCATGATCAGATCCAATATACGCAATGCGTAGATTTTTAATCCAATACAACCAGATTCGCAAGTGAAATTTGATTTCCCTGGCAATCCGCATGAACCGCAACAATCGTCCGGGGTTCGATTCGCCAGGCACTGGCAAGTACTGAACCGCGCTACGGCACCCCCGCCACGGAACGGGCAGCGATTTCGGCGTTACGCAGCGAGCCAACGGCAAAAGCCAGTTTCTGTTCGCTGATGGGCGTCGCATAAGCCGGTGCGGCCAGCATGATCTGCCCCACGACCAAGGCCAGGCGCAGGCCTGGGTGGGCCGACGTTGCGGCACGCAGCTTCGCCAGACCCTCGTCCTTCAGGATCAGCACCAGCAGGCCGCCGCCCGCCTGGTCGGTCGCCGACTGGATGCCCATCAGATCACTGCGGTTGATGATCGCATCGGTGCGGACATACAGAATACCGGAAGGCTTCAGAGGCACCGGAGTCCACCCCGGATGATCATGGACATCGGCCAGGAACACCCTCAGATCGGTTGCCTGGCGGTCATTGGCAAGCGGCTGCACGGGATCCGAGCGAACCGGGGTATCCGCCATCCGATCCGCCGGCGGGGGCGCGTGATCGGGGACAGGCCCCGGACCCGGAACCGGAATCGCGACGGCCTGCGCGGCAGCAGGGCTCTGGGGCCCTGCGGGCCGCGACACTGAAGCGCCAGCCGAACCGGCTGCTGGCCCTGACAGCGAGACCGACTGACAGGCAGCCAGCACCAATACCGACAGAATCACAGCCATACGCCGCATCCGGTATCCGACGACAATCCCGCGCCCTGTCGATATCCCAGTCATCCGGATTCCCTGTCTCCGGCATCCAGGCCTATCCTTCATCATGAAGCCCCTCTTCCTGTTCTCATCGGGATACTTTATCGCAACCGGGCCGATTCCGGCGGCGCCACTATGCGATAATTCCGCTTCTTCGGCTGCCGTCAGCCATTCGCGCCGGCAGTCCGTGGGCCTCTAGCTCATGCCTGGTTAGAGCAGTGGACTCATAATCCATTGGTGCCGAGTTCGACTCTCGGGGGGCCCACCAGAATTGAATTCTTATCCCAATGCGAAAGCAATCCCTTCCGGCCGGCCCCGATCAGGAATGCCGGTCGATAGCGGTTCTATGACGTTCTAACTCAACCTTCCGCGTCCACATACATCCATCGCCCGTCTTCCCGTACGAAGCGGCTCGTCTCGTGGATGCGCGAGGCCCGGCCGTGGATCCGGACTCGTGCGACGAACTCGACGATCGCGTGATCCGCGTCCGGGTGGACGTGGCGGCGCACCTCCAGCCCCAGCCAGCGCGTGCCGGGTTCGTTGGGCTCCAGCCGGGATGGACGGGTGTCGGGATGCCAGGTCTGCATCAGATAGTCGATCTCGTCCAGCACGTAGGCGCTGTAGCGCGAGCGCATCAGCGTCTGGGCGTCGGGAGCCTGCAGGTGTTCGGGGCCGTGATGCCAGCGCCCGCAGCATGCCGCGTAAGTGGCGGAAAGACCGCAGGGGCACGGCTGATCGGGGCCGGACTGAAGGGATTGCTTTCGCATTGGGGTAGGAATTCAATTCCGGTGGGCCGCCCGAGTGTCGAACTCGGCGCCAACCCATAGGGGATCTGCTGGTTTTGAGCTTTAGTAATGGTAACGACAGGAAATGACGGTGATGGCAGTATCATCCACCGCATACACCAGACGGTTCGTATCATCGATACGCCGCGACCAGAAACCTGATAAGTTTTCCTTTAAAGCCTCGGGTTTGCCGATGCCATCAAAAGGTGTGCGGCGCACGTTGTCGATGAGCTTGTTGATGCGTTTGAGCGTCTTGCGATCCTGATCTTGCCAGTACACGTAATCGTCCCAGGCTGCGTCGGTCCAGCACAGCAGACGATCAGCCATCGACCGGCTCCTGTGCCTTGACCTTACCGGCACGATACTGCTCGATCGATTGGTTCAGGTGCTTTGCGTTGGCGGGGGAACGCAGCAGGTGTACGGTTTCCATCAGGCTGTTGTAGGAGTCCAGTGACATCACCACAGCGTCCTCGGCATCCCGGCGCGTGATGATGGTGGTATCCGCGTCATTGACCACAGCGTCCAGGACCGCCTTCAGGCTGTTGCGTGCTTCTGAAAAAGAGACAATTTTCATGTGAGCCTCACTTGTTCAACCTTCTGTACAAGTTTATCCCAAAGTCGCAACATGTACAACATAGCAGACAAGAATTGCCCCATGAGGCGTTGGACCGGAAAGCCGTTCGCGATACAGTCGTGAGTCTGCTTGCCCGTGGCGGCCGCGGAGATCCCAAGCAGCGCATGCAGGCGCGCGCGGTAGGTCGAGTAACCTTCATTTCGCAGTGCTTCAGCAAACATGGAAGACCTCCTGACAGGGGATGAGCCCAACGGTAGTGTTACTGGCGCAGCGCCGTCACCGGGGTCACCGTGGCGCCGCAAGCCCGCACCAGTTCAGCATCGTGGCTGGCAAACAACACGACGCGGTCTTGGGACCAGACCTTGAATTGATCCGCCAACACGGCGCGGGCCTGCGCATCCAGCCCGTTGCTGGGGCCGTCCGCGACGATGACCGCCGGATCGCCCAGCGCGGCAGCCGTCAGAAAGACCTTGCGGCGCGTGCCCGTCGACATCTGTTCGAACCGTTTGTCCAGGTGGGGTTCCAGCCCCAGCCGGTAGGCCAGATCCAGCACAGCGTCGTTCAGCGGCGCATTCTTTTCCAGGGCGACGTGTTCCAGCAGCCCGCGCCCCGTTTGGGAAGGAAAAGCCAGGCAATCGTCCGGCACATAGGCCAGCCGTGCTTTAGCCTGTCGTGGCGTGCGGGCCAGGGAATGCCCGTCGATCCAGACGTCTCCCGCATCCGGCGCGATGGCGCCTGCGATGATACCCAGCAGGCTGGATTTGCCTGTGCTGTCTTCCTCGCAGAGCGCGACACACCCAGGCGAAAACGTATGGGTCAGGCCCTGAAACACGAGGTGGTCGCCGTAGCGCTTGCTGAGTCGATCGATGTGTAGCATGCCGTCAGTGTACTCATTAGAAGGCTGGATGGATGCTCAGCGCCAGCATGGACGACAGCTGGCAGAGCGGCCTGCCGCAGCTTTGCTGCAAAGCATTGAAAGCATCCTGCACGGCCTGCAGATCGCGCTGGTTGGTCGGTTCCCGGGCGATGACGCCTGCCGCCACCAGGCGTGCGACCACGTGACTGGTCAACAAGAAAGTGTCTTTGCCTGCCAGGCGCAGGAACCCGGCCGCCGAACGCCCGCCCAGGCGCGCGCCGCGTTTGGCAAGCAGGCGCCACAGGCCAATGATGTCGGGAACCGGCCAGCCGGCGATGAATGTGCCAAAGCTGGCGCCCTGTTCCTGGCGAACATCCAGAATGAACTGGGCATTCCGGGGGATGGTCCTTAATTTGGCGCGGTCACGGATGATTTGACGATTTTGCATGTGCCGCTCGATGTCCGCGTCGTTCAGCAATGCCATGGTCTCGGGCACAAAGCCCGAAAAGGCGGCCTCGAAGGCGGGCCACTTCGCGTCGATCACCGAATGCTGCATGCCCGCCTGGAATATCCGCTGCGTCATCGCCGACAGGTACCGGTCGTCGCCTTTGCGCGTCAATTCTTCAGGCGTGAGCGCCTGGGGCAGGAAAGCCTCCATGGCGTCGTCGGAATCAAAACGGGCACGCACCGTGTCGTAGAGCCACTGATAAGTCAAATCCACTGTCGTTTCCCTGAATTCGCGGGCATGATCCCGTGCGCGCCTGGCGATGCTGCTTCGCCACTGGTTCAATTCTACAATCGGAGAGGTGGATCGCACCCCTTGGCCCAGGTATTCGTCCCGGTAGATCAAGCAGGTGATCAGTTGCCTTAGGCATGCGCCACGACTGATTCATATAGACTAGCGGACCCATATAAATTAGTATGTAAAAATCAATTTATGATATTTATACACTATGTCAGTTCTTTATTCCCCGACCGACAAAGGCTTTGATTCTCGTCTAGAGGCAATCGATCGCTGCCAGATCAGTCTGTTGCGCGAACTCGTCGGCCAGCAGGGTGGCCGACTGATCCTCAAGGGGGGCATGGCCATGCGGGCAGCGTTCGGCAGCCTGCGGCTTACCAAGGACATAGACTTTGATCGGGATCCCAGCCTCAGCCAGGCCGCCCTGAAGAAGGGATTGCGGAACAATCTGATCCGGGCGGCTACGACGGCAGGTATCAGATCTCCTCAGGCTGAAATCACCAAGGATACCAAGACCACCGTCCGAGCCCGGCTGCAAGGTATCGTTGGACATGGGACAGACATTCGCTTCGATGTCGAAGTGTCGGGACGCAGCACACCAACCAGAGAGAACGTGCGGGTGGAAATCGTCAGCCCGCCGTTGCAGTACGCCATGGCACCGTTTCCGGTCACCACCTACACCAACGAAGCATTGACTGTGATGAAAATCGCTGCGGCTTTATCGGAACAGCGTCACGCGCCCCGGGACCTGTACGATTTGCGGGATCTCGTCCGGGCCGGAGTAGATCCGACAGATCTACTTTCGCAACAGGACTCCGAACTGATCCAGGACTTCTCCAATAGAGCGTTAGGCAAACTAGAGATGCTTTCCTATGCTTTAGCTCGGCAGGAACTGTTGCCTTATTTACCAGAAGAAGAACGCCGCACCTTGACCGAGGAAGCGTGGCTCGAGACCACGCTTGCGGTGGCCGATCGTATTGTGGAATGGTGTGAGGCCGCCATGCGGCGCCCATGATGACGGAAAGGCAATCACCATGAAATCGGACTGGAAAGTGAATGCGGAGCGCCTGCTGATGTCAGCCGACAGCCCGCCGGTCCTGACAACCGCCATGCTGCATGCGCTGGTGACGACGGAGCATAACCGTGCACCCTCGACAGCCACCTTTAGCCGCTGGTTGGCCGAAATGGCTCGCCCAGGCAAACTGCAACAGGTAATCAAGGGGGTCTATTTGAACCGGCTAGGCCATCGCGACATCAGTCCAGCCGCCGCTTCCCACTGGGTACGGAGCCGTAGTGTGGTCAGTCTGTCCTGGGTGCTGGAGCAAGAACACGTCACCAACAACTTCGGAGACACCATCACCTGCGTCATCCCGATCGAGCAGGGCTGGCCGAACCCTCAGATCGGCGACAGGCGCACGGCCGCTGGCACATTCCGCTTTTTCGCCATGCCAGCGCATCTAGTGGATGAGCGAGCGGGCAGATTGAACGACATCCGCGATTTGCGGTTCAACTATCCCAGAACCACGCTGGAAAAGGCGTTGCTGGACTGGATTTACCTTGGCGCTTCAGGGCGCAGCCGACTGACGCGCCCACCGTTCGACCTGGATCTGGCTGCGTTGAATCGCCGCCGACTATCCCGGATCGCCAAGGCGATGGGCCTGTCCTCGCTGCTGAATGATTGGGTCAGGCAGTATGAAGCCTATCAAGCGGATAAGGATGTTCGTGAAAACTCAGCCACGAGACTGAAGATCTGATCCCGGCTCAGCTTCGAAACGAGGTTTTTTCTCAGCCTGCCACAGGTCGTACTGGGCCTGCATGTTAACAATATGCGGTCGCCACAGGGGCAGTTGACCATGTTCAATCGAAGGCAAACAATACTCTCACAATCTGTCCGAGGGGCTTCCAAATGATGACCGTTTTTCTGATCTGGATCCTGATCGGCATCGTCATCGGGCTGGTATACATTCCCTACCGCATCCCGGTGGACGACCTGGTCATGGGCAGCATGTAGGTAATTAAACGAGACCGATGCGATCGGCAGTAAGCCGAATGACGGGGTGGCTACCGGTTGCCTCGGCGTAGCGCGTGAGTGTGCGCATGGACGGCAGGGCGCGGCCGCTTTCCAGTCGCGCTATCGTCGACTGTGTCGTGTGCATCTTTGCCGCCAATTGATCCTGCGTCAGGCCAGCGAGTACGCGTGCGGCGATCAATTCCCGAGCAATGGCAAATTCCGGCGCCAGTGCGTCATACTCGGTGCGGGTCTCAGGATCGGCCAGCCTCTGAGCCTTGAGTCGGTCTAGGTCTTTCATAATTCAATCTCTCGTAGCCGGTTCAGGGCGGTATTGATAGCCTTGCGCGGTGTCTTAGGTGTCTTCTTCACGAATATATGCAGCACCATCAGCACTTGGCCGGTACGGGCCACATACATGCAGAAATTTAGCTCGGGTGTCAGCGGATAACGCTATCAACTCCGGTTCCGCTGCGGGAATCACCTTTACATGCCACGTTATCATTCTATCTCTTTTATGCTATGTTTTGTGGATGCCCTATCCGTTGTTCATGGCCCCCGGTTGTCGTCGCTCACCGAAGGACGGCTAAACGATCACGTGACTATCATGATCGTCGGTAACCATTGGCGGCCTGCCATGATGGCGGCGCATCCGGTAATGGAACGCTGTCATTGTGGATGCCGCTTCTCAAGCCAACCAGAGGGGAAAAGTACGAAGGGACAAAAGGGTCGCTCGGCTCTCGGCCCGTACCTACGGACTACATCAGCAATCCTTGCCCGAGTATTCCGATGATCATGACCACCGCTTCCGGCGCTCATGACTAGTACGTTCCAGCAGGGTTAAACTGCCCCCGGGCCTGTCACAGAATGTAGGTTATCGACGAGACCGATGAGATCGGCAAAGCCACCAAAATATCGGCTTATCCGGAAATCAGTCGCAACGCTGCCTGCGGAAGCTGATTGGCCTGAGTCAACGCAGCCACGCCTGCCTGCTGCAGGATCTGGGCACGCGTCATGTTCGACACCTCCACCGCATAATCGGCGTCCTGGATGCGCGAACGAGCGGCGGTCAGATCCGCCCCCGTGCCCGCATTTTGCTGGACGATCGATTCCATCCGGTTATCCAGCGCCCCCCATTCGCCGCGTTTCTGGTCCACCCTTTCGATGGCGCGATCAATGGTGGCGAGAGGATCCGGCGGCGTGCGCAGGCGCTGGGCAATGTCGGCCTCGTACAGCGTGATCACTGTCTTGTCAGCCGCCGCATTGCTGGAAACCGTAAACGGATAGTAGGTCGTCCCGTCCAACCGGGTCTTGTACATTGGATAGTACAGATAGACCTCGCCCATGCCATTGACCGTCTGCAGCATATACTGGCCCTGCTGATTTGCCACAACCTTTGCCGATTTATAAGCTGGATAGCCGCCGGAGGAACCATCCAGGCGAAACTCATACCCCCCCTTTCCATCATCCCGCATGACGTCGGCGATCACCCACCCATCCACATCGACATAATTGACCTGTACATTATTGTTCGACGGCTTCAAATAGGCCGTGGTCGTGCCGCTAACATACTGTTCATCACTGACCGAGATCGTCCGGCTGCGGTCAGACACGACCGTGACCTTGTCTTGCGCGCCCCCCGTGGTAATCGTGACATCCGCCTTGTAGTAGGCGTACTGACCGGACAACAGCTTTTCCTCAACGAAATAGTATCCGCCCAGATGCACCAGATTCATGTCCGGGTTGCCCACCTGATCCGTGCCATCCAGGCTCATCGTATAGGCCGCAGTCGCCAGGGATACCGCCGGCGCGGCCTGCAGCGGCTGCGACACGGGCCCCGGTAACGAGGCTTTGTCAATCGAAACACCGGTCTTGGCCTGAGCCGTGATCTGATGCTGATCGCCATGAATGGTGAGCTCGGCCTCACGGTAATAGGTAGTGCCTGAGACCTGATGCTGGATCCAGTATTTTCCGCCCGCGGTCACCACCGCGGCGCCGGACAGCGACAAGGCCCCACCGCCCTGGTCCAGATACTGCCAGCTGCTGATCGATTCCTGCACTGTAGCGGCCACGACCGCGCTATCCACACCGAGCGTCACCGCACTCTTTCGAGTGTCCGTATCGTAGGATGCGTTGATACGCACTTCCTGCAGGCGCCCGCCATTGCCATCCAGTTGCACCACTTGGCGACTGCTGGGTTGCGACATGCGCACCACATTGGGATTGTTGGTGGGCGGCACATAGCTGACGGATGTCCGGGCCGCATCATCCAGATCGATCCGATAAGAACTGCCCGCCAGCGTCGAAACCGGCGTGATCCGGCCAGGGAGTCCCTGCACAGTCAGATCCAGCAAGCCGAGCTCTCGCACACTAAACCCCGGTGGACGCATGTCGAGGGCAAGCTGATCGCCGTCGTCAGCCCCTACCTGTAGGGCGCGCTGCCCGGCGGTGCCATCCAGCAAGGAAATCCCATTGAACGAGGCCGATTGATTCAAGCGCTCGATCTCTTTGAGATTCATGTTGATCTCCGCCTGAATCGCATCCCCCGCGTCACCCGCATACTGCCCGCTCAGTCCCTGAACCGACAGTTCCCGAATCCGCTGCAGCCTGGCATTGATCTCTCCCAAGGCCCCCTGCGCCGTTTGGGACAAGGAAATGCCGTCATTCACATTGCGAGAGGCCTGCGTTAGCCCCTGAATCTGGGATGTCATGCGGTTGGCAATGGCCTGGCCGGCGGCATCGTCCTTGGCGCTGTTGATGCGCAGGCCGGAGGAAAGCCGCTGAATCGCGGCCTGCAAGGCGGAACCCGAGTTTTCCAGGTGGTGCTGGGCCGTCAAGCCGGGCAAGTTGGAGCGAACAGTCAGCATCGATACACAGGGTTATGGTTTGTTATCCATGAGCAGTCAGCCTGTTTAACGGCCGCTGTCAGCAAAAATTAAGGGAAAAAAAGCCCCACTTCCGTTGCCGGAGTGGGGCTTTCCTGCTGTGCAGCCTCTATACCATCAACAATGGCGGAAAGGCTGTTGACGATGTGCCGATTAACGCAGCAGCGTCAGCATGGTCTGCGGGGCCTGGTTGGCCTGCGCCAGCACGGCGGTACCGGCTTGTTGCAGGATCTGGCCGCGCGTCATGTTGGAGACTTCGGTCGCGTAGTCGGCGTCTTCGATACGCGAACGGGCCGCCGACAGGTTGGTGACGGTATTGTTCAGGTTCGAAATGGCGGATTCGAACCGGTTCTGTACGGCACCCAGCTGGCTGCGCAGGGAATCAACGCTAGCGATTGCGCTATCGACCGTAGCCAGCATATTGCCGGTGCGGCCACTGCGCAGGTCCGACAACGCCATGGTATCCGTCTTCAGCGAGAAGGTGGCGGTTGCGGTGCTGGTGACGGCGTCTTGCGGGTTGAGCGCGACGTAGAAATCCGCAGAAGTTCCGCTGGCGACAGTCAGACCATTGTTGGCCAGGTTGGTCGACTCTTGGGCGCTTGATGGTTGAATAGTCACTTTGGCGAACCAGTTGCCATTCGAGTCAACGAGTGCATTCCCACCGACAGTGACGCTGCCGTTGGCAACACCCAGACGCCCGGCCAAAGTGTTCGCAGTTGCTTCGGAAACCGCAGAACCGGTGACACTGGTGGTAGCACCGTAGGCCTTCTGGAAATCGGCAGCGGCGGCATTGGCAGTCGTGCCGGCGGGGCCGGTGACATTGAACGTCGACAGGCCGAGTGCCTTGCTGTCAATCTTCTTCAGATTGATGTTGATGGTTTCATTGTCATTGGCACCAACCTGGACGGTCAGCTTTTGGTCGCTGGCCAGCACCTTGACGCTGTTGAATTGCGTCTGCCCCGACACACGATTGACTTCATCCAACCGCTGATTGATTTCATCCTGGATGGACTTCAGGTCGCTGGCGGAGTTGGTCCCGTTGGCAGCCTGCACGGAAAGCTGACGAATCCGCTGCAGGTTGTTATTGATTTCGTTCAACGCACCTTCTGTTGTCTGGGCGATGGAGATGCCATCGTTGGCATTGCGGCCGGCTTGCGTCAGGCCGTTGATGTTTGCGGTGAAGCGGTTGGCGATGGCCTGGCCGGCGGCGTCGTCCTTGGCGCTGTTAATGCGCAGACCGGAGGACAGGCGCTGGATGGCGGAACCCAGTGCGGACTGGGACTTGGCCAGGTTGTTCTGGGAGACCAGAGCAAGGTAGTTGGTGTTGATAACAGCCATGAAAGACTCCTAAGTGGTTCGGCGAAGATCCGCCCTTGTTGCCCAGGATGACAAACCGAGTGACCTCCTGTTCCACCTGGTTAACGGCAAGAGGGCTCTCAACTTTAGGGATCTACAAAAAAATCATCCTGAACCTAATGACCGGCTGGGCAAGCCGCAGCCACCGTCAACTGGCAGGCGCGGCGGGCGCCGTCAGCCGCGCCCTGCCCAACCGGCAAACATCTGCGTGTAAGCGCCCTCGACACGACCAACAAACCCCTGGGTATCCGCCAGGTCACTGGAGTTCACTTCATCGATCAACCCGGCCTTGTTGAAGAATTTATCCGCCATTATCTTATCCGCAAGAGACACCGCCTTCTCTATGTATTTTTCCTCGGTGTCGGCCACCCATTCCGGATGACCGACACTGGTCAGGACCGATGCCCCGATGCGGCCAACACTGGGCCTGTCAGCCAGCGTGATAAAAGGCACACCCATATACAGCATGTCGAACAGGGTCGTTCCTGAATTATGGGGAAAACAATCTAGGCCGATGTCGGCCTTTGCAAGTGACGGCCAGGGCGGCGTGGCAAATCCCATATAAATCCGATCCGAAGAAATTCCGAACCCTAGAAACCTTAACCGTATGTCATCGCAAACCCCTGCGCTCCCAAAGTCCATGCTGTTGAGCACCAGCCTGGACCCGGGCACCTGACTCAATATGCTTGCCCAGCAACGAATGACCCTATCGTTCATTCTAATCACTCTGGAAAGGCTGATAAAGGTAATGATCTTATTTGACACCTGCGCAATCTGATCTTCCCGCTGATCCTGAAGAAATTCATTGGGAATTCCAGGCCTGTATGTTGCCCACGTTCCCTTAAGTTTCCAAACCTTTTCCGCAAACAGGGCCTCGAAACCTTGCGGGCACAGCACTTCATTGGCCAAATAATAATCAATGGCAGACAGGCCAGTCGTATAACCAAACCCCAGCCACGACACGGAAACAGGGGCAGGCTTCAGTGCAAACACGCCCAGTCTATTTCCCGCCGTGTGTCCTGCCAGGTCAACGAGTATATCTATTTCGTCATTTCTGACCATATCGGCAACCTGATTATCCTTTAGATTATATATGTTCCTCCAGTGATCAGATAACGACCTGAAAATTCCCGTATGGCCATCCTCAATACTCACGTTGGAATATGAATATATGACAAAGCGATCTCTATCATGATATTTATAAAGCGGATTGATGAATTTCGCGACCGCATGATCCTTGAAGTCTGGAGACACATATCCAATCCTTATCTTACGACCGGTATCTTGTTTGTTGCCATGCGGTCTTTGATAGGCATATATTTTACGGAAGAATTCATTTTCAAAATTTTGATAAATCTTGAAAATTTGATCCGCACTCATGTCATGAGCATAATTAACCATGAAGAGCAAATTATTATAAGCCAATATTTTGGCTTCTCTGGCCAGCCTTTTATTTCCTATGATACCTTGGCATATGGCAATGCCCTCCTTTGCTTTGCCAAGCTGAGAATACAGAGACGCCAAATTGACAATCAAAGAAACAGATTCACTGTCTTTTTCCAATCCATCCTTGAAATATCTTTCCGCAGCTTCTATCATCAACGCATGGCGACACGCGACCCCCAGTGCATTATATAAATAGTCCGGAGACCGCTCTTTATACAAAATCGGTCTGGAAATACGCAAAGCCTCTATTGCATTTCCTTTAACCGCAATAACAAGAACGATGGACGGATAAAGATCAGGATCGGATGAAACCCTATCCCTTGAACGAAATGCAATGGACAATGCTTCATCATATTTTCCCTGATAAGCAAGACATCGGATAAGAATGGATAGGGGTCTGGCAAGCTCGGGGAGCTTTTTGCACAGTTGCTTTGCGAGCAATTCAGCCTTTGCATGATCGGCTGCCACAAACATGCTTTCCAAGTCCGCCAGTTGCTTGTATTGTCCCGAAGAGACTTTAATCTTCCTTTCATGGTTCAGTTGCCCGCGCAAGCTGCCGTGTATGTACATATGCAACAGGTACATCACCCAGCACCCATCAGCGCCGTCCTTATCCGACAGGATTCTATCCAGCAAGATAAGCCAGCAGTCTGTGCGACGCGATAACAAAGCCAGTTTATTCAGTTTTCGAAGTAATTCATAAGCGATGCTTGAATCGGAAACGATCAGATCGGAAAAGTCATTTTCCTTATCTATTCTTGCAATATCATCTACATCCTCGTGAGATTGATCAAAATTTACTCTATTAAGGAGCAAAATCTCTAAAAACGCCAGCGAAAGATGAACAGGATTGCCCCACGAGTCCAGTATATCCGCGTGAAACTGCTTGACTTGATCGTCACCTTCTGATCCGCGCGAAGCGTGCAGCTCTGATATTAACTCAGGTAGCGGGAAAACCCCTTCGGGATTGCTTGACGGGTCCGCATCGCCATCCATGCAATAGTTCAATGCACCGGCATCGAATTGCTCGGATATGATCGATAAGACTGCATCGGATGAAAGCTGACACAACGTCTGCAGATCTTTGACGCTTAGACTGGATGGCCAACTAGCAGCCAGCATATCGAGAATATGAGCAGAATCCTCATTTTTGATCTTCTGCTGTCTTCCTTGATTATTCTGATAAATCTGACCTTCGTAGACAGGCGCCCAATCCATGGGTTCCCAGCATCCAGCCCAACGAAGATCTGCTAATTTACTGATTTCGGGAGAAGCACAGGGATTTATTTCACGCTCTACATGGGTCAGCAGCGTGTGCCGCCATAGCCTCGCGGTTGAAAAGTCCAGATACTGCTGACGAATGATGTCGGACTGACCTAGTGTCAGCAGGCTATTTGACGTATTTATCGATATGCCCCAATTTTTTGCCATGCCCAGGTGTGGGTGGCCATCCCCGATGCAAGCCAGTCCAGCCTGATTGGCAGCTTGGGCAAACTCCACATGATATCGTCCTAGAGCATCAGGACTGCCCATGATGATGGGCAGATAGCCTCGTTCGATTTTCCGGCGAAAGTATTCCGCGGCAACCTGCAAACTTAATCCTAGACTATCTGCGCTTGAATCAAAATTATCGAAGAGACTCAACGCCGTCAGCGCCTGTGCTTTCTGATCATCCTCATGACTACCCAGGTGATCCCGCAAATGCAATAGCAAGGCGTCCCTTACGATTTCGAGACTCTTTGCCCCCGGGAATGTCGGATAACCGACACAAGCGAGGCCGCCAGGTTCCAGAAGCGCCTTGCAACGATTCAGAAGATCCTGTGCGACCTCGGTGGGCAGATAGGCAAGCAAATCGGGGCAGATAATGAAATCGAAACTTCCCAATTCAGGGGTAATCTGATCCCAACTCACAGATACGGCATTATAATTTCTTAAGGAACTTAGTTGAGAAACATCAAGGTATGGCTGACCAATAGCCAAGTCTATGATCTGTGAATCAGGATATGACAGCGCACAGGTTGCCAATAGAGGATTATGGCTAATTCCCAAACTCAGAATTCGTGCCTTATTCAATTCGACGGCATCCACACCGTAAAGGTGCGCTGTGGCCCTTAATTGACTGAGTATGGGCTGTTCAATAGAGGCGCTAAAAAAATTTCCATTAAACAAGGCATCTAACATGATAGGCATAGGAAAAAATTATACGGTTTTGGTCATTTATGACTTGAGCACTCCCACCCAGACGACTGATTCACGCGGCTTCTAGCTTTCTCAAAAACCCGCCTGGTGCCACCGTCACCTGGATCCTGTCCTGCACATCAAGATCAAGCATAAAATCCTCGTGCGTCTCAAGGTATTTTTGTACGGCAGTCTTGGGGCTATTCCCCGGATCCCACGGACGATCCTCAAAAAAGCCCGGCGGCATGTCCTCCACGAAGGTATCGAACACCACGCAATAGCTGCCTGCGCTCACCAACGGCGCATACGCGTTCAGTTCGGCCAGCACGTGATCGTGCGTGTGATTGCTGTCCAGGCACACCATCACCTTCGAATAGCCCACCGCCAAGTTGCGCACGCGCTCGACGGTCTCGCCGGCGACGCTGGAGCCCTCGATCATCTGGATGCGAGAGGCCATCGGATGCCGTTCCATTGCAATCCGGTTGTGTTCTCGGATGTCAATATCGATGCCCAGCACCTTTCTGTTCGAGATCCGCGGATCGAACGACACGCCCGCCTCGATCGCATCGCACATGTCCAGCAGCGCCAGCATCGAGGCGCTCAGCGCCAGCGACCCGCCGTGGGCGATACCCGTCTCGATGATCAGGTCCGGCCTGACCGCCCAGATCAGTTCCTGCATCGCCACCATGTCCTGGGGGTACTGGATGATGGGCCGTCCCATCCAATCGAAGTTGTAGACGTACTTGCGCGCCATGGACTCGCGCAGCCAATCCTGGGATAGGCGCTTGAAATTCTCGTCGCGCCCGTACTGGGCGATACGCTCTGCCCGCTCCTGATGGAACGCGGCAACGGGGTCTTGGTTTGTCATGTGATGAGCCAATGAATGATTTATTGATCGGGAAACTTCCGGAATTCTTCCACCAGACTGGGCACTGCTTCGAGCACCGGCACAGGCTCAAAACCGAACTCCCCGCGGACCCGGGTGATGTCGATCGGTGGAAACCGGTATTCGGGCGCATCTGGCGCGTGTCCAACCGTACAATCGGTTGCGCGCGCCAGCGCGGCGCACCAGCGCTCATGCGTCAGATTGACGCCGCTAGCGACGTTGTAGACAGGAGCTTCCCCGTGCAGGCCAATCCGCATGATCAGCCCGACGGCGTCGCGCAACAGGATGTAGTCCTTCTCGGAACTCGGCGCGCTTTGCAGCAGAATGCGCCCCGAGAGCGCCTCCCGGATCAGTTCCGCATGAAAGTTACGGGAATGCGGATCGAACCCCACGACGTTCGAAAGGCGCGCGATGCGGCAGCGCGGCTTGCCTGAATGCAAGCAGATCGCCTCCCCTGCCAGCTTCGATAGGTTGTAAAGATCGGAAGGATCATGGGGGTTGACGGTCAGCGGCACGTCCTCATGCGCACGATCAGCGCCCGCGTACACGCGCGTCGATGAAAGATAGAGAAAGGACTGGAAGCGATGGCGCTCTAGCAAGTCCAAGAGCAGTGACACGTGCGCCCGCACGGTATCGAAGGGGCGGCTGCGAAAATCGGCTGTCATCCCAATACAATAGAATACGTGCCCCAGGTCTATGGCCAGATCCAGGTGCTCGCCCCTGCCGGGGGCATGAACCTCGTGGCCGGCATCAATCAAGGCCCGCGTCAGCGCTTGGCCGATGAACCCGCTCGCACCGAACACCGTGCAGCGAGTCATGAGCGGCTTCCCAACTGCCGCAAGGGGTTGCCGCCATACACGCCATAAGCCTGCAGGTCACCGCGCACGACGCTGCCCGCGGCGATCACCGCGCCCCGGCGCACGCGCGCACCATCGAGCAGCACGCAATTGGCCCCGATCCAGACATCGTCTTCAATCATGATACCGCCCTTGCCGGGCCGGAATCCCTGGCTGCGAATCAGCCGCTCACGCGACCGGTACTCGTGGTTCACCGGCGCGAAAGTGCAATTGGCCGCGATTGCAACGCTATCCCCGATCACGATCCCGTTGCCGGTGTAGAACACGCATCCCGAGTTGATCACCACATCGGCGCCGACGACCATGTCGCCCGTGCCCCCTGCGGGCTTGACCTTAACAAAGGAATCGACCACCGAGCGGGCTCCGATGACGATCCGTGAGCCCCTGACGGAATCCTCGATGTCGGCTAAGGGAGACACGACTGCAGACGGATCCACATCGATCATGCGACCTCCAGCCGCGGCACCGCCGTCACGAATCGCGCTCCTTGTTCGGCCAGGTACCGATTCTGCTCTCTAACTTCGGCTGCGATGTTCCACGGCAGGATCAGTACGTAATCGGGCCTGCGCTCGACCAGCGCCTGTGGCGCGAGGATCGGAATGTGGCTACCCGGCAGATACCTGCCCTGCTTGGCCGGGGCCGCATCGCACACGAAGGGCAGCAAGTCGGGTTTCACGCCCGCATAGTTCAGCAACGTATTGCCCTTGGCTGCGGCGCCATAGGCCGCCACGGTCTTGCCCAGGCGCTTTTGCTCCAGAAGGAAGCCCAGCAGATCATCCTTGACCCGATCGGCGCGTGCCTGAAAAGCCTGATAAGTGGCCAGATCCAGCAAGCCACTCTCGACTTCCAGGCGCAGTACACGCTCGACACCGGGCCTCTGCTCGATCATCGCTGCAGCATGGCAGCCGTAGATCCGTACGCTGCCGCCGTGCGTGGGCAGCTCCTCGACGTCGTAGATCCGCAGGTCCGCCGCCTCGAAGATACGCTGCACAGCGTGAACGGACAGGTAGGAGAAGTGCTCGTGATAGACCGTGTCGAACTGGTTGTTCTGGATCAGGCGCAGCAGGTGCGGGAACTCCAGCGTGATCGTGCCCTCGGGCTTCAAGGCGGCCGCCAGGCCGCGTGTGAAGTCATTGATGTCGGGCACATGCGCATAGACATTGTTGCCGGCAATCAGATCGGCCGGGCGCCCTTCGTGCGCCAGCCTCTTGCCCAGCGCTTCGCTAAAGAACTCGCGCAGCACCGGCACACCGATCGCCTCGGCTGCGGCCGCCGTGCCGGTCGTGGGCTCAATGCCCAGGCACGGGATGCCAGCGGCAACGAAGTTTGTCAGTAGGTAGCCATCGTTAGAGGCCACTTCGATCACGAAACTCTCGTTTCCCAATCCTAGGCGCTCGGTGATTGTCTGTGCGTAGCGCTGCGCATGAGCCAGCCACCCGCTCGATGTGCTGGAAAAATAGGCATAGTCGGGGCTGAACAATTCATCGGCGCGCGCGTAGTCCTCGGTCTGCACCAGCCAGCACTGGTCGCAAACGCGGACCTTCAGCGGAAAATAGGTCTCAGGCCGATTTAGGTCCTCGGCCTTCAGATAGGCGTTGGAGGGCGGTGCAAAGCCCAAATCCAGGAACGTATGGCGCAGCATCGCGCCGCAATGGCGGCAATTCATAAGTTCAAATCCAGTCCGGTAAATTCCGATGTCAGCCGGGGGTGTGTCTGGTCGCGCCCGGACTGCAGGGTGATCGGCAAAGGCCATTCGATCGCCAGCGACGGGTCGGTGGCCAACAGCCCCGCCTCGGCCTGGGCAGCATAGGGCGCTGTGTGCAGATATAGCAATTCGCAATCGTCAGTGAGCGCCTGGAAGCCGTGCGCGAAGCCCTCCGGAATCAGGAAGGCGCAGCCATTCTCGGCCGATAATTCTACGGCTCGCCATTGCAGGAACGTGGGCGACCCGGCCCGCAGATCCAGCCCCACGTCCCAGATCGCCCCGCGCAGACAGGTGACGAGTTTCATCTCGGCATGCGGCGGGCGTTGAAAATGCAGGCCCCGCACTGTTCCTTGCGACTGGGTTAAGGTGTGGTTGATTTGGGCGATAGATTTATGCCAGCCAGCGGGCGCCAGCTCTTCAGCGCAGAATAGCCTCGACAGGAATCCCCTCTCGTCGCCCATGCGCTGGCGCTGTACGACGCGCAGGCCCTCGATACCGGTCTCGGCGACGGTAAAGCGGCTCATGGCGCTGCGCCCGCTTGCTCGAACGCCTGGATGTCCGCCTCGCACAAGGCGCGGGCATCCGCACCTTCATTCTGAAGGCGGTACCAATTCATCGTCCGCACGATCGATTCTTGCAACCCCCAGCGCGGCTGTACACCCAGCACGGTGCGCGCCCGGGCGATCTCCAGGGCCAGCCAGCCGGCTTCATGCGGCCCTTCCGTGCCGTCGCCCCACTGGATGTCCCCGCTGCCATAGGCATGGCGCGCCCGCTCGATCACCTGACGCACGGTGGCGGCCTCGTGTGTGTGCGGGCCGAAGTTATAGGCGCCCGCCAGCGCCGGCTGCGCCTGCAGGGCCTCGGCCAGGCGCAGGTAGGCGCCAATGGGTTCGAGCACATGCTGCCAGGGCCGGGTCGCGCGCGGGCTGCGAATCTGCACGACCCGGCCAGCCTGCCAGCAACGTGCCGCGTCGGGAATCAGGCGGTCGGCCGCCCAGTCCCCGCCGCCGATCACATTGCCCGCCCGCGCCGAAGCCACCGCCACGCCCTGGGCGGCCAGCCAGGCGTCACGGTAGCTGGCGATCACCAGTTCGCTGGCCGCCTTGCTGGCGCTGTAGGGGTCGTGTCCGCCCAGCGCATCGTCCTCGCGGTAGGGATAGGCCTGCTCCAGATTACGGTAGACTTTGTCGGTCGTCACCATCACGGCGGCGCGCACGCTCTCCAGGCCGCGCAGCGCATCAAGCACGTGGGCCGTGCCCATGACGTTGGTGGCGTAGGTCGCCAGCGGATCCTCATAGCCGGCGCGCACCAGCGCCTGGGCAGCCAGATGAAAAACGATCTCTGGCTTGGCTTGACGAATCTGACCCGCCACGGCGTGCGCATCACGAATGTCAATGAAGTGGCTTTCGCAGCCATCGTCTACCCGAGCTAGGGAATAGAGGTTTCGTTCCTTGGATGGTGGCAATGCTATTCCCGTGACCTGGGCGCCTAGCCGATGCAGCCACAATGCCAGCCAACTGCCCTTGAAGCCCGTATGGCCGGTCAGCAGCACCCGTCGGCCCCGCCAGAAGGCAGGATCCGGATCAACCAAGGCTGGCTTGCCAACCTGCATCACGCCCAGGTCTTCCACGGCGCCTGACCCGACACCCATAGATCCTCCAGCAGATTCTTTTCCCGCAACGTATCCATGGGTTGCCAGAAACCACTGTGTTCAAACGCCATCAACTGGCCGTCACGCGCGAGCGAGGCGAGCGGCTCACCTTCCCAACTGGCCTGGTCGCCTTCGATGCGATCTAGGCACTTGGGCGAGAGCACGAAAAATCCACCATTGATCAATCCGCCATCACCTCGGGGCTTCTCGGTAAAGCCTGCCACCCGTTCGCCGTCGCGATTGAGCGCTCCATAGCGCCCTGGCGGCTGCACCGCCGTCACCGTCGCCAAACGCCCATGCTGTTCGTGGAACTGGATCGAGGCACCAATGTCCACATCGCTCACCCCATCACCGTAGGTAAAACAGAAGGCATCCTCGTCCTTTATATAATCGCGCACCCGCCGCAGACGCCCTCCTGTGAGGGTGCTCTCACCCGTGTCCACCAGCGTCACCCGCCAGGGCTCGGCATGCTGGTGGTGGACTTCCATGCGATTGCTCGTCATGTCGAACGTAACATCTGACATGTGCAGGAAGTAGTTGGCGAAGTACTCCTTGATCACATAGCCCTTGTAGCCGCAGCAGATCACGAAATCTCGGATCCCATGATGCGAATACATTTTCAGGATGTGCCACAGGATGGGCTTGCCCCCGATCTCCACCATCGGCTTGGGCTTCAGGTGGGTTTCCTCGGAAATGCGGGTGCCCAGGCCCCCCGCCAGGATGACTGCTTTCACGACAAGGCTCTTTAAGAAATGAAGTACTGCCAACCGACGAACCTGAATTGGTGCGACGATCACAAGCATTGACTCACAGCTTTATTGAAGTATAGGAAACGCCGGGCTGGCCCAATTCTTTGAACAATGGCCTGGATGGGGTGCCCCAAGCGACCTGACTGTAACCGTCGACGACAGCCCCGTGGTGTGCGCTCTTGTGATGGCAAGTGTGGAGTATTGATGAGCCGGTAGCCTGTCGCCCGGCTGATGCCCGCTTTTGCAGCAGCTGTCTCAATGGGATGGTTCTGTCTGAGCCTCATGAAAAGCCTCGTTTGGTGATCGGTTACATGGCGGCCCGGCACAACGGCGATTCTCTAGATTTGAAAACCACTACCGTAACGGACCGGCCGCGATCACAGCCCCCAGAACATCTGGCAGCGCGTCGGGTGCGTGCCTACGCACGGGCTACGCCCTCACTTCGGCATGCGCCCGACGCGCTGTCTCATCTTGATTGACGCTGAGTCTCACTTTGATTGTCGCGCCGCACACAATTCTTTCCGATTACGTCAGTGAATAGGTGATTGGGTTCATGTCGTTGTCGAAAAAATGATTATGAGAGATGTCACCACGATTATCTCTCAACCGATAAGTTGCTGTCACGCAGACACCAGTCCGGCTATTCATCAGGTAAGCGCCGTCGATGCTCTCAACGTTTGGATGGATACTGATTTCATTGCATCTTTGCTCAAGGACTTTGTAATTTTTGCCAAAAATAGTGCACAGATCCTTGTTGAAGGAAAATATTTTTCCTGGATCAAAGATTCCTGCACCAGTCCGTTCGCATTCGTGCCAGGGTGTGCCCTCCTTGATACGGATGAACTCAAGTTCATATCCACGCACTGATCCTTCTAGGATTTCCACAGGACGCCTCCTCATCGCATCAACGATTGCCGACTTTACTTCCGGTTTAATGCGCGGCCCCAGATAGATGCGTTTCAACGCAGTATCAATGTACAGCTTACGTCCCATCCTTCCAACAAGATATCTCCACTCTTTCTCATGCTGCCATTCTGTTCGCTTCTGACTTAATCGACTGAAGACTATTTCCATCGGATCAGAGGAAGATAGCCTTTCGCAGGTTATAGAGGCAGGGGCATTGGAACTGTATATCACCTGCATCGGCATCAAAGAGTCCCTGGGAAGATCAGAGACTATTAAATCCCGTGTATCAAACTCAAGGCACATACCTCCAAAATTACTACCATAGTATGCCCACAGTGGGTAGTCCAAGTAGGTTTCTGACATTGAGATTAAGCCAGAGCTACGTGCTGTCTTGGCAGTTTCTTCGAGAACTGAAGTCAATTGCGCAAGGATCTGATTAGGGAGAATCACTCCCATAGGATCTTCCAAGCCGGGGAATTCGAACAGCGCTTCCATGGGATCATTCATCTGTTCAAAGCTAGGAGCATAAAGATAGCTGCCACAGATCGCGTCAAGCTCTCGCTTCACCAATTCGCCATCGCCCAGTGGTCGGTATCTATACAACGTTGCTGGCGGAGGCCTTCTATTATTTGATTTCATGGGGGTAGTAAGTTCAGTGCTAAGAATCGCGAAAATTATTTTTCAAGAGATCACCGAAAAACCATCGGCCACCCTGTGATGCAGGTACCCTTCTACCTCGGTCACAATAGATGCTAGGGAAACCTTGCAATTACCTATATTTCCGCGCCAACTCGGCACCCAGTTCGAAATCGCTGAGCCACACATCCCACACTACCTATTGACGGCGGCCTGATCCTACTTCAAGTTAATCGGCTGGGCTTTGAAGGCATATCCGGCTGCAAATGCGGCGACTACAGGTAGCATAGGCGCATGCGCCGTAGAACCGAGCCCAGCCTGAATAGCCATTGTAGTGTACGCAGCTGCGACTCCAAGGGAGCCGCCGACTGATACTCTGATCGCCATATAGGAAAGATCCCACCGATCTGCCTTGCGTCGAGCGTGTGGACCCATCGTAAATGCGCCGTGATCAAGTAGGCGAGATGCGATGGAGATGCAGCCTCCCGCAAAGCCTGCAATAGCGGTGTTTATGGCGATTCCATTCATGGCATCAATAGCGAACCAAAAGGTGCCTATTACGATAAGAACAGCTACTGCAAAGCCGGCAACGATCGAGCACGTTTGTCCCGCTGGAGAAAGATCATTGGACGGAACAGCCGAGCTGCTTGGTGTTGGGGAGGATGAATTCACAGCGAAACCGAAAATGGTAAAAACGTGTTAACGTCAATCAATCCGTTAGCTTTAGGCTCTATATCAGTATGTTGCAGTATCGAGTTAATTCGAGATCAACACGACGAAGGAGCATGACTGACGCAGGTTCCCAAGCATTTAAGGATGGTATCGATTTGGACGGCCACCACTATTTTACGGGATCGTTCCCGGAGACACCCATGTGTGCTGGCAAGACGCGGTTTACGCAATAGGAAGAACAGCCGGTACTGCTCAAAGAACTTGGCCCGAAACCAGTACTTGTGACCGTCACCCAGAGTGCTGCCTCGCCGATATTCGGAGTGTGCGGGATCCTGCGGGCAGATTCAAGACGAGCCGAAACCAAATCCAACTCGTGCAAAATTCACGGCCATAGCCGAGCCGTACTGATCAGGGCAAGTATCCAGACCACATCTCCATCGATTTCGTAAACCAGTCTATAGCTTTCATGAGGTATCAGTTCGCGCGCTCCCGGAACCAGCCCCTCTTTGCCTAGCTTTGGATAAGTGGCCAATCGGCCCGCTGCGACACTAAAAAGGTCATCCATGCAGGCAGCCACCACAGGGTTATCAGCAGAGATGTAGTCCCAAATGTCAGCGCGATCTTGTTCCGCCTCTGGCGTCCAAATGACTTTCACTTTTACCCCGCCATGAGCTGGCGGCGCTTGGCTGCGAAGGCGGCTTCGACGTCTTCATTTGATCGACCCCGCCCTTCCCGCATCGAAACTCGGGCAGCTTCCACCTTCTGATGCAGGTATTCGTCGTACTCACGAGATCTGCGGCGTTGATCGAGGTACCCGCGCATCAACTCGCGCACGACCTGAGATGCAGGCCGATCATCTTCCATGGTGGCTGCCATGAACTCGTCACGCAGCTCTGCTTCCAGCTTCATCGTGAAAACCGCTTTTGTACTCATGCGAAGCTCCCAATTACATGCATTCTTAGTATATACCGAGTTAGTACCACATTAGGGCTGACGATGGTGTCAGGAGGATGGCTGCTTTCTAGTATCTTGTGAAATACCCGGTAGGCATCGTCACTGCTTTCATAGACGGGCTTAGTGCCCTCGTCGCTGACCCGCAGCGTGAGACCATCGGGCAGCCGCTCACCCACCTGGTCTACCGTAACGAATACCTGGGGCAAGGGGTGCAATTTACCTTTCCTGTCGTAAACTTATCGCAATGGCAGGACCGCCGTCTTGTGGCCTACGGTTACCCGCAAGACCAGATTCATGCGGTGGTGCCGCACCGGACGAACTGACCCAGCGCATTCACGCAGCCAGCACCGCTCAGTTAGAGACCTGGTCGCTGAATTTCGTGGACGCCGCCATCCTGGACGACGTGTTTCAGGATTGAATGCCAGCAGCGGCACGGTTGGCCACAAGACCTTGGGCGCAGAGCGATCAACGCTTCAACAACCGTCTTGTCAGCAGCGCTCGCAAGTCCTTGCGCGTATCGCAAACGATGTGGATGTAAAGCATATCGCCTTGCACTTCGTAGACGATGCGGTTCATGCCGGAAAGCGTCTGTCGGTATTGAGATAGTCCCAGTTCAGCGAGTTCAGGCGGGATGTGACCACTGAGTGGAAACGCCGCTGTGTTGCGTACCGTGGTCTTGATGCCTGCGTAGGTTCCCTGCCACGTAGCCTTGTCAAAAACCTGGGTGATGTACTGGCGCAGTTCCCTGATGTCGGTCTGGGCCTCATCAAGCAACACTGCTTTCACGACACGTCTTCCCCGTCCAGCTCGGTAAAGAAGTCTTCCGCATGACGGTAGCGGCCCTGTTCAATATCTCGCTGCCCCATCGCCAGTATCTTCAGAAGCGCCAGGGTCTGCTCTTTCTGCTCGTAGCTGTTCACATCCATGACGACCAGCCGGGCCTCTCCGTTCTGGGTAATCAGCATGGGTTCGCCGGTCTCAGTCACATCTTTGGCGATGTCGGCGGCATGGCTTTTCAGGTAGCTGATAGGCCGGACATGGGTGGCGAGCCTCATGGCAAGCTCCTGATAAGTGGCATGATAGGGGAAAATATAGACTGAATTTAGCCCCACGTCCAGTTTTTACAAGCTATGCGGCAATCTCCCTATGGACTCGCACCACGCACGATTGGCACCTAATCCAGGCCCTGGAAGACGTATTTCAGGACTGAATGTCAGCATGTTTCGATAAAACCCCGATAATTCCGACAGACCGCCGCCAGCGCCTCGGGCATACCCTTCAGGCCATCGGGCATGCGGATCCGCACTGGGCGGTTTGAGACGTTGAGGTTAGGAGAGCCGAGGGATTCCCAGGCGGTCGAAGTACTCGACCGTTAGCGCAGTGTTCAGTGATGTCCCACATCGTCATTCGACGATGGGCAGCGGCTTCCGGTCCTCGAACGCGGACTGCACGGCCTCGACGACGCGTAAGGCTCGCGCCTTGTCGCCGAGTATCGGGTACTCCTTCACGAGCTTGCCCGAAATCCGCCACCCATTCTCCTTGATCGATCGGATCATGCGTACGGCGTCCGAATCCGGCATTTCCAGCACATCCTTGATGCGCTGCTGTGCAAGCTCGAACCGCGCCAGCAGGCGCGCCTCGTCCGCCATTTCATGGCGGATCGTGTGCGCGACAAGCTGGGCCGTGTAGATCGCATGCTCGGTGAGATCCGGGTAACGCCAGGCAGCGTTGGCATCGTCGTAGGCATCGAACACGAAGTTCGACTTTACGCCGTCCTCGTACTCGACCATCTCCCCGAAACGATAGACAGCGTCGTACCGCCGCATGAAGGGTCGCGAGAACACTTCCAGTGCGCGGTCATAGCCGTGACCGAACTCGCGCACGCTGGTAATGGTCGCGGACACAGGCAGAATCACGCCAGCTGGAATTGCCTGATCACGCAACAACGTATCGTTGATCAGAAAGCGATGGATGCGTCCGTTACCGTCGCTCATCGGATGGAGATAGACAAAGCCGAACGCGATGGCAGCCGCCCGCGCTAGCGAGTCGCGCCCGCGGGTCGACTGCTCGAACGCTTGCAGCCCTGCCAGCATGTCGCCAAGCACCGAGAAATGCGGGCCTATATAGTGGACGACGTCCTCGCGGAGGGTGGCCTGGCCGACGAAGACTGGCGATCTGCGCACACCCAGCCGAAGTGCTGCCGTGCCCAGGATGCCCTTCTGCAGCACGGCCAGCCCATCGGCACCAAGCGGCTCGTCGAGCTTGCCGCAGTGTTCGGCCATGACGTGGGCGAACCGCTTGACCCTATCTGTCTGGTCGGCCTCGCGCTCGATCAGGAAACTCGCACGCGACTCCTTGAACGTAAGCCAAGCAGCGGCGCGCATCAGCACGTCCTCGCCAAACTGGTGGTCCAGTTCCGTGAGCGCATCCAGAGGGTTGAACCGCAGCAATTGAGTCAGCGCCTGGGAGCGCCGGATAATGGGGCAAAAATCCGGCGTACCCGGCAGGTTGTTGTTGACACGCCAGCGACGCTCGCGAACAGCTTTGGTACGCGTTAGATAGGCAGCATCGGAAACAGCATCGATGTAGGTTCCGCCAGTCAGGTCCGGGACGTCAAGCCGGCTGCCAGTAAGCCATTCATAGAAAAAGCCAGCCCGGCGCGCGTACTGCCCGAACGGCTCGGTGCGGCACCAATCCTCTAGCGGCCGAGGCCCGCAGGCAGCGAACAGCCGGGCGAAAAATTCGAGATGGATCTCCTCGTACTTCAGCCCAAACTCGAAGTGTCCGGCAAAGGTATCGGCCGGCCGGTAAACGGCCGGGTACTGGTTCTCGATGCCCTGGGGTGACTCTCGCGTCGCACGGGTAGTACCGATGACCGACGCCACACGCAGCGGCTGCACCGGCATGACGCCAAATCTGGCCTCCAGGGTTTTGAAACCGATCTGCATGCCATGAAAATCCATTACGGATCACTAAAAACGCTTATTTTTAGCGAAGAATTCCAAAAAACGATGATGCTATATCGTAAGCGCCCCCGTCAAGTAGACAGTGCTTGATAGAGATTCGGAGCCGTAGTCAATCGACTGCGTGAATTCTGGGCCAGGGGGTGCAATTTACCTTCCCTATCGTAAACTTATCGCAATGACAGCCAGCTCGATAAAACCCCGACCATTCCCGTGACTACACACACCTTTTCCCACCTGCCGCTCTCCCCCACCCAGCTCGATAACCTGGCAAATATGGGCTATCTGACCATGACGCCGATCCAGGCGCAGAGCCTGCCCGTCATCCTGGAAGGCCGCGATCTGATCGCGCAAGCCAAGACCGGCAGCGGCAAGACGGCGGCTTTCGGCCTAGGCATCTTGCATCACCTGGACCCCGCGCGGTGGGTGCCGCAGGCGCTGGTCGTCTGCCCCACCCGGGAACTGTCCGAGCAGGTCGCCACCGAACTGCGCCGCCTGGCCCGCGCCGACGGCAACATCAAGGTGCTGACGCTGACGGGCGGCGCCTCTGCACGCCCCCAGAACGAGTCGCTGGCGCACGGCGCCCACGTCATCGTCGGCACGCCGGGCCGCCTGTTGGACCACCTGGCGCGCCAAACGCTGGATCTGTCCGCCGTGCGCACGCTGGTGCTGGACGAAGCGGATCGCATGGTGGACATGGGCTTCTTCCCCGATGTGATGGAAATCGCCCGCGCCTGCCCGGACCGGCGCCAAACGCTGCTGTTTTCCGCCACCTACCCGGGGAGCATCCGCGAGGATGTCGAGCACCTGCTCACGAACCCCGAGTTCGTCAAGGTGGACGCGGTGCATAGCGAAACGCAGATCGAACAGCATTTTTACGAGATCGACGCGGCGGAGCGCTTCAACGCGACCGCCCTGCTGCTGCGTCATTTCCAGCCGGAATCGGCGCTCGCCTTCTGCAACACCAAGGCGGCCTGCGCCGAGCTGTCTGCTCATCTGAAACGGGCGGGATTCAGCGCGCTGGCGCTGCACGGCGACATGGATCAGCGCGACCGGGACGATGTGCTGGTGCAATTTTCGAACCACAGCAGCAACATCCTGGTGGCCACGGACGTCGCGGCGCGCGGGCTGGACATTCCTTCGCTGCCCATGGTGATCAATGTCGAGCTGGCCCGCGACCCTCAGGTGCACACGCACCGGGTGGGCCGCACGGGCCGGATGCAAGAATCAGGGATGGCGCTCAGCCTATGCGCACCGGATGAACACTATGTGGCGTCGCGCATTGCGCAGCAGCTTGGGCGCCCGCTGGACCTGAAGCCGCTGCCCCGCCCGCAGTCCGCTGGACGGCCCACCCAGGCGCCGATGGTGACACTGCTGGTGCTGGGCGGCAAAAAGGCCAAACTGCGTCCGGCGGATCTGCTGGGCGCACTGACGGGCGACGGCGGGCTGACGCGGGAACAAGTCGGCAAGATCAACATCACGGACCAGGTGTCCTACGTTGCGCTCAGCCGCGCCGTCGCGCGCAGCGCCTTTCCGCGCTTGGAAAATATCCCGATCAAGGGCAAGAAGCAGCGGATGAAGCTGCTGTCGTGAACGGGCAGTTGTCCCCGACCAGCGACACGACTGGGTGCACCGCCGATTCAAGCAGTGTCCGCAAGGTGAAACGCCGGCTTACTGACAAGCAATCCGCTGGCGTTCTCGCATTGTGCGTTGGCCCCGCACCACACACCACCCGCTATTGTGTGACAAACCATGGGGAAAGCGCCCAAGGATGGACAACCTGAGGATCTGTGTAACCGCTGGCAAGATCCAGGTTCAAGCCCCGGATTCCGGGCCCATAATTTCCATCATGAACGCCCTCATCGCACGCCGAATCGGCCAGTTTGCGCTCCTGCTGGCCGCAATATCCGCCCTGGGCGGATGCGCCGTCTACGAGCCTGCTCCCGCCTACTACTACGGTGACGGCGGACCGGTATACGCCGAGCCCCCCGCCTACTACGGCCCGCCCCCCGTTTATGTGGCGCCCCCGAGCTTGTTCTTCGGCTTCAGATCGGGCGGTTGGGGCCATCGGGGTTATCGGGGCCATGGGGGCTACCGGCACCACGGCTGGGATTGAAGCGTACGCGTGCTACCGTATGTGTTTCACCCCATCAAGAGGCCCGCGCATGCGCACTTACGGCGCCCAACTCATCGACGGCCACATTCACATCGAACAGCGGGATGCGCCCATTCCTCAGCCCGGACCACAGCAATTGCTGGTCCGCGTGCGGGCGGCGGGTTTGAATCGCGGGGAACTTCTGGCGCTGCATGCGCAGCCCCGCACGCCCGGGCAGGCGGCCAGCCTGGGGATCGAAGCGGCTGGCGAAGTCGTTCAGGCCGGGACCGACGCCCTGCCCTTCAAAGCCGGTGACCGCGTCATGGGGCGGTGCGGCGCCGCCTTTTCCGACTACGTGCTGCTGGACGCGCACGATGCCCTGGCCGTACCTGATCGCCTGTCCTGGCCACAGGCGGCGGCCATCCCGATCGCCACCATGGTCGTCTACGACATGCTGATAGCGCAAGGCCGCCTGTCGGCGGGCGAATGGCTGCTGGTCACCGGGATTTCCTCGGGCGTGGGCGTAGCCGCCCTGCAGCTGGCCAAGGCGCTGGACGTCCGGGTCATCGGCACCTCGGGCTCGGCACAGAAACTGGCGGCCCTGAAACCGCTGGGGCTGGACGTGGGCCTATGCACCCGCGATGCCGACTTCCACGACGCCGTCATGGACGCGACCGGCGGCAAGGGGGTGAACCTGATCGTCAACATCGTCGGTGGCTCGGTCTTTGCCGAATGCATCCGATCCCTGACCTTCGAAGGCCGGCTGGCGACAGTCGGCTACATGGACGGCATACTGGAAGGCCGGCTCGATCTCGCCGCCCTGCATGCCAGACGCCTGACGGTCTTTGGCGTGTCCAGCAAAGGCTACGGCCCCGAGCAGCGCCAGCGCATCGTCCAGGGTGTCGCCGACCGGATCCTGCCACTGCTCGCCGACGGGCGGCTCACTCCCCTCGTCGACCGGGTATTCCCGTTCGACGATCTGGCGGCGGGCATTGCCTACATGGAATCCAACGGACAGCTGGGGAAGATCGTCCTGGGCGACGACTGAGTCGCCCATTATTTAAAGTGCGTCGTCTCCTGCAGAAGGCTCAAGGCCTGCCGCACGCCATGCAACTGGTCCACCAGATGCAGGATGAGTTCGACGCCCGCATCATTGACGCCGAAATTCTGTTGCAGGTCCTGGATGAGCTCCACGCGCGCGATGTCGCACTCGGAAAACAGAACCTCGGAGGACGCCTCGTCCGGAATGAGCCACCGCTGCTCCAGCCAGAACTCCAGGGTCTGCTCCTGGAGGTTCGCGCTAATCAGAAATTCGTGTTTGGTCATGATCATGATGCTTCACCTGCGCGCGGATTGTGAGTCTTCCCCCTTTCCCATTGGGCGATGAACGCGTCGAGTTCGGGATCAGGCCGCTTGGGCAGCACGATTTTCAGCCGGACGAGTTCGTCGCCAAACCCCCCTTCGCGACGCGGCGCGCCCTTGCCCTTGAGCCGCAGTGTGGTACCGCTGCTGGAGTGTCCGGGAATCATCAGCATCACGTCGCCGGTCGGTGTGGGGGCCCGTACCTCGCCGCCCAGGATTGCTTCCGACAGCGATACCGGCAGTTCCAGGATGACGTCGTCCCCTTCCTGCCTGAAGCGCGGGTCGGGCAGGACCTCGACCTGGATGAGTGCATCGCCCGGACGACCGGTGCCGTGCCCGGGCGCGCCCTTGCCCTTCAGGCGCAGCATTCGGCCATCCAGCATGCCTGGCGGAATCGTCACGTCCAGCGTGCTGCCATCGGGCAGCGTGATTCGCTTGCTGGCTCCGGTCACGGACTCGACGAAACGGATGGACAAGCTGTACATCAGATCTTCGCCGCGCCGGTTGGCGTGGGCCTCGCGCCCACGGCGCAGGATCTCGGCAAAGATGTCGTCGTCCGAGAAATCCGCATAGGCCGCATCGCTGGTGTAGCGGTCCGTCTGATCTTGCGAGGCGAAGTCGCGGTAGTAATGACGCTTGGGTTGTTCCGCGCCGCCGGCATCGATCTCGCCCGCGTCGAATCGCAGGCGTTTCTCTGGGTCGCTCAGCAACCCGTATGCCACCGAGACTTCCTTGAATTTTTCTTCCGCAGCCTTGTCGCCCGGGTTCAGATCCGGGTGCAGCTTCTTGGCCAGGCGCCGATAGGCCTTCTTGATCTCGCTGAGCGGCGCGGTTCGCGCAACCCCAAGCACTGTATACGGATCTTGCACCATAAGCCTCGCTAGAACGTCACGACGTCAGTCAGATTACCATGCGGCATGGGTGACGCAAGTGATGTCGATGCGGTCGGTCAGCTCAGCTTGCAGGAACTGCCCTTGGGTAATGGCTACCGGGGGGGACTCAATCCGTACTTCGGGGCCCATAAAAGAACAAGGGCTTACAGACAAAAATCTGTAAGCCCTTGGTAATGCTGGTCGGGACGGCGGGATTCGAACTCGCGACCCCTTGCACCCCATGCAAGTGCGCTACCAGGCTGCGCTACGCCCCGAAAGACGTGAATTCTAGCACAGAATTCTCGGGGGCCGCTCGCCGATCCACGAACAGCGTGGAGCCCGGATGCTTCTTCGCCTGGGACTTGGCTTCGCTCGCGGCTTGGGCGATCTGATGGCGCGATTGGAAGGCGCCCGGTTCGACCCGGACCAGGCCCAGGGACAGCGCGGGCAGGCTATAGCGGCGGTGCAGGCCCTGGCGGTCCTCGGCCTCGTAGTTCTCGACGGCGCCCTGCCCCGCCTCGATCATCAGTTGCCGGATTTCACGCGTGAAATCGGCCAGCATGCGCTCGCAGCGCGCCCGCCAGTCCGCGCTGCGCAGCAGGATGATGAAGTCGTCGCCGCCGATATGTCCCAGGAAATCGTGCTGCTCGTCGACGTGGCGCGACAGGATCCGGCTGAGCAGCCGGATGACGTCATCCCCCAGGCGATAGCCAAAGATATCGTTGAAAGGCTTGAAGTGATCCAGGTCCGCATAGCAGACGGCAAACTGCAGGCCGCTGCCCAGATAGCGCTGGATCTGGCGATCGATGGGCACGTTGCCGGGCAGCTGCGTCAGCGGATTGGCATGCCGCGCCGCCCGCAGCTGCAGGCGGTTCAGCGCCTGCAGCAAGTCCTGGCTGGATCCCACGCCCAGGTAGCGCCCGCGCCCGGTGATGATGAAGTCGGTGGCCAGGGCGTGACCCTCGGCCTCGGCCAGCCAGCGGCTGAGCGTCAGCAGCGGCGTGTGCATGTCCACGATCAGCGGTTTGCTGTCCATGAACAGCCGGCAGGGGCTTTTACCATACAGCTCGCGCTGGAACGGCAGGGAAAACCGCTCCACCAGGCTGCTGCGCTTGAGCACACCAAGCGGACAGCCATCCTCCACCACCGGAATGGTGTAGAGGCCAGGCTTGCCCAGAAACAGACTGAAAACCGCTTCACTGGACATCTGGGAGGTGACGCTGGGAACACGCCGCAACAGTTGCAGCGCCCAGCCCTGCTCATCGTCCTGCGGCAGCCCGGGCTCCGCGCAGCATCGCAGCGCGTCCAGCCGCAGAGTGGTCAGATCGGACGACAGCCCCGTCCAGGCCCGGCGCGAGGGCTGCGCCTGCGGCCGATCGATGTAATAGCCCTGCGCGCAGGAAATGCCCTGATCGCAGACGCAAGCCAGTTCATCCACCGTCTCGATGCCCTCGGCCACGACGATGGCGCCAGCCACCGCCGCGATGTCGCTGATGGAACGCAGCATCTGCTGGCGCAGCAGATCGTCCTGGATCCCTCTGACAAAGGCCTTGTCGGTCTTGATGTACTTGGGTCGCAATTTCAGCCAGCGGCCCAGATTGGAGAACCCGGTACCCAGATCATCGATGGCGAACTGCACGCCTTGCGCCTGCAGCACCGCGATGACGGCCGCCAGCTCCGACCAGTTGCCATCGACCTCCTGTTCCGTCACCTCGACGACCAGGCGGCTGATGTCCAGCCCGGCCTGCAACAGCAGAGCCGGCAGGCTCGGTTCGGACTCGCAGGTAGCCAGCAAAGCCTGCGGACTGATGTTCAGGAACAGGCGGCCGGGCAGCCCCAGCGCGGCGAAGCGCTCGACGACGACGCGCGCTGCACGCAATTCCAGGGTGACCCCCTGTCCCAAGGCGCGCGCCGCCGAAAACAGAGGTTCCGGACTGTACAGCCGGCTGTCCCGAGGGCCGCGGATCAGCCCTTCGTAGCCCAGCGCGGCACCCTCCCGCAGCCAGACGATCGGCTGGAACACGGCGTCGAGGACGCCGCCCAGTATCAGGTCACGATCGGCGCTCGCCGGATCGATACCCGGGCCGACATCGGCCGCCAGACGGGCGGGCTGTTTCGGATCCGGCAGAGACCACATTGACACACCAACATCGAAAGAAATACGAGAGCACCGCCGGGGCAGGCAACCGCCCCGGCCGATGGCCATCCGTCAAAGCAGGCCCAGCTGCAGCTTGGCCGGTTCGCTGATCATCTCGCGGCTCCAGGGCGGATCCCAGACCAGATCCACAGTGGCTTCATCCACGCCGCCGATATTCAGCAGCTTGTTGCGCGCCTCGTCGGCGATCATCGTGCCCATGCCGCAGCCGGCGGCGGTCAGCGTCATCTTGATCTCGATGCGAAACCGGTCCGGCGTGGCGGCGGGCATGACCTTGCACTCGTAGACCAACCCTAGGTTGACGATGTCCACGGGGATTTCCGGGTCATAGCAGGTGGACAGCATGGTCCAGGCGGCGTCTTCCACGGATTCCACCGTGGCCGGGCCTTCATGGACATGCTTGACCTCTTCGGTGGGCTCAAAGCCCAGGGCATCGCCATCGACGCCCTCGATACGATACAGATTGCCTTCCACCATCACGGTGTAGGTGCCACCCAGCTGCTGGGTGATGACGGCCTCGCAGCCCGCCTCGATGGTCACGGGCGAACCGTAGGGCACGGTGACCGCCGGGCAGTCCCGGTTCACGATCACTTCCTGCCGATTGAAACTCATGATGTTACCTCTGGTTCATCGCATTATTCGGTGACGGCCGTATCGCGCGCCTGCACGATGGCGTTGTGCAGCGTATGCCAGGCCAGTGTGGCGCACTTCACCCGTGAGGGAAATTCGCGCACCCCGGACAGGACTTCGAGCTTGCCCAGATCGCAATCCGGGTGGGCTTCGGTCAGCATGGCGTGAATGTTGTGAAACAGGGATTCCACCTGATCCACGGACAAACCGCGCACGGCTTCCGTCATCAGCGACGCCGACGCGGTCGAGATCGCGCAGCCATGGCCGATGAAGCTGACATCCTGCACGACGCCATCCGCTACCTGGGCATAGACCGTCAGCTGATCGCCGCACAACGGGTTGTAGCCATCGGCCCGGTTCGAAGCATCGTCCATCGCATGAAAATTGCGTGGGTTGCGGTTGTGATCGAAGATGACTTCCTGGTAGAGCTCTCGCAGGCCGTCTTCTGTGTCTCTCATGCCTTACACCCCGAACAGTTTCTGGGCCTTGCGCACGCCCGCCACCAGGGCCTCGACGTCGCGCAGGTCGTTGTACAGGGCGAAGGACGCCCGCGCCGTGCCTGGAATGCCAAAACGCGTCATGAGCGGCATGGCGCAGTGGTGCCCCGCCCGGATCGCCACGCCTTCGGTGTCCAGGATCGTGCCCAAGTCGTGCGGATGGATGCCGTCGACCAGGAACGACAGGATCCCCGCCTTGTGCGGCGCGGTGCCGATCAGACGCACGCCTGGCAGTGCCTGCATGGCGGCGGTGGCTTCAGCCAGCAGCGCCGATTCGTGGGCGGCGATGCGGTCCAGCCCGATGCCGCGCACATAGTCGATCGCCGCGCCCAGGACGATCGACCCGGCGATGTTCGGTGTGCCGGCCTCGAAGCGCTGCGGGCCCTCGGCCCAGGTGCTGCCGTCGAAACTGACAGTGCGGATCATATCGCCGCCGCCCTGCCAGGGCGGCAGGTCCTTCAGGATCGAACCGCGCACATACAGCGCGCCGATGCCGGTCGGACCATAGATCTTGTGCCCGGAAAAGGCGTAGAAATCGCAGTCCAGGGCCTGGACGTCCACCGTCGCGTGCGCCACGGCCTGGGCGCCGTCGATCAGCACCAGGGCGCCGGCGTCATGCGCCAGGCGGGTCAGATCCTGAACAGGATTGACGGTCCCCAGCGCGTTGGACACATGAGCGATACCGACCAGCTTCGTGCGCGCGTTCAGCTGCGCCCGGAAGTCGTCCAGGTCGAGCTCACCCGAATCCGTGATCCGGACATGGCGCAACACGGCACCGGTGCGGGCGCACAGCAGCTGCCACGGCACGATGTTGGAATGGTGTTCCATCCCGGTGACCAGGATCTCGTCGCCGGCCCGCAGGGTCTGGCCCCAGGTCTGCGCGACCAGATTGATGGATTCCGTCGTGCCTCGGGTGAAGATGACGTTCTGGCTGTCGGGCGCGTTCAACAGCTCGCGCACTCGTTCCCGAGCCTGTTCGTACAGGTCGGTGGCATGCTGGGACAGCCAGTGCACGCCTCGGTGGATGTTGGCATTGGACTGTTCGTAAAACTGATCCAGCGCCTGGATCACCGCCCGGGGTTTCTGAGTGGTGGCGCCATTGTCCAGATAGGCCAGCCGGCGCTTGCGCACAGGCCGCGCGAGGATCGGAAAATCGGCTGCGCAGTCCAGCAGCGCGGCGCGGCCGCCGACCGCCGACAATGCATCCCCCGCCTCGTCATCGACGGCGAGACGGGCGCTTTCGCGAGAAGTCAGCGGCGCGTTCATGCGGCCTCCTGGAGGGCCATGCCGCCGGGCAACAGGGCGCGGATGGCCTGCTCGACCCGTTGGCGCAAGGGTACGAAATCGATGCGCGCAACACTGGCCGCCGCGAAGGCGTAGGTCAGGATGTCGCGGGCATGCGCCTCGTCCAGCCCACGCGTACGCAGGTAAAACAGGCTGTCGGCGTCGATCTGGCCCACGGTCGTGCCATGGGCGCATTTCACGTCATCGGCGTAGATTTCGAGTTCCGGCCGGGAATCCGATTTCGCCAGACGCGACAGCAGCAGGCTGTCATTGCGCTGGATGGCGTCGGTGCCGTCGGCACCGGGCGCGACCAGGATACGGCCGCTGAACACACCATGCGCGGTATCGGCCAGGATGCCGCGATAGTTTTCATGGCTGACGCAACGCGGCTTTTCGTGGCCGATCAGGGTGTGGTGATCCACGTGACGGCGCTGGTTCACGTAGTACAGCCCATTGAAGAGCGTCTCGCAGCGCTCGTCGGCGAAATGCGTGGCGATGTCGTGCCGCGCCAGGCGCGCGCCCAGGGACACCGAATGGGATGCGAAATACGACCCCCGCGACTGCACGGCATCGATTTCCCCCAGGTGCCAGGCCTGGGCCGATTCCTGTTGAAGTTTCAGATGGGTGATGCGCGCGTCGCTGCCCAGCGTCAGGCGGGTGGCGGCGTGGCGCAGATTGCTGGCGCCCGGCACACCGACGTAATGTTCGACCACGGTCGCCTGCGAATTGGCATCCGCCTGGATCAGGTGGCGCAGAAAATGCGCCGCCTGCGGCGACGCGGCCACGCATACCAGGTGGATGGGCTGCTCGACGGCCACGCCGCACGCCAGCCGGATCCAGGCGCCATCGCTGGCCAGTGCCAGGTTCAGGGCACTGGTGCTGTGGCCGTCCTCGGCCTGGCCATAGGCGGCCTGGATGGCCTCGGCGTGATCCGCCCAGGCCTGCGACAGCGGCAACAGGGTCGCACCTGCGGGCAGCGACCCGAGGTCGGACAACGCCGCGTCGAAAGCACCATCGACGAACACCAGCCAGTGGCCGGATTCGCCGGCCTTCAGCGAGGCGACGAGGTCGGCCACCGGCTGCGCGCCACCGTCCGCAAACGTTGCCGCCGCCAACGGCGACAGCGACGTATGACGCCAGGCATCGTTTCGGGTGGTGGGCCAGCCTTCGCTCATAAAGCGGTCCAGAGCCTGCCGACGCAAATCGGCCAGCCAGGGCAGCCGCGCTCCGGCCAGGGAATCCGCCCGCCGGCCCAGCACATCGGCCCAGACCTGAAGATCGGTACTCATGCGCGCGCCCCCGGTTTGACGCCGATCTTCTTGCCGTCGTCGGCCTTGGCGCCACGCGCGGCCGCCGGGGTCTGATTGACCCCTTCGATCCAGCCGTAGCCTTTTTCTTCCAGTTCCAGCGCGAGTTCGCGGCCGCCCGAACGCACGATCCGGCCGTGGGCCAGCACGTGGACGAAATCAGGCACGATGTAGTCCAGCAGGCGCTGATAGTGGGTGATGACGATCATGGCGCGATCGGGCGAACGCAGGCGGTTGACGCCATCAGCCACCGTCTTCAGGGCGTCGATGTCCAGGCCGGAATCGGTCTCGTCCAGGATGGCGAGTTTCGGTTCCAGCAAGGCCATCTGCAGGACCTCGTTGCGTTTTTTCTCGCCGCCTGAAAACCCTTCGTTGACCGAGCGGTACAGGAATTCATCGCGCATGCCGACGAGCTTCATTTCCGCCTTGGCTTTCTTGACGAAATCCATGGCGTCCAGTTCGGGCAGGCCGCGATGACGCCGTCCGGCGTTGACGGCAGCGCGCATGAAATAGGCATTCGAGACACCCGGGACTTCGATCGGGTACTGGAACGCCAGGAAAATGCCGGCACGGGCGCGCTCTTCCACGGGCAGGGCCAGCAGGTCCTGGCCTTCGTACGTGACGGTGCCGCCCGTGACCCGGTAGTTCTCGCGGCCGGTCAGCACCTGGGACAAGGTGCTTTTCCCGGCGCCGTTGGGGCCCATGATGGCGTGGACTTCGCCCGGATTGACCTCGAGGTTGAGGCCGCGCAGGATTTCCTTGTCCTCGATCGAGGCGTGCAGATCATTGATTTTCAGCATGAGATGGGCTCCTTAACCGACGCTGCCTTCCAGGCTCACGCCGAGCAGATTCTGCGCTTCGACGGCGAATTCCATGGGCAATTCCTTGAAAACTTCCTTGCAGAAGCCGTTGACGATCATCGACACGGCGTCCTCGGCCGACAGGCCGCGCTGCATGGCATAGAACAGTTGATCTTCCGCGATACGCGAGGCCGTGGCCTCGTGTTCGACGCTGGCGCTGGGATTCTGCACCTCGATGGTCGGGAAGGTGTGCGCGGCGCATTCCTTGCCGATCAGCAGCGAATCGCACTGCGTGTAATTACGGGCGTTTTCCGCCTTGGGCGTCATGCGCACCAGGCCACGGAACGTATTGCTGCCGTGACCGGCGGAAATGCCCTTCGAGATGATGGTGCTGCGCGTGTTGCGTCCCATGTGCACCATCTTCGTGCCGGTGTCGGCCTGCTGATAATGGTTGGACAGGGCCACCGAATAGAATTCGCCCGTGGAATCGTCGCCGCGCAGGATCACGCTAGGATATTTCCAGGTGATGGCCGATCCGGTTTCCACCTGGGTCCAGGAAATCCGCGAACGCGGCCCGCGACAGTCGCCGCGCTTGGTGACGAAATTGTAGATGCCGCCCAGGCCGTTCTCGTCGCCCGGATACCAGTTCTGCACGGTGGAATATTTGATCCGGGCGTCGTCCAGGGCGACGAGTTCCACCACGGCGGCGTGCAGCTGGTTTTCGTCGCGCATGGGCGCCGTACAGCCTTCCAGGTAGCTGACGATGGCCCCTTCGTCGGCGATGATCAGGGTGCGTTCGAACTGACCGGTATCGGCACTGTTGATGCGGAAATAGGTGGACAGTTCCATCGGGCATTTCACGCCCTTCGGGATATAGACGAAAGAACCGTCGGAAAAGACCGCCGAATTCAGCGCCGCGTAGAAATTGTCCCCCGGGGGCACGACCGAACCCATATATTTCTGGACCAGTTCGGGGTACGAGCGCACAGCCTCGGAAAACGAACAGAAGATGACGCCGACGTCGGCCAGCTGCTTGCGAAACGTCGTCGCCACCGACACCGAATCGAACACGGCATCGACCGCCACACCGGCAAGCTTCGCACGCTCGTGCAGCGGCACGCCCAGCTTTTCGTAGGTCTTCAGCAGTTCGGGATCGACATCTTCCAGGCTCTTGGGACCGTCCTTCTTCGATTTGGGCGCGGAGTAATAGCTGATGTCCTGGAAGTCGGGTTCCGGGAAATGGACCTTGGCCCATTGGGGCTGCGGCATCTTCAGCCATTCGCGGTAGGCGTTCAGGCGCCACTGCAGCATGAACTCGGGTTCGCGCTTGACCGCGGACAAGCGGCGAATCACATCCTCGTCCAATCCCTTCGGAAAGGTCTCGGCCTCGATCTGCGTGACGAAACCGGCGTCATACTCGCGATCGAGGAAGGAATCGAGCTTGTCATTGACAGTACTCATTTGGACAGACTCCAGTTCGGAATATTCGTAAGGGGCGGGTGCGCACCGGTCACGGCGACCACAGGCGCAGAGATGGGCCGCGCATCATCGACCATGTTGGCCAGCGTCACGGATTCCAGCGTGCGACGCACGATCAGGTTGATGCGCTGCCAGTGGGTGCGGATGTGGCAGGCGCCTTCGACGCTGCAGACGCCCGGCAGGGCCGTGCATTCCGTCAGGCCAAAGGGTTGATCCTCCAGGGCATCGATGATCTGGGCGACGTTGATGCGATCGGGCTCGCGTTCCAGGCGGTAGCCGCCATGCGCCCCGCGTGTGCTGGCGACCAGACCGTGCTGCGCCAGCAGTTTCAGGACTTTGCTGACCACGGGTTGACCGAGCCCCAGAGCCCCGGCCAGCTCGGCGGCGCTGCAGACGTGCGTCGGACGGGTTGCCATGTGCGTCAACACAAGGATTCCGTAATCGACGATCTTGCTGATCCGCAGCATGGGCTGGTCCAAGGGGGAGGAAATTCGGGAAACAAAATAGTACCGCTTTGGTACAGTATAGGTCAAACCCTGATGCCGCGGATCACGATTTCAGGCAAACGTGCCGTTGCGCGCCTGCCGGACGAACCTTTACGGCGTCTCGGCGGTGCGGGACTGCTGCAATTCCCACATCCTCGCATAACGGCCATCGCGTGCCAGCAGAGCATCGTGGGTGCCCTGCTCCACCACCCGGCCACCCTCCAGCACCAGGATGTGATCCGCATGGACGATGGTGGACAGGCGGTGCGCGATGATCAGCGTCGTACGCCCCTGGGCGATGCGGTCCAGCTGATCCTGGATGGCCCGTTCGGTGCGGGTGTCCAGCGCGCTGGTGGCCTCGTCGAAGACCAGGATGGGGGGTGATTTCAGCAGGGCCCGGGCAATGGCGACCCGCTGCTTTTCACCGCCCGACAGTTTCAGGCCCCGCTCGCCGACAGGCGTGTCGTAGCCCTGTGGCAGGGACGCCACGAAATCATGGATGTGGGCGGCACGCGCCGCCTCGATGACTTCGTCCTGCGTGGCACCGGGGCGGCCATAGGCGATGTTGTAGCCGATGGTGTCGTTGAACAGCACCGTATCCTGCGGCACGATGCCGATATGGGCGCGGACGCTGTCTTGCGTATAGTCGCGGATGTCGCGGCCGTTGATGCGCACGGCACCGGCGGTGGGGTCATAAAAACGGAACAGCAAGCGCGACAGCGTGGATTTCCCCGCGCCGGACGAGCCCACCACAGCCAGCGAGCCGCCCGCAGGCACCGAAAAGCTGACCTGGTGCAGGATCTGACGGTCCGCCTGGTAGCCGAAATCCACGGCATCGAAGCTCAAGCTGGCCTGATCCGCCTGCAAGACCGTGGCGCCCGGCCGGTCGGCAACTTCCTGATGATGCCCCAGGAGGTCGAACATGCGTTCCATGTCGGCCAGCGCATGCTTGATTTCCCGATAGACGAAACCCAGGAAATTCAAGGGCGCGTACAGCTGCGTCAGGTACGCGGACACCAGCACCACGTCACCCACCGTCATCCGGCCCAGCACCACGCCACGCGCGGACTGCCACAGCAGTGCCGTCATGCCGATGGTGATGATCAGGCCCTGCCCCATGTTCAGCAGATTCAGCGAAACCTGGTTGCGCACCGCCGAATCGACCCAGCCGCGCATATCGTGATCGTAGCGGCGGCTCTCGTAGGTCTCATTGCCGAAATATTTGACGGTTTCGTAATTCAGCAGGGCGTCGATGGCCTTGCCGTTGGCCTGGCTGTCCAGCGTGTTCATGGTGCGCCGGTACACCATGCGCCGTTCGGTGACCTTCAGGGTGAACAGCACGTAGGCCGCGATCGTGGCGAGCGTCAGCGCGGCAAAGATCCAGTCGTAGCGCCACAGCAGCACCCCGGTCACCATGGCGATCTCCAGCAGCGTGGGCAGGACGTTGAAGACCGTGAAATTGAGCAGAAAGCCGATTCCCTTCGTGCCACGCTCGATGTCGCGCGTCAGTCCGCCCGTGCGCCGCCCCATGTGAAACCGCAGCGACAGCGCCAGCAGATGGCGGAACACCCGGCTGGCGACCTGCTGAATGGAGCCCTGGGTGACCCGTGCGAACAGGGCGTCGCGCAGTTCGCCGAAAACCCCGGTCATCAGGCGCGCCAATCCGTAGCCGGCCAGCGCGGCCAGGGGGACCGTCAGCTGCGTGGAGGGCATCCCCAGCCCATCGATCAGATCCTTCAGGTAGATCGGGGTCGAGACATTGGCCAGCTTGGCCACGAGCAGACAGGCAAAAGCCAGCGTCACGCGGCCGCGAAAGGCCCACACATAGGGCCAGAGGGTCTTCAGAGTCTGCCAGTCGTCGCGTCGCGCGGGGGCCGGGCCAGTATGGGAAAAACGCATGGAAACGTCCGGAAATCTGGAGTGACAAGCTGCGGAGCCGCGACAGCGGCTGCACGGCGGGCTGCGCATACAATAGAGAGCATTGAAGGAAGCCCGGCTGATTGTATGACTGTTTCGGTTTTCGATTACGAAGTGGAACTCGGCGCCTGCGCCGCCGGTGACCGGTCCGCTTTTCACGCCCTGTATCGCCACGAGGCGCCCGCCATGCGTGCCCTGGCGCTAGCCATGCTGGGAGAGCCCGAACATGCCGATACCGTTCTGCACGAGACCTTCGTGCTGATCTGGCGTAACGCCGCTGGCTACAGCCCGACCATCGGCACCGCCCGCGCCTGGATGTACAGCATCCTGCGCTATCGGGCGCGGGCGCATGCGCGGCATCACCAAGAAGCGGGGGACTCGTCCCCGGAAAACCTGCCGCTGCCGACCCTGACACTGCGCACCGACGCCACCGCCGACACGATACCAGGCGCGCTGGCCGCTCTGCCCGCCCCCCAGCTCGAAGCACTGCTGCAGGCCTACCTGCACGGCGGTGACCCGGCCCGTATCGCCGCCCTGCTGGACCGTTCCGAACCCGACATCCAGGCATCCATCGAGGCAAGCCTGAGCCATATCGACGAGGCCGTGCGCGCATGAAATCGCACCGTTCCTATTCCGATCACGAAATTGCGTGCTATGTGCTGGGGCTGGACATGCCCGATCAGTCCCGGGACATCCAGGCGCGCCTGGCACAGGATGACGCGGCCGCCGCGCGGGCCCTGAAGTGGGAAACGTATTTTCTGGGCATCGTCGATGCGCTGCAACCAGCCCCGCCGCCCGCCACGGTGATCGCCCGGATCCAGGCGACCCTGGGAATGGAAGGCATGCCCATGCCGGAAGAGCCCCGCCCGGCGCCGATTCACGCGGCCGAACCTGATACACCATCATCCCCTCAGGAATCCTCGGGCCGCCTGGATTGGCGCCGCTGGCGGATTGGCCGCCATCGCATCGCCGTCATCGTCGCGGCCTGCATGGTAGCCGGCCTGCTCACCCTGGTGATCGGGGCCAATCTGCACCACACGACCAGCAAGGTCGTGCAACAACCGGTACAGCTGGAAACTCACTAAAAATGCAGGGCTGCCCCAAGAACGGCCCCGCATCGGAAAAACGCACCCGCGGCATCAGCCCGGCGGCGCCGGATCAAAGATCGCGCAAACCCGCTGCCTGATTGGGCCGGTCAGCAGCACCCAGCGCCCGGCCCAGGCGCTCGCGAATGCCCTGCAGTTCGGCTCGCAGGGACTGCAATTCGGCCCCGGTCAGGCGCACGGCAGCATCCTGGTCATGTGGCACGTCGGCACCCTCGCCCAAGCGGTTGCGGGCGCCGGCGATGGTGAAACCCTGTTCGTACAACAGATCGCGGATGCGGCGCACCAGCAGAACCTCGTGGTGCTGATAATACCGCCGATTACCCCGGCGCTTGACGGGCTTGAGCTGCGCGAATTCCTGTTCCCAGTAGCGCAGGATGTGCGGCTTGACGCCGCACAGTTCGCTGACCTCGCCAATGGTGAAGTAGCGTTTGGCGGGGATGGGCGGCAGCGCCGAAGAAGACGCGGCCGGTGTCATGCGGGTTCTCCGGTCGTCACGATGCCATCCTTGAGTTTCTGGCTGGCATGAAAGGTCACCACCCGGCGGGCCGAGATGGGAATGACCTCGCCCGTCTTCGGGTTACGCCCGGGGCGCGGCGGTTTATTGCGCACCTGAAAACTGCCGAATCCCGAAAGTTTGACCTCGACCCCCTGAACCAGGGCATCGCGGACTTCGGAAAAGAACGTATCCACCACGTCCTTGGCTTCCCGTTTGTTCAGGCCCACGCGCTCGAACAGCAGTTCGGCCAAGTGGGCTTTGGTCAGCGTCCGATCCGTATTCACCCGCAAATCTCCTATGTACGCAACCGGGCCCCATGCGCCTGGGACAGAGCCTCGGTCAGACGTTGCATGCAGTATTCTATCTGGCGCTCGTCGAGCGTCGCATCCTGCCCCTGGAACCAGAAACGCAAGGCCAGGCTGCGTTGTTCCGCGGAAGACGCATCGCGCCAAATGTCGAACAGTTTAATGTCTTTGACGACCGCGAGTGCGGCATCGGCCGCGATCTGGTGTTCAAGTGTATCAAGCAGGGCCTGCCATGGCAGCCGGGCATCGACCCAGATCGCCAGATCGCGCACCACGACCGGCTGCCTGGACAGATCGGCCGACTGCGGAAAGACGCGTTCGGACACGGCGTCGGCATCCAGTTCGAAGACCACCGGTGCATGCGCCAGATCCAGCGCCTGCGCCCAGCGCGGGTGAACTTCGCCCAGCCACCCGATCGGCCGCCCGTCCAGCAGCAGCCGGGCGCTGCGCCCGGGATGCAGCGCGGGATGGCTGGCGGCCTCGCAGCGCAACCCGGCGGCGCGAGCCCCCAGCAGGGATTCGAGATCGCGCTTCATGTCGAAGAAATCGACGGGGCGCACGGCTTCACCCCACTGTTCGGGCAGGGCCGGCCCCCAGGCCGCGGCTGCCAGATGGGTGGGCTGCGCCACACCGGCCACGGACAGGTCGCCGTCGGCCACGGATGCGTCCCGCGCAAAGACACGGCCCAGTTCGAACACGCGGACCCGGGTCTGGCGGTGCTTGGCGTTGTGCGCGATGTTGGCAAGCAGCCCGCCGATCAGCCCGGATCGCATCACCGCCAGCTGGCTGGCGATCGGATTGAGCAGCCGGATCGGCTGTTCATTGCCGCAGTAGTCGCGTTCCCAGGCCTCTTCGACGAAGGAAAAATTGATGACCTCCTGGTAATCCAGCGCCGCCATGGACGCGCGCATGGCATGCGGACCGTACAGGGTTTCGGGCTGGGCCCGCATCAGGGCGGGCGCGACCGGCGGCAGGTCGGGGATCCGGTCGAAGCCGTAAATGCGGGCGACCTCCTCGATCAGGTCTTCTTCGAGGTTCAGATCGAAGCGGGCCGCCGGCGGGGTCACCAGGAAGTCCTCTCCGTGGTGTGCGAATTCGAACCCCAGGCTCGCGAAGATGCCGGTGATCTGCTCGGCCGACAGGTCGATCCCCAGCACACGCACGCAGCGCGACAGGCGCATGCGCACGGGGGCGCGGGACGGCAGCCGGAGGATCTGGTCATCCAGGGGGCCCGCCTGCCCGCCGCAGATATCCAGAATCAGCTGCGTCATGATGTCCAGATGCGCGGGAATGGTGGAAAAATCCACGCCCCGCTCGAAGCGGTGTCCGGCCTCGGACGTGAGTTTGAAGCGGCGCGTCAGGCCCATGATGGCCTCGGGCCACCAGAATGCCCCTTCCAGATAGACGTCCGTGGTGTCCAGCGTAACGGCCGAGGCGTTGCCCCCCATGACGCCGGCCAGGCTTTCCAGCGCCTGGTCGGTGGCGACGACGCCCACGTCGGGCGCCAGCGCGACGGTCTGGCCATTGAGCAATTCCAGCTGCTCGCCCTCGCGCGCCCAGCGCACGGTCAGGCCACCCTGAATGCGCCGCAGATCGAACACATGGGTCGGCCGGCCCAATTCCAGCATGACGTAGTTGGAAATATCGACCAGCGCCGACACGCAACGCTGCCCCGCGCGTTCCAGGCGGGATTTCATCCAGTCGGGCGTGGCGGCACGGGCATTCACGCCGCGCACGATCCGGCCCGCAAAGCGGCCGCACAGGTCCGGCGCCTGAACCTGAACCGGCAGACGGTCCTGGATCGTCACCGGCACGGCGGGGACTTCGGGCGCGCGCAGCGCGCAACCCGTCAGGGCGGCGACTTCCCGCGCCACGCCCAGGATGGACAGGCAGTCCGCCCGGTTGGGGGTGAGCTTCAGGGTGAAGATCGTATCGTCCAGATCCAGGGCGGCCCGGATATCGGTGCCCGGGGTCAGGTCGGCGGGCAATTCCAGCAAACCGGAATGATCCTGGGACAGCCCCAGCTCGCGCGCCGAGCACAGCATGCCGCGGGACTCGACCCCGCGCATCTTGACCGGCCCGATCTTCATGCCGCCAGGCAGTTCGGCACCGACGCGTGCGAGCGGCACTACGAGGCCAGCAGCGGCGTTGGGCGCGCCGCAGACGATCTGCAGTGCGGAGCCAGTGCCATCATCGACCTGGCAGACACGCAGTTTGTCGGCGTTGGGATGGGGTTCGGCGGACACGATGCGCGCCACAACCACGCCCGCGAACGGCGGCGCGTAGGGATCGGCGTCCTCGACCTCCAGGCCGGCCATGGTCAGCCGGTGGGACAGGGCTTCGCTGTCGATGTCGGGATTGGCCCAGGCACGCAGCCATGATTCTGGAAATTGCATGATTCGGATTCCGTATCGCGAGAGCCTAGACGTTGAACTGACGCAGGAAGCGCAGGTCGCCCTCGAAGAACTGGCGCAGGTCGTTGACGCCATAGCGCAGCATGGTCAGGCGCTCGAGACCCGAGCCGAAGGCAAAGCCGATGTAGCGTTCCGGATCCAGGCCGAAATTGCGCACGACTTGGGGATGGACCTGCCCGGAGCCGGAGATTTCCAGCCAGCGGCCCTGGTTCGGCCCCGAGGTGAACATCATGTCGATCTCGGCCGACGGTTCCGTGAACGGGAAGAAGGACGGACGAAAGCGCAGCGTCAGGTCATCGGTTTCGAAGAAGGCACGCAGGAAATTGGTGTAGACGCCCTTCAGGTCGGCGAAGGAGATGTCCTCGGCGATCCAGAGGCCTTCGACCTGATGAAACATGGGCGAATGGGTGGCGTCGCTGTCCACGCGGTAAGTGCGCCCCGGGGCGATCACCTTGATGGGCGGGGTGTTCATGCGCGCGTAGCGCACCTGCATGGGGCTGGTGTGCGTGCGCAGCACCAGCGGCAGCCCGCCCGCATCCTGCATGTCCACGTAGAACGTGTCCTGCATGGAACGCGCCGGATGATTTTCCGGATTGTTCAAGGCGGTGAAGTTGGTCCAGTCGTTCTCGATTTCGGGGCCGTCGGCCACGTCGAAACCGATCGACCGGAAAATCTGCTCGACGCGCTGCCAGGTGCGGATCACGGGGTGGATGCCGCCCGTGCCACGCCCGCGACCCGGCAAGGTCACGTCGATGGTTTCCGCAGCCAGTCGCTGATCGAGCACGGCCTGCGCCATTTCGGCACGGCGCGCATTCAGCAGGGCTTCGACCTGCTGCTTGGCTTCGTTGATCAGCGCCCCCCGGGTGCGCTTTTCCTCGCCCTGCAGGCCGGCGAGCCCCTTGAGCAGCGCGGTCAGCGACCCCTGCTTGCCCAGGAATGCGGCCTTTTCATTTTCCAGGGTCGCCGCGTCCCGCGCTTGTGCGAAACGATCCCGGGCCTGGGCGATCAGCTCGTCGAGCGTCGTGTTCATAGTTTCTTCCAAAACGCAAACGGAGCCCGAACGAGCTCCGTTTGCGATGAAACAGAATCGAAAACGAAACTGGTTCGGTCAGACTGCCAGTGCGGATTTCGCCTGGGCCACAATGGCGGCAAAGCCGGCCTTGTCGCGCACGGCCATGTCGGCCAGGACCTTGCGATCGAGTTCGATCGAGGCCTTCTTCAGACCGGCGATGAACACGCTGTAGGTCACGCCGAGTTCACGGCAGCCCGCATTGATGCGGGTGATCCACAGGGCGCGGAAGGTGCGCTTTTTATTGCGGCGATCGCGGTAGGCGTACTGGCCGGCACGCATGACCGCCTGTTTGGCGACCCGGAAGACATTACCGCGGCGACCACGGTAGCCCTTGGCGGCCTTGATGACTTTTTTATGGCGTGCACGAGCTGTGACGCCGCGTTTGACGCGAGGCATGAGAGATCTCCGATCAGGCGAAAGGCAACATCGCCTTCACGGAGGCAACGTTCGTTTCATGGACAGCAGCCGAACCACGCAGCTGGCGTTTGTTCTTTGTGGTTTTCTTGGTCAGGATATGACGCTTGAAAGCCTGGCCGCGCTTGATGGAACCACTGCCGCGCACCTTAAAGCGCTTGGAAGCGCCTTTTTTGCTCTTCATCTTGGGCATGACGATTACTCTGTTGGCTTGGCGAATCCAGGTGGCCCGACAGACCGGACGCTTGGATGACCTGCAATTCGCAAACATGATGAACCCGACATGCGCAACCAGCATGACCGGGCCTTTTTCCACGACCCCAAAAAATTTCGAACACAAAACCCGATCGGTTGTGCACGAATTTGATGTGAGTACCCGGAAAAGCCCTTGATTATAGGATGATTTACTCGGTTTTGTCGAACTGTTGTTCCAGTGCGTGTACCCGGGTCTCCAGGGAATCGACCCGTTCCAGCGCGCGCGCCAGCAGATCGGCCTGCACGTCGAACTCTTCGCGGGTGATCAGATCCATGCGGGCAAAGGTCTGCGTCATGAGTGCCTTCATGTTGCGCTCGATGTCGGCGGCGGGCGTTTTGGCCAGCAAATCCGACATGTTCTTCTGGAAATCCTCGAACCACTGATTGGGGGCGATCATCGCAGCCTCCTGAATGGAAAGCTTCATTTTACCTGCCTGGACGCGGTGCCCCCGCGTCCGGGCGGAACTGAATCGCCTCCGCCAGCTGCGCCACGCCGATCCCCGGCATGCCCTGCAAGTCCGCCAGGGTCCGAGCCACCCGAAGGATGCGCTGCGTGGCACGCGCCGACCATCCCCAGGCCTCGACGGTTCTGGCCAGCAGCACCCTCCCTGGCGCATCCAGAGCCCCATGGGCCACCAGCCCTGGCGCATCCAGCCGGGCATTCAGGCTGCCCTGGCGATCCAGCTGGACCCGATGCGCCGCCTGCACCCGGGTGCGGATCGCCACGGACGATTCGCCCGCCGGCGCTTCATGCCAGGCGCCTTCGATGGCCAAATTCACATGCAGGTCGATGCGGTCCAGCAGCGGCCCGGACACCTGTGCGCGATACCGCGCAATCCGTTCCTGGGGGCAGCGGCAGGACTGGCGGGGATGGCCCAGCCAGCCGCAGGGACAGGGATTCATGGCCGCGACCAGCTGAAAGCGCGCCGGAAAATGGCAGCTGCCCGCCGCCCGTGCGACGGTGACGGTGCCCGTCTCCAGCGGCTCACGCAGGGCCTCCAGCGCGCGGCGGTCGAATTCGGGCAGCTCATCCAGGAACAGCACACCGTGATGAGCCAGACTGATCTCGCCTGGCCGGGGATGCGCGCCGCCTCCCACCAGCGCCGGCATGGACGCGCCATGGTGTGGAGCCCTGAATGGCGGCTGCACCGGCAAGGCGCGCAGAGGACTCACCAGCCCCTGCACGGCCGCCACCTCCAGCGCCTGCCACCGCGAGAGCGGCGGCAAAAGCCCCGGCATCCGCTGGGCCAGCATACTCTTGCCCACCCCGGGCGGCCCCGTCATGATCAGACTGTGGCCGCCGGCGGCGGCGATCTCCAGGGCGCGACGCGCCGCCGCCTGGCCGCGCACGTCGGCCATGCAGGGTACCGGCCCGGAAGCACCACTCAGGGTCGCAGGCTCGGCGGGCGGCAAAGGCTCGAGCCCCGCGAAATGCGCCACGACCTGGTCCAGACCGGATGCGGCCAGCACCCGCAGGCCGGGCACCAGGGCAGCGATGCCCGCTGCGGGCGGCGCCATGATCAGGGTCGCGTCCGGATCATCCCGCGCAACCGCCAGCGCGATTGCGAGGGCCGAATCGGCCGGCACCAGCGCGCCCGTCAAGGACAGTTCGCCCGCCAGCACGTAATGTCGCACGTCGGGGCTGCGCCCCTGCGCATCGGCCACCTGCCCCGACGCCAGCAACACACCCAGGGCGATCGGCAAGTCGAACCGCCCGGACTCCTTCGGCAGGTCGGCGGGCGCGAGATTCGCCGTGATCCGCCCTGCGGGAAATTCAAAGCCACAGCTGAGGATCGCGGAACGCACCCGCTCGCGGCTTTCGCGCACCCCCGCGCCGGGCAGACCCACCAGGGAAAACGTCGGCAGGCCGGCCCCGACATGCACCTCGACCTGGACAGGCCGGGCCTGCAAGCCGAAGAGTGCCCGGCTGGCCAGCACCGCAAGCGACATGACGCCTCCCCGCATCCGAACCGTTTGACGCACTATAGGCCGCGCCTGGACCCTTCGGAGTTCGGAAGGATGAAATTGTCCCGGAAGCCAGGGGTCGGCATCCGGCCATGCGAAGCGGGTTGGCTATGGCGGGCGGCCAGGGGGCGGATACGGAAAAGGGCGCCAAAGCGCCCTTTTCCTCACGTCTGATCCAGCCGCCTCACAAAGGAATGGCCGGATCAGGAGCCCGGCTTACTTGGTGCCGTTGCCGATCGCGCCCTGGATGGCGGAATCAGCCTTGGCGGCACCTTCCTTCACGGATTCGCGCGCGCTATTGGCGGCCTCGCCGGCCTTTTCAGCCAGTTGCCCCGCCTTGTCGGCGACAGCATGGCCCACTTCAGCGGCCTTGTCCTTGGCTTGTCCGGCCGATTCCTTGATCTTGTCCTGCATGGACTGCTGATCGGCCGGCGCGCTTTGCGGCGTCTGAGGGGCGGCCGGCTGGCCTTGCGGCGCGGGCGCCGGCGTGGTCGCGGGCGCGGGCTCTGTGGCGGGGGCCTTGGGCGACTCGCTCTTGGAGCACGCGGCCAGCAGGCTCAGCGATGCGACCACGGCGGCTAGAGTCAGCGTTTTACGCGTCATGTTCATGATTTTCCCTATTCAAGATTCCGCTGCCAACGCATGGCGGATCGTTATTGACATGTCCGGCTTGTGTAACGGCCGGGTTGGTTACAATTCTAGCGCCCAGCTGACAAGGGTAAACCCTGACCTGTAATCACTGATTTCACAGGCAGAGCCCATCACCCACCGCTTCCGCTGCGAGCCCCATAGGGGAAATGACCCAGGTCTTCCGCTGGGTGTGCCCCAGCCCCATCAACAACTGGACACAAAACGCCGGGTGGACGCCACGCCCGACTGCACGCCGTCCATGTCCGGCGACCAATCATCCTCGCACCATGTCGGCGCAATCCAGTCGCCCTGACGCACCAAACCAGGGCATCACACGAGATGACCAGCGGCCTGGCACCCGGAAAGGCGCCTTTACAGTGAAATAAACCTGGCATGCCCCTTGCTTTGAACTGTTCCATAGCCCGCCGACAAAGGAACGCTCATGAAACTCATCACGGCCATCATCAAACCGTTCAAGCTGGAAGAAGTCCACGCGGCCCTGGTTGCCTCCGGCATCCAGGGCATGACGGTCACGGAAGCGCGCGGCTTTGGCCGCCAGAAAGGCCACACGGAACTCTACCGGGGGGCGGAATATCAGGTGGATTTCCTGCCCAAACTGCAGATCCAGGTGGCCGTTCCCGATCACCTGCTGGAACTGACGATCGAATGCCTGAGTCAGGCCGCACGCACCGGAAAAATCGGCGACGGCAAGATTTTCGTCGTGCCGCTCGAACAGGCCATCCGCATCCGCACCGGCGAATCCGGCGAATCCGCCCTTTGACCCACGCCAACAGGAGCATTGAATCATGGACAAGACGGATGTCGTTTGGGTGATGGTTTCGACCTTGCTGGTCTGGCTGATGTGCATGCCCGGACTTGCGCTTTTCTACGGCGGGCTGGCGCGCGGTCGCCATGTGCTGTCGGTCATGAGCCAGACGCTGGGCGCCTGCGCGCTGGCGACGGTCCTGTGGTTCCTGTATGGATATTCGCTGGCCTTCACGACGGGCTTTGGCGGGCTTGGTGGCTTCACGCGGCTGGGCCTGGCCGGTCTCTACCTTCCGGGCGCCAGCACCACCCTGCCCCTGACGGGCTCGATCCCCGAGCTGCTGTTCTCTCTATTTCAGGCGACCTTTGCCGCCATCACCTGCGGACTGGTGACGGGCAGCATTGCCGAGCGGGCCCGTTTTGGCGCCGTCCTGTGCTACATCGGGATCTGGTTCACCCTGGGATATCTACCGATCGCGCACATGGTCTGGGCCGAGGACGGCTGGCTGCATCTGCTCGGGGCGCTGGACTTCGCGGGTGGCACCGTCGTGCACATCAGCGCCGGGGCGGCGGGTCTGGTGGCCGCACGCTACCTGGGACCGCGCCGGGGATTCGGCCGGCAGGCCATGCCCCCGCACAGCCTGCCGCTGAACCTGAGCGGCGCCGCGCTGCTCTGGGTCGGCTGGTTCGGATTCAACGGCGGGTCGGCCCTGGCAGCCAACGAACAGGCCGTCCTGGCCGTCGCCAATACCCTGTTGGCCGCCGCCGCCGGGGTCCTGGCCTGGGCGCTGGCCGAACGACTGCTCAAAGGCAAGGCATCGCTGCTGGGCGCAGCGTCAGGCGGGATTGCCGGCCTGGTCGGCATCACGCCGGCTGCGGGATTCGTGGCGCCGGGCGCCGCGCCGATCATTGGCGCATTGGCCGCCTGGGCGGCGCTCTATGGCGTCAGCGGCCTCAAACGCCGCCTGGGCATCGATGATTCCTTCGATGTCTTCGGCATCCATGCCGTGGGTGGAATCGTCGGCGCGATCCTGACTGGCGTGTTCTATTCCCGTATGCTGGGCGGCCCCGGCCCGGAAGGCTTTTTTGCCCTGCTGCACCAGACCTGGCTGCAAGCGGTTGCCGCGGCCGCCAGTCTGATCTGGGCGGGACTGAGCTCGGCTATCGCGGTGTTCGCGGCGGATCGTCTGATCGGGATGCGCGCCACAGCGGAAAACGAAAGCCAGGGCCTGGACCAGGCGGATCACGGCGAAACCGCCTACCCAGCCTGAAGCGCCTCTTGAAGCCGAGCGGTGAGATGCTCGGCGGGCAAGGGTCTGGAATACCAGAACCCTTGCCCGAAGTCACAACCGGCCTCCAGCAGCAGCTCATGCTGCTCCTGGGTCTCGATGCCTTCGGCAATGACCTTCATGCCCAGTTGATGCGCCATCAGGATGATGGCGCGGCACAGCACCATATCCTCGGAATCCTGCGCCAGGTGAGAAACGAAGCTCTGGTCGATCTTCAGGAAGTCCACGTCGAAGCGCTTGAGGTAGGACAAAGACGAATACCCCGTGCCGAAGTCGTCCAGCGCCACCTGGATCCCGGCATCCCGGAAGGCTAGCAGCCGGGCGCTGGAGTCATCCTCGGTATCCATCAGCAGGCGCTCGGTGATCTCGACCGAGACGGCGGATCCCGGCAGCCCCAGCGTCGCCAATGTCTGAATCCAGGCCTGCGGGTCCAGCCCGTCAGACTGGAACTGCACGGGCGACACATTGATTCCGATCTCGAAATCGGGCTCCAGTTCCTCGCGCCAGGTCTTCACCTGGCGGGCCGCCTCATGAAAGGCCCAGTCGCCGATCGGCACGATCAGGCCGGTGTCCTCGGCCAGCGGAATGAACTCCGCGGGGCTGACCAGGCCGCGCTCGGGGTGCCGCCAGCGGATCAGCGCCTCGGCCTTGACCATGCGCCCTGATCGCAAGTCCACGATGGGCTGGTAATACAGCACGAATTCGCCGACGTCCAACGCCTGCTGCAGGTCGTGCAGCAGTTTGCGACGCATCTGCGCGGATTCCTGCATGTCGGCCGAAAACACACAATACTGATTACGGCCCTTTTCCTTGGCCGCATACATCGCCAGGTCCGCATGCTTGAGCAGCTCCGTCGCACTGGCGCCATCCCGTGGAAAGAAGGTCACGCCGACGCTGGCGGAAATGTGCACCGTGTTGCTGTCCAATACATAGGGTTGAGCCACCGCCTGCAGCACCTTCTGGCAGATCGGCTGGATATCGTCGAGACGCTTGAGCCCCCGGACGATCAGCGTGAACTCGTCGCCACCCAGGCGGGCAACCAGGTCCGAACCCCGCACGCAGCTCAGCAGGCGGCGCGACACCAGGCGCAGCAGTTCGTCGCCCTCGTCGTGGCCGAAAGTGTCGTTGACTTCCTTGAACAGGTCCAGATCCAGGAACACCAGCGCAAAGGGCAAACCGCTCTCGCGCGACTCATCGATGGAGCGGTGCAGGTTCTCGTGGAACATCTGGCGATTGGGCAACTGCGTCAGATGATCATAGTGCGCCTGGCGCCAGATCGAGGCCTCGCGGCGACGTTTTTCGGTCACGTCGGAAAACAGGCCGATGCGGCAGGCCACGCTGCCATCTTCGTTGTAGGAAGTATTGATCGTCAGACGTTCGATATATTCCTCGCCCGACTTGCGCCGGTTCCAGATGTCCCCGCTCCAGCGGCCGGTTTCGGTCAGACTCGACCACATGGCCTGATAAAAGTCCTGGTCCTGGTGCCCGGAGCTGAGCAGATTCATGCGCTGGCCGATGACCTCGGCAGCATGGTAGCCCGTGACGGCGGTGAAGGCCGGATTGATGTCCTGGATCAGGCCTTCGCCATCGGTCACCACCATGGCTTCGCTGGTGTGCTCGTAGACCAGCGAAGCCCGCCGGGCCGAGCTTTCGGCCCGCTTGCGCTCGCTGATGTCCAGCATGATACCGATGGTGGCAGGCTCACCGCGCAGGGTCATGGCCGATCCGAAGATCTCGACCTCGAGCGGCGTGCCGTCGCTGCGCACCGCGGCGCATTCGTAGCGAGTACCCTTATCCTGCCCCTCGAAGCGCCGCCGAATCTGGCTGGCCACGGCCTCGAAGGTCAGCGGCGGGAACAGACGTGCCAGTCCGAATCCACGGGTCATTTCGGCCCGGTCATACCCCATGATGCGGGCCAGCTGTTCGTTGGCATAGGTCAGGTTGAAGGCGCCATCGAGCATGTAGATGCCAGCCACCGTGTTGTCCGCGAGGCCCTCGAACATGGCCTCGACCTGCTTGAGCTGGACGCGTTCGCGATCCACGTCAGCCAGCAACTGCTCGATGTGCGCGGCTGAATCGTCCAGCGACCGCCCGAGCTGGCCCAGTTCATCCGTACTTCGAAGGCCTGACCGCGCACCGTAATTGCCGGCCGCCATTTCGCGACACTGGCCCATCAGGCGGCGAACCGGGCGCAGCACCAGACCAGACACCATACCGTACGCAAGCAACAGCAGCAGCAGGTCCAGTGCAAACAGGGCATAGGTGCTCATCAGGGCGTGTTGCTGCACGTTGCGCGCATGCAGCACGACCTCATCCAGCAACCCCTCGGCGCTGCCCAGCAACTGGTCGCTCGCCGCCAGCACCCGGGCGGGATCCTGCGCCGAATATCCGGCCGCCGCCCTGGCCCCGGCCGCGTCAACCGGCTGGCCGAATTCCTGGATCGTCTTCCGATAGGACTGCCAGTCGCGACCGACGGCGGCAAGGCGCACACGCCGCTGTCCATCGACTGCGGGAATCGTCAGGCCGAAGACGGAACCGCCCGCATCCAAGGCATCGTAGGCCTGCTCGAACAGAATTTCCAGCTGGTAGGGGTCGGGGCGCGGAGCATCCGGGGCCAGCCTCTCGGCCAGTGCATCGAGCGCGATCCGTTGGCTGAGCATGCGCATCTTGCCGGCCACGTTGACCGTGGCCGCGATGCCGTCGGACTCGCGTAGCAGGGAGCGGACGATCAGGACGTTGCCGACTGCCAGCAGGGCCGCCAGCGTGAAGGCGGCCAGGACCTTACGCATCAGGGTTCGGGGCCAGGCAATGCTGAATTGCCGAAAACCGGCAATGGCGAGAGAAATCATCTTGGCCTCGAAGGCGGGTAGCCACCCATCCGGAGCGGCGGGACGACTCAGTGTAATAGACCATGATGAAAGAATGGGATTTGTTTCCGGCCGACCTGCTTGCAGGTTTGACCCGGATCAACCGGAGAGCGCGGCCAGGTCGATACGTTCGGCCCGGTTCAGCGCCGAGGCGACCTTGACGCGCAGCGCATTGGAATGCGCCTTGCGGATCTCCTTTTTGACGTCCAGCAGCTGCTGCGGGTGCATGGAAAACCCAGTCAGCCCCAGGCCCAGCAGCATGCGGGTCACGCGCACGTCCCCCGCCATTTCGCCGCAGACGGATACGGGTTTGCCGACCCGCTCGCCGACGTTGATGGTATGCGCGATCAGGCGCAGCACCGCCGGGTGCATGGGGTCATACAGCGAGGCCACGTCCGTGTCCCCGCGATCGATGGCCAGCACGTACTGGATCAGGTCATTGGTGCCGATCGACAGGAAGTCGAGCGTCTCGGCGAAGGGCTCGATGGCGATGGCCATGGCCGGGATCTCGACCATGGCGCCGACCTGCACCTGCGCATTATGGGCAATCCCGGCACTGCGCAGTTCCTCGGCGGCGCGCGCGAGCGCGCGACGCGTCGCGACGACCTCGTGCATGTGGGACACCATGGGAATCAGCGCGCGGACGGGGCCGTGCGCCGCCGCCCTGAGCAGAGCCCGCAGTTGGGTATTGAAGAGTTCCGGATTGGCCAGGCAGTACCGGATGGCGCGCAGCCCCAGGGCCGGGTTGGTCGCCACGGTGGCCTCGCCGTCGAGTGTCTTGTCGGCGCCGATGTCCAGGGTCCGGATCGTCACCGGACGCCCAGCCATGGTGCGCACGACCGAGGCGTAGGCCTCGTATTGCTCGTCCTCGCCCGGCAGGTCCGGACGGCCCATGAACAGAAATTCGCTGCGAAACAGGCCGATGCCCTCGGCGCCGGCGGCCATCGCATCCGCAGCTTCCTCGGGCAGCTCGATATTGGCTTCCATGCGGATCTGGATGCCGTCGAGCGTAATGGCCGGCGCGAAGCGCAGGGATTTGAGTTCGTCGCGTTCGCGCAGGAAGGCTGCCTGCCGGTCCTGATACTCGCCCAGGATGGCAGGCGACGGATTGACCAGCACCACGCCATTCAGTCCGTCGACGATCAGCAGATCGCCATCGCGCACCAGCGTGCGCACCAACCCCATGCCCACCACGGCCGGCACATTCATGCTGCGCGCAACGATGGCGGTATGCGAGGTCGCGCCGCCCAGATCCGTCAGGAAGGCGCCGAACTTTCCCCCGCGCAGGCGCATCATGTCGGCAGGCGAAATATCGCGCGCCACGACGATCAGGCTGCCGTCCACCTCGACCTCGTCGAGATTGGGCAGCCAGAGCGCCGAGCCCGAGAGAACCCGCAACACTCGTTCGATCACCTGGCGCACGTCCGCGCTGCGCTCGCGCAGATAGGCGTCATCCATCAGGGAAAACTGTTCGGCCAGGATCTGCCCCTGTGCCGTCAGCGCCCATTCGGCGTTGTACTGGCGTTCGTCGATCATCTGACAGACCGCCTGCACCAGCATCGGATCCTGCAGCAGCATGACATGGACCGACAGCAGCACACCCAGTTCGCGCGGCGCATCGTCCGGCAGAGTTTCGGCTATCTGCTGCAGATCGTGGACGGCCTGGTCCATGGCGTGGCGCAGGCGCTGCTTCTCGGCATCGACGTCCTCGGGCGCGATGCGGTAGTGGGCGACCTCCAGCGACGCGGCGCTCATGACCACGGCGCGGCCGATTGCATAACCGCGTACGACACCTTGGCCATACAGGCACAGGGTCGAAGACAAAGCGGGCTGTGCCGCTTCCAGGGTGTTCATCCCAGGCTTCCGCGCGGGCTTGGACCGACCTTTGGGGGTTTCATTCGGATTCCCCGAATTTACCGTCGAACAGGGAACGGATGTCGGTCAAGGCCTGAGTTTCATCCGCCCCTTGTGCTTCGATCTTGACGGTGACGCCCAGACCGGCCGCCAACATCATGACGCCCATGATGCTTTTCGCATTGACGCGCTGCGCGCCCCGCGAAATGAAGACGTCACTCTTGAAGCGTCCGGCCAGCTGGGTCAGTTTGGCCGCCGCGCGCGCATGCAGGCCCAGCTTGTTGGAAATCACCAGATCAATCGAAGGCATTGGCAAAACTCCTGAACTAGCAGTCGGGAGGGGGTTCCGCATTGACGATTCCGCGCAGCGCCCCCTGTCGCACGCGTTCGCTCAGAGATTCGGGGTTTTCCTGCTGATCTGTCAATGCCTTCAGCACCATGCAGGCATTGGTCCCCGTCAGCAGGTGGATGATGTAGCCGTCGTCCAGCGCCTGGCGCAGCGCCTGGGCGGCGATATTGAAGGGTGTTGCACCGTACAGGTCACACAAAATCAGGATCGGTTCTTCCCGGCGTCCCGCCCGCACCCAATCCAGGATCCGGTCGGTCTCGGCCTGCGGATCCGCGTCGGGCACGATGTCGAACACTTTGAGATCGGGCTGGCGCCCCAGCACATGCTGTGCACAGTCCAGGAAGGCCGACCCCAAGGGTTCGTGCATGACCAGCGCCAGCCGCGTATTCATGTGACCACCGCCAGTTCCAGCGCATCGACGAAGCGGCCCGCCACGTCGAAACCAGTCTGTTCTGTGATTTCGACGAAACAGGTCGGGCTGGTGACGTTGATCTCGGTGATGTAGTCACCGATCACGTCCAGACCGATCAGCAACAGGCCGCGCCCCGCCAGCCGGGCACCCACCGCCCGCGCCAGTTCCTGGTCGCGCGACGACAGGGGGCGGGCCACGCCACGCCCTCCGGCCGCCAGGTTGCCGCGGGTTTCGCCCGCCAGCGGGATACGCGCCAGGGTAAAGGGCACAGGTTCGCCACCGATGATGAGGATGCGCTTGTCGCCCTGCGTGATTTCGGGAATATAGCGCTGCGCCATGATGGTGCGCGTGCCCAGTTCCGTGAGGGTTTCAAGGATCGAGCCCAGATTGGCTTCATCGGGCCGCATCCGGAAAATCCCGCTGCCGCCCATGCCGTCCAGGGGTTTGACGATGACATCGCCGTGCTGCGCGTGAAAGGCGCGCAGGCGCGCCATGTCGCGGCTGACCAGCGTGGGGGCGGTATATTCCGCGAATTCCGTGATTGCGAGCTTTTCCGGGTGATTGCGGATGGCCGAACCCGCATTGAAGACCCGCGCGCCCTGCGCGGCCGCATAGTCGAACAAGTGTGTGGCGTAGACATATTCCATGTCGAAGGGCGGATCCTTGCGCATCAGCACCGCATCGAACGCCGACAGATCGCATTCCCGCACGGACGCATCCTGGGTCCACCAGTCGTGCCCGTGCCAGTCTGCATCGGCGCGCAGCCGCATGGCCGTCGCCGCCACCCGGACGCGTCCCTGATCGATGAACAGATCACCCATCGTAGCGAAACTGAACGCGTGGCCCCGCGCCGCCAGGCTGCGCATGATCGCCACGGAAGAATCCTTCCAGGCTTTCAGGCCGGGCAGCGGGTCGATGACGAACAGGACATGCATGAAGACCTCTTGTATGACGATCGACCTGCCCACCCGGCAATCGATCAGAATCCGTGATTACGCGGCATCGCCCTGTTTGCCGGCTTTCCGGCGTGGGGCCAGGACCATCACCATCTGACGGCCTTCGAGCTTCGGCATGGCCTCGACCTGGACGAGTTCGCCCAGATCATCGCGCACCCGCTCGAGCACCCGCATGCCCAGTTCCTGGTGAGCCATTTCACGGCCGCGAAAACGCAACGTGACCTTGGCCTTGTCGCCGTCCTCGATGAAACGGCGCAGGTTGCGCAGTTTCACCTGGTAGTCGCCTTCGTCGGTCCCTGGCCGGAATTTCACTTCCTTGACCTGGATGACCTTCTGGCGCGAGCGGGCTTCGGCCTGGCGCTTCTGTTCCTGGTATTTGAACTTGCCGTAATCCATCAGCCGACACACCGGGGGATCGGCTGTGGGCGAGATCTCGACCAGATCGACGTCGTGCTGCTCGGCCAGGGTCAAGGCCTCGGTGGTGCGTACGATGCCCAGCTGTTCGCCGTCGACGCCCAGCAGACGGACCTCGGGGATGCGGATTTCACCGTTGATGCGGTGTTTTTTTTCGGTTGCGATGTCTAGGACTCCTGTGAGTTGAAGAAGCGGGAACGTCAGGCCTGCGCCGGATCGCCCTCTTGGTGACGAGTTTCAATGTCCTGCCGCAGACGCGCCGCGAAATCCGCCACCGGCATGGTACCCAGATCGAGATTACCCCGTCCACGGACCGCCACGGCGCCGGAATCGCGTTCCTTGTCGCCTATGACAAGGATATACGGAATCTTTTGCAGGCTGTGCTCACGGATTTTACGGGTGATTTTTTCACCACGCAAATCCGAGAGCACCCTAAACCCTTGTTTAACAAGGGTTTTCGAGACCTCATCGGCGTAATCGGCGGAACTGTCGGAAATGCAGCAGACCACGGCATGGTGCGGCGCCAGCCAGGCGGGCATCGCACCGGCATGATTTTCGATCAGCATACCGATGAAGCGTTCGAACGAGCCCAGAATGGCGCGATGCAGCATGACTGGCGTGCGGCGCTGATCCTGGGCATCGACGTATTCGGCGCCCAGGCGGGCCGGCATGGAAAAATCGACCTGGATCGTGCCGCACTGCCAATGTCGCCCGATGGCATCCTTCAGGGTGTATTCGATCTTCGGCCCGTAGAAGGCACCCTCGCCTTCAGAGACCTGATAGTCGCAGTGCGACAGGTCAAGGCTGTCCATCAGGGCCTTTTCGGCCTTGTCCCAGACATCGTCGGCGCCGATGCGCTTGTCCGGGCGCGTCGCGACCTTGTACAGAATCTCGGTGAAGCCAAAATCGGCGTAGACCTGCTGCAACAGGCGGGTAAACGCCGCGCATTCTTCCTGCAGTTGTTCCTCGGTGCAGAAGATATGGCCATCGTCCTGGGTGAATCCGCGCACCCGCATCATGCCGTGCAGCGAACCCGAGGGTTCGTTGCGGTGGCACTGGCCGAACTCGCCGTAACGCAGCGGCAGTTCACGGTAGGAATGCAGGCCGGCGTTGAAGATCTGGACATGGCCGGGGCAATTCATGGGTTTCAAGCCGTACACGCGGTTTTCGGATTCCGTCGTGAACATGTTTTCCTTGTAGTTGTCCCAGTGGCCGGTCTTCTTCCACAGGGACAAGTCGAGGATCTGTGGCGCCTTGACTTCCTGGTAGCCATTATCCTGATAGACCCGGCGCATGTATTGCTCGACCTGCTGCCAGATAGTCCAGCCCTTGGGGTGCCAGAAAATCAGCCCGGGAGCTTCGTCCTGGAAGTGAAACAGGTCCAGTTCGCGGCCGATGCGGCGGTGATCGCGCAATTCGGCCTGTTCCAGCATGTGCAGATAGGCGTCCTGATCCGCCTGACGCGCCCAGGCCGTACCGTAGATGCGCTGTAGCATCTCGTTTTTACTGTCGCCGCGCCAGTAGGCGCCAGCGACCTTCATCAGTTTGAAGACCTTCAGACGCCCGGTGGACGGCACGTGCGGCCCCCGGCACAGATCGACGAAACCGCCTTCGCGGTACAGGCTGATCTTTTCGTTGGCCGGGATCGAGGCGATGATTTCCGCCTTGTAGGTCTCGCCGATGCCGCGGAAGAACTTCACGGCTTCGTCCCGGTCCCATTCCTCGCGCACGACGGTCTCATCACGCTTGGCCAGTTCGGCCATTTTCTTTTCGATGGCCTGCAGGTCTTCGGGCGTGAACGGGCGTTTGTACGAGAAATCGTAATAAAACCCGTTGTCGATGACCGGCCCGATCGTGACCTGGGCATCCGGAAACAGCGACTTGACCGCGTAGGCCAGCAAATGCGCCGTGGAATGTCGGATCAGGTCCAGGCCTTCCGGGTCCTTGTCGGTGATGATGCTGAGCGCCGCATCCCGATCGATGACGTGGCTGGTATCGACCAGACGGGCCGGCTGGCCGTCCACGGTGATTTTGCCCCCCAGAGCCGCCTTGCCCAACCCGGTCCCGATCGAATGCGCAACGTCGTGCACGGTAACGGGATGATCGAACTCACGTTGTGAGCCGTCGGGCAAGGTAATGCGAACCATGAATGTATGTCCTGAAAATGCGAAACGCGGCCTGCGCCGCGTCGGTAAAAAGTATGAATTTGCCAGGCAGGAAGGATATTGCTGCAGTTTAGCAACCGGACCGGGAACAATCAATTTGATCAGCCGGCAAGCGCCTGTCCGCCCAACCAATATCCCAAGACAAAACCGCCGGTCTCGTGGAAAGACCGGCGGCTGGAGGTTCTGGTAGGCAGTACTGGATTCGAACCAGCGACCTCTACGATGTCAACGTAGCGCTCTAACCAACTGAGCTAACCGCCTGAAGAAAGAACGTGATTATATGGAGGTTTTTTTGCGCTGTCAATTTGAAGCCGACACCCCCGCCAGCAGGGAACGCGCCCAGCGCTGCGCCGGCAGCCCGGTACGTGATTCCAGGGTAGCCGCAGTGTCCAGCAGGTCTCCCGCGGACAGATCCAGCGCGGAGCCCTTGAAGGCCAGGACGACCGTGTTGCCCTGGTCGATCTCTGGAAGGCAGAGGACACGCCCGTCGAATGCGGCCCGGATGCCCTGCAGATTGTGCTCGAAGCTGTCATGCTGGCCAAACAGATTGACGGTCATGATACCCGGCTCGTCCAGGATCCGGTAGCAGTCCCGATAAAACGAGGGCTCGTCGCACACCGGCCCCTGGGCCTGGCTGTCATACAGATCCACCATCAGCGCCCGGTAAGCCCCTGCCCGGCCGGGTTCGGCCACCCAGTCGCGCGCATCGGCATGATCGATCGTCGACCGGACGCTGCCCGGCAGCCTGAAAAAGGCCTGGCACATCGCCGTCACGCCAGGATTGCGTTCCACCGTATCCACCTGTGCGCGCGTGTGGCGCAGGGTGAAACGCAGCAGCGACCCCGCGCCCAGGCCCAGGATGCCGACGCGATCACGCATGCCCGGCCGCAGGAACAGCAGCCAGGCCATCATCTGCTGCGTGTAGGCCAGCACCAGATCCGAGGGCCGCGCAACGCGCATCGCCCCCTGAATCCATTCCGAGTTGAAATGCAGGTAGCGCACCCCGTCCTCTTCGGACAGGGTAGGCACATCGGTGTGAGCGGTTGACTTCCGGCGAGCGGCGGGGTTTCGTGTGCGTGACATGAGGACAGAAAGATGCCGGCCAGGCCGTCAGGCATGGCCGGGGTATTGCTTACAGGCGCTCGAAGATCGCGGCGATGCCCTGCCCGCCCCCGATGCACATGGTGACCAGCGCATGGCGCCCCTGGACGCGCTGCAATTCGTGCAGGGCCTTGACCGTGATCAGGGCACCGGTGGCACCGATCGGATGCCCCAGACCGATGCCGCTGCCATTGGGGTTGACCTTGGCCGGATCGAAACCCAGCTCACGCGACACGGCGCAGGCCTGGGCCGCGAAAGCCTCGTTGGCCTCGATCACGTCGATCTGATCCAGGGTGAGCCCGGCGCGCTGCAGGGCATGACGCGTGGCGGGCACAGGACCCATGCCCATGTACTGTGGATCGACCCCGGCGTGGCCATAGGAAACCAGACGCGCCATCGGCTTGAGGCCGCGCGCCTGGGCGGCCTTGGCCGTCATGAGCAGCACTGCGGCCGCCCCGTCGTTCAGGCCCGACGCATTCCCCGCCGTCACCGTGCCGTCTTCCTTCGCGAACACGGGCTTGAGCTTGCTGAAGCTTTCCAGCGTGGCATCGAAACGCACGTGCTCGTCCTGATCGAAGACGACTTCGCCCTTGCGGGTCTTCCGGACCACCGGCACGATCTGGGATTTGAAGTACCCCTGTTCGATCGCATGCGCGGCGCGGCGGTGGGATTCCAGGGCAAGGGCATCCTGATCCTCGCGGCTGATGCCGTATTTCCGGGCGACGTTTTCCGCCGTCACCCCCATGTGATATTTTTCGAACGGGCAGGACAGCGCGCCGTTCATCATGTCGACCAGACGCGAGTCGCCCATTCGCGAACCCCAGCGCTGCCCCACGGCCATATAGGGGGCGCGGCTCATGCTCTCGGCACCTGCTCCGATGGCGACCTCCACATCCCCCAGCATCAGCGCCTGAGCCGCCGACACGATGGCCTGCAGACCGGATCCGCACAGACGGTTGACATTGAAAGCTGGCGTGGACTGCGGGAGACCGGCATTGATCGCGGCCACCCGCGACAGGTACATGTCACGGGGTTCCGTATTGATGACGTGGCCAAACACCACATGCCCCACATCGGCCGCCGGCACGCCGGCACGTTCCAGCACGTTGCGCACGACGAGTTCCCCCAGCTCGCAGGGAGAGACGTCCTTCAGTGAACCGCCAAAATCCCCCACGGCGGTCCGGCATGCCTGCACGACGACGATATCTTGCATGAATGGCTCCTGTTGTATTGCTGCGTAGCAGCATTTTGATCATCACCGGATAGTAGCGCATTGCACCCCGCCGGTGACAGAGCCCACCCAGAGGCGTGCAAGCGATGCCGGTTGCGACCAACCGCTACGGACGCGCCAGCACTTTACGGATTGTGCTCGAGAGCTCTTCGGCCGAGAACTTCGCTACGTAGCCATCCGCACCCACGCTGCGCACGTGGTCCTCGTTGGCGGAACCGGACAGGGACGAATGGATCACCACCGGCAAGGCGCGCATGCGAGCGTCCTGCTTGATGTTGCGGGTCAAGGTGAAGCCATCCATCTCCGGCATTTCCAGGTCGGTCAGCATCAGGCTGACCTTGTCCAGGATGGTCTTGCCCTCGGCCTCGGCGGCGGCCTTCAACACATTCAGACGGTCCCAGGCCTCGCGGCCGGACTTGACCATCTCGTAGGGGACCTTGAGCGCCTTGAGGGCCTGTTCCATCAAGGCGCGCGCGACAAACGAATCGTCGGCCATCAAGATGACGGTGCCGGGCTTGAGCTGGATCTGATCACCGACGTCTTTCGGATCCACTTGGTGACGGTCCTTGACGGGCGTCACCGTCTGCAGGATGGCTTCGACATCCAGCACCTGGGCCAGGCGGGTATTGCCCGCATCGTCGTCCAGCCGGGCCATGCTGGTCACCAGGCTGTGCGCCGTGCCGCTGGCCTCGGCCGAAATCACCTGGTTCCAGTCCAGGCGGACGATGTCGTCGACCGATTCGACCGTGAACGCCTGCGTGGTGCGGCCGAATTCCGTCACCAGCATCAGCGACGGCGGCGCCGAAAGCTTGCTGCCGACGATGCCGGGCAGATCGAACACCGGGATCACCTGGTCGCGCAACTGCACCACCCCCAGGGAATGCTTGGGCGCCCCCACCACAGCCGTGACGGCCGGCATGGTGACGATCTCGCGTACCTTCAGGACGTTGATGCCAAAGAGTTCCGACTGGCCTGAATCATTGTCGGTGCCCAGGCGAAAGAGCAGAAGCTCGAACCGGTTGGTGCCGGTCAGGCTGGCGCGATCGTCCACGGCATGTTGGCTGGGGCTCATGGGAAACCTTTTGGTATCGGAGACTGAAAAACGGGATTTTAGGCGATGAACCGATTGCCGATTCCCCACAATAGAGTCTCGAATAGGGCCCAGTCCATATGTCGAAACTGAAAATTGGAATAGATCCGCGAGACGAATCGTGTGGGCGGCGAGCCGCGCCGTGTAGATCACAGGCCCAGTGATCGAAGGCGGCGCAACTCCAGCGCCCTTCCTATTCAAGCCGCCGTATAACCGCCATCCACCACCAGGGCGCTGCCGCACATGAAGCTGGCCCCCTCGGACAGCAGGAAGCAAGCGGCGTGGGCGATCTCCTCGGGCCGGCCCAGGCGCCCGATCGCGTGCAACCCCGTCAGTGCCTCCAGGGTGGCCTTGTCGAGCGTCTTGAGCAGCGGCGTTTCGATATAGCCCGGATGGATCGAGTTGATGCGAACGCCCTGCGCCGAATACGCCAGTGCCGCCGATCGTGTGAGACCTGTCACCCCGTGCTTGGCGGCGACGTAGGCCGGGGCGCTCGCGCTGCCGACCAGCCCCAGGATCGACGACATGTTGACGATGGCGCCGCCGCCGGCGGCCAGGATGGCCGGGATCTGCGCGCGCATGGCATGCTGCACACCCGAGAGGTTGACATCGATGACACGTTGCCATTCCTCGGCCGTGAGTTCGCCCGCGGGCTTGAGTTCCCCGGCGATGCCGGCATTGTTGAAAGCCAGGTGCAAAGCGCCGAAATGCTCGAGTGCGCACTGCACCGCTGCATTGGCGTCGCTGGGTTTGGCCGTATTGCCCGCGTGTGCCACAGCGCGACCGCCGGCGGCGACAATGGCCTGCGTCACGCGTTGCGCAGCCTCGAAATCGATATCGGAGACCACGACCTGCACGCCATTTGCGGCCAGCAGGTGTGCCGTTGTCTCGCCGATGCCCGAACCGGCGCCGCTGACCAGCGCGCTATTGCCTTTGAAGGTGTATTTCATTCTGAAGTATCCTTTCTTGGGGTTTGGTGATTCGTAGTTCGGACGGCGAACCTCAGCGCCCAGCCAGATCGACTGAAAATGTGGCTGGTGGAAGTTCACGACAGTGTCACGCCCAACGCCAATACGACCGCGCCGCACGCCATCGCGCCCAGGTAGCCGATAACAACCGATTGACCGAGCTGCGCCCCGCCTGTCGTCCAGGCGATGCCGGCCTTGGTCACCATGTTCGCCAACGTCGCGAGACCAAGCGCCGTGACGGTGGCCGCCGTTGACAATCCCCCGGCACCATGCAGCCGAGCGAGCGAGATCAAGATAGCGTCTACGTCCGCCAGGCCGGAAACCGCCGACAGCACATAGAGGCCGCTGGTGTCCAGCCACTGCTTTGCCGCAGGTACCAGGACACTCATGACGGCGAGCAACACACCAAAGCCAAGCGCAGTGCCAAGGTCGAATGGCGCCATCGCGCCGATAGAGCCCTCCCCCACCGCAGTGCGGTCCAGCTTGCGCCACCGCCATAGCGCGATACACAGCAGCACTACGCCAGTGACTACCAGGGCGCTGCCGAAGGTGGACAGCAGCTTCGGCTGGATGACGCCCAGCAGAACGATCATGCGAAAAAACATGACGCCGCACGAGGCCAACGTGCCAGCAGCGGCCGCGCCGGTCAGAGAAGGCTGCTCGCGTGCATAGCGGGACAAAGCCAACGTGGCAGCCGTGGAAGAGGCCAGCCCTCCCAGAATCCCGGTCCACAGCACACCCCTTTGCGCGCCGGTGATCCGGATGACAAAGTGGCCCGTCAGCGACAGACCCGCAATCAGGATGACTGCCCACCACAGCTGGTACGGATTGAGCGCGGCATAGGGCCCAAGGCCCGTATTGGGCAGGTAAGGCAGGATGACCATGGACAACACCAGCAACTGCAGCGATGCCGTCAACTCGCGGTGATCGATCAAGCGCAACCAACTGTGCAAGGTCGGCTTGAGGTCCAGCAACACAGCGCCAATCACCGCTGCCGACAACGCCAAGGTGATGTTGCCATGTGCCGCATAGGCACCCAGGACCAAAGTGAGGAGCATCGCCACCGGGGTAGTCGCGCTCAGGTCGCCAGTCAGTTCCGCATTTCGGGCGTAGGACACCGTCAGCAGCAAGGCGAGTCCGAGCAGCACGCCCAGCAAAGGCCAGGCGCCGAAAACCGGCTGTAGATGCCCAAGCACACCGCCGAGCAGTCCAGTCAGTGCAAAGGTGCGCAGACCTGCGACACGCCCTCCCTCCGGCAATTCGCGGCTGTGCCAGCCACGTTCCAGGCCAATCACCAACCCGACAGCCAGCGCCGCGACCAGACCTGAAGCGTCAGGTGGTAGTTCGTAGCCATTCATCGACTCTCTCCGTGGATGACCTGCCTGGCCGCACCGCCGTTGTGCCAGCCTGAGTCTTTGAGACTACAAGATTGTAGATCCGCCCGCTCGAAATGCGGTCGGGGCTAGCGTACACGCGCAGGCCGACCCTGCGGCGAAATCGCCAAATTCGGTCACGCGCCCCGCCGGTCGCAACGCCGCGAGATAGTGGTGCGGTCCATGCGCGGCAACCGTATAGTTCAGCGAGGCCCGACGTTTCCCGGTGGCCAGCATGGTTGCCATTTGCGGTGGTTGATCTGTTGCTCACGACCGTGCTCCTTCCAGTGCGTGGGCAACCCCTCTTGCGCGGAAAGCACATCTTGCTTAAGATAGTGACTAATTACTCACTTATCAGAGCCGTATCAATGAGCACCCATGTAAAACATCGACCCGCAGGCGAATGGCGTGGCATCGGGAGCGCGCAATGAAACGCCTGCCGCTGCAAGGCCGTACCTTGGCACTCCTGGCCATCATCGTCCCGTTGCTTGCACTCTTCATCTACGTCGGCCTGCGATCCGGCCCGCTGGCACCAGTCTCGGTGACGGTGGCAACAGTCGAATCGCGAGCGATCACGCCGGCGTTATTCGGGATCGGCACGGTGGAGGCCCGCTACACCTACAAGATCGGCCCGACGTTCGCCGGGCGCGTCAAACGTCTGGATGTTCATGTGGGAGACCAAGTCAAGGCCGGGCAGGTACTCGGTGAAATGGACCCGGTCGATCTCGATTATCGAGTCCGCTCGCAGGAATCGGCGTTCAAGCGCGCGGAAGCGGCTTTGCGCGAGGCGCAGGCCCGGCAAGCCTACGCGCAAGCCCAGGCGCGCCGCTACGCGCAATTGTTTGCGACGCGCTCGGCCAGCGAGGAAATCGCCACTACGAAACGACAGGAACTGCAGATCGCCGATGCCGCCCTATCCGCCGCTCGGGAAGATATCGCCCGGGCACGCTCCGACCGCGAAGCACTGGTCGCACAGAGAAGCAATCTGCGCCTGATCGCGCCAGTTGACGGTGTCGTCGCCGTACGCGATGCCGATCTCGGCACGACCATCGTCGCGGGCCAGGCTGTGGTGGAAGTCATCGACCCCAAGAGTTTGTGGGTCAACGTGCGCTTCGACCAGATCAGCGCATCGGGGCTCGCTGGCGGGCTGCCGGCTCGTATCGCGCTGCGTTCGCGTGGTAGCCAGGCGTTGAAAGGTCGCGTGCTGCGCGTGGAACCCAAGGCCGACGCGGTAACCGAGGAAACACTCGCCAAGGTGACATTCGACAGCAGACCGGAGCCTTTACCGCCCGTGGGTGAGCTGGCCGAGGTCACGATCGACTTGCCGGTGCTCCCGGCAACTCCGCTGGTTCCCAACACGGCCGTTCGGCGTAACGGCGACAAAGTCGGTGTTTGGCAAATCGTGGATGGTGATTTGCGTTTTTCCCGGGTCAAGCTCGGAGCTTCCGACCTCGATGGCTACGTGCAGGTGCTCGAAGGGCTGAACAATGGAGACCAGGTCGTGACCTATAGCGAAAAGGCACTGACGGCCCGTAGTCGCGTCCATATAGTCGACCGTATCCCGGGAGTCTCGGAATGATCAGCCTGGCTGGCCGCGACATTCTTCATGCTTGGGGAAAATTTGTCTTCACCGGCATCGGCCTGGGCCTGCTGATCGGCGTCACCCTGGTGATGGCCGGGGTGTACCGGGGCATGGTGGACGACGGCAAGGCGCTGCTCGACAACAGCGGCGCCGACCTTTGGGTCGTGCAAAAGGACACGCTGGGCCCTTACGCGGAATCGTCCAGCCTCAACGACGACGCATATCGGGCCATCCTCGCGATGCCGGGCGTTGCCCGGGCTGCGAACGTAACCTATCTGACCATGCAGGTACGCAAGGGCGAGACTGATGTCCGCACCATGGTGGTCGGCATCGCACCCGGCGAACTGGGGGCCACACCCGGCTGGCCGCCATATCTCGTCGCCGGACGCCAGATCACGCGAGGCCACTACGAAGCAGTGGCCGACATCGCCACCGGTTTCAAACTGGGGGACCGACTCGCTGTTCGCCGCAATCATTACACCGTCGTCGGGCTGACAAAGCGCATGGTGTCGTCCAGCGGCGACCCGATGGTATTCATTCCGCTCAAGGATGCCCAGGAAGCCCAGTTCCTCAAGGACAACGACGCCATCTGGCAAAGTCGCCGTCGTACCGAGGCGAACCCGGCACTCAACCGGCCCGGTGTGCCCGGCCTGCTGGATGCTGTGATCGCATCGCAAAGCACCAATCCGTTTGTCAATGCCGTGCTGGTCACGTTGAAGCCCGGGCATGCACCCGAAGACGTGGCCGAACCCATCCGACGCTGGAAGCGTTTGACTGTCTATACCCGGGCACAGATGGAAGGCATCCTCGTCGGCAAGTTGATCGCCACCTCGGCCAAACAGATCGGCATGTTCCTGGTCATTCTGGCCATCGTCAGCGCGGCCATCGTCGCCTTCATCATCTACACATTGACCATGGACAAGATCCGCGAGATCGCAGTCTTGAAACTCATCGGAACGCGTAACCGCACGATTGCCGCGATGATCATGCAGCAGTCGCTCGCCTTGGGCGTTATCGGTTTCGTGGTCGGGAAGATCACGGCCACTTTCTCGGCGCCCCTGTTCCCCAAGTACGTACTGCTGATGCCGGTCGACTCCATCGCCGGTTTTTTTGCCGTGCTCGTGATCTGCGTGCTGGCCAGCATCGTCGCCATTCGCATGGCGCTCAAGGTCGATCCGGCCGAAGCCATTGGAGGGTGAGATGAGTGGCAAAGGCATTCGCATCGAAGGTTTGAGAAAACGTTATGGCGAGGGCGATACCGCTGTCGATGCCCTGAAGGGCGTGGACATGCAGGTGGCACCGGGTGAGGTGGTGGGCCTGATCGGCCCTTCCGGCTCGGGCAAGAGCACCCTGCTTAAATGCCTGGGCGCGGTCATTGATCCGACCGCCGGCCGCATGACGCTGGGCGATGAAGTGATCTACGACGACGGATGGAAAGTCCGTGATCTGCGCGCCTTGCGGCGGGACAAAATCGGCTTCGTATTCCAGGCGCCGTATCTGATTCCATTTCTCGATGTCACCGACAACGTGGCGCTGCTGCCGATGCTTGCAGGCGTCTCGAATGGGGAGTCGCGCGCGAAGGCACTCGAACTGCTCACGGCGCTCGATGTGCAACACCGGGCTCGAGCCATGCCCTCGCAACTCTCCGGTGGCGAGCAGCAACGGGTCGCCATCGCGCGCGGATTGGTCAATCGCCCACCGGTGATCCTGGCCGATGAGCCCACCGCGCCCCTCGACAGCGAGCGCGCCATGGCGGTGATCCGCATCCTCAACGACATGGCCCGGAAGTTCGAGACCGCCATCATCGTCGTCACCCATGACGAAAAGATCATTCCCACTTTCAAGCGCATCTACCACATCCGCGATGGTGCGACCCATGAGGAAGTCGGCGAAGGGCAAGCCGCGATCTCGTCCTTCGCGACGCTGCAAAACAGCTGCCTGTCCTGTCATCAGAGCTTCCGTAAACCGTTTGTAGAGCATTTCTATGCGCAACCCTGAAGTGACGCGCAGTCTCGACGCGCATCGCACGAAGACCGACTACGACCACGTTCGCGCACTCGCGACATTGATCCTGGCCGGATTGCTGGCCGGCTGTGCCGCCGGACCCGACTTCAAACGGCCGGCAGCCCCGGATGTAACCGGCTATACAGCGACGCCTTTACCGGCGCAAACGGCATCCGCACCTACGACCTTGGGAGATGCGCAGCACTTCAGCGCTGGTGCGAGCGTCAATGCGCAGTGGTGGCATGGTCTGGGTTCGTCCAAGCTCGATGCGCTGATCGAGCAAGCTTTTCAGGCCAGTCCAACGCTGGCTTCCGCCAAGGCCACCTTGCGGCAGGCGCAGGAAACCTATTCGGCGCGGGCGGGTTCGACACTGTATCCCCAAGCGGATGCCGACCTCGGCGCCCAGCACCAACGTCAGAATCCCAGCACCTTGGGGCAGACCGGCGATGCGCGGGAATTCAGTCTGTACAACGCCAGTATCGGCGTGCATTACCAACTCGACTTGGCCGGTGGCAACCGGCGTGCACTGGAAGCACTGGCCGCCCGCGCCGAGCATCGGCGCTACGAACTGGAAGGTGCGCGGCTGACCTTGGCGGCGAACATCACTACCACCGCCATCACCCAAGCCAGGCTCGCCGGGCAAATCCAGGCCACAGAGGCCATCCTCCGCGCCCAGGACGAACAACTGCAGCTCACCCGAGAGCGGGTTCGCCTCGGCCAGGCCGCGCCGGACGAGGTACTGGCCTTGCAGACCCAGGTGGAACAGACCCGCGCCGGACTTCCCTCGCTGCGCAAACAACTTCAGCAGAATGAACATCTGCTGGCGGTGCTCGTTGGCCGGGCGCCGGGCGCGGGAGGCTTACCCACCTTCACCCTGGAGGAATTTACCCTCCCGTCCGACCTGCCGTTGGTCTTGCCGTCCGAATTGGTGCGCCGCCGCCCCGACATTCAGGCCGCGGAAGCCCTATTGCATGCCGCCAACGCGGAATACGGCGTCGCGGTCGCCAAGTTGTACCCACAACTCAACATCAGCGCCAGCCTCGGTTCTCAGGCATTGAGCACCGGGGCATTGTTCGGCGGCGGCTCGGCGGTATGGAGTCTCGTCGGGCAGTTGACCCAACCGCTTTTCAATCCGGGCTTGCCCGCCGAAAAGCGGGCATCATTGGCCGCATTCGATGCGGCGGCGGCAAATTACCAAAGTGTCGTACTCGAAGCCCTCCGCAATGTGGCCGACGTATTGCGGGCACTGGACAACGATGCACAAACACTGGCTGCACTGGCAACCGCCGATACCGCGGCGCAGGGCTCTCTGGAGTCCATGCAAAGGCAATATGCACTGGGCGCCGCCAGTTATATCCAACTGCTGATTGCACAACAGCAGGCGCAACAGAATCGGATCAGCCTGATCGCGGCTCAGTCGCAACGCCTCGTCGATAGCGCGGCTTTGTACCAGGCCTTGGGTGGGGGCTGGGTTGCAAAAGTCGTGCCACAAGGTCTTTGATCGCCTGTGCTGCTGGCGCCTCGTTGGCAAACAACATGCGGTACATCAGAGGGGCGATCACGATGCGGATGCGCAAGCAAGGTGTATCATCTGGCACCAACGATCCGAGCCAGCGTTTCTTCCAGCAGGCTCCGATCCGCAGCGCGCTTTGCGTCGGTGCGCTGGGCCAGGTTGTGCAGCTTGCGCCGCACAGCCGGCAAATCGACCGCATGCGGAAGTTCGATCAGATCGAAGTCCGGCCGCTGGTCCTCAATGGATCGCAGAAATGAACACGATGGCTCATCCAGCCAACCGGCCACACGCGCCAGCAGGTGCTCATGAAAATCCAGCAAGACTTCGGCTTCAATGGGCTCAGCCGTCATACCCTTGAAGTGCGCCTCGAAGGTCGCTGCGAAATCCGCAGGCACGCGAGGCGCCAGCATCTCCCAGGCAGGCTTGGGGCTACAGGTCAGATAAACGAGAAAAGTCCGCCAGAGCACCTGATCAGCCCGTTCGTCTTCCAGCAACAAGCCGACATCGAAAAGATCGCGCGGATGCTGCCGCGAAAGTGCCGCAGCCAGCTTGCCAGCATAAAGATCAGAAAAATCCAGCACCTGCACCGAGGCGAAACCGAATGCGTCCTCCACCTTGGGGCGCACCACCATATTGCGCACTGGATGCACCGTACCGCGCATGACTGGCGTTGTCTCGATCTGCACACGCGCACGACCGCGACTGGCCACCAACCGCGTGACGCCTACACCCTCGCCTGCCGACAACTGCACCTGTAATTGCAGGGGCCGGGCGCGCAGCATATCGGCCAGCCGCCCAAGCGCGTCAGCAATCAGCTTCGCATCCTCGGCATAGTCATGCACAGGCAACCAAGCCAGATCAATGTCCACCGACAAGCGCGGCAGGTCGTGCTCGAACAGGTTGATTGCCGTGCCGCCCTTGAGCGCGAAACGCGGCTCCTGCGCAAGCACCGGCAGGATTTCGACCAACAGCCGAACCCGGTCGGTGTAGCGGCGATCCCAGTGATCAAGCCAGGTGCTCATCAAGGTCTCCCGGCAAGGTGATCTGGTAGATCGGATGCAGGCGACCGCCAGGCACCAATGCACGCTTTCCCCGGCCCAGATCGACACCATCCAGTGACACATGCGGCAGCCACGCATGCCGATGGCGCTCGGCTAGCGCCAGGAACACCCGTTTGGCCTTGATGCTGCAACAGTGGCGCAACAGCAGGCTGACCCGCTGCGGCCGCAGCGTCGTCATGGCCTGCATCAACGCATCGGCTTCATAGACCAACGTTGCGCCTGCGATGTCATCACACAGCTCCAGCATGGCCCGCTCGGGCGTGGAGCAGACCAAGGCATCGGCGCCCGGCGCAGCCTGATGCCACGTCAGCCCTTGCTCGGACAGTGTCTTCTCGGACACCTCCGATGCGAACGATAGGGGTGGCAGATCGAACGCCCCTTTGCCCAAGAACTCGAAACGCTGCTCCAACGGCAGCTTGCCGAGCCAACCCGGTGACCGCCCCAGCCCATACAGCGTGATTGTTCCAGCATCGCCCAGACGCAAGTAGTGCTCGTGCCCCTGCAGGCTTAGTGCGAAGCGGCCGCCAACATGCAACGACATACCCTCCCCAACCTGCAAGCTGCGGACCACACCTTCCCACTGCAAGTGGCCGCCCTTACGCATGTAGACACCGCGTACAGGCGACACCAGCCAGCCGCTGCTCACATAGCGCGCGACGAGGCTGTTGGAGTAGCCATGTGCCCGCAGCCAGCGACTTGATATCAGGCGTGTGTCGCCAAGTTCGGCTAACAGCAGGTTCAGTTTTCCTGTGTTTTGATCACTCATAGTGTTCAAAATACAATTTTTATAAACCCATGCCAAGACCTGAAGGTTTGGCTAAAGGTAAAAATGATCACTCATAGTGATCTTTTTACGACGACAATAAACCATACGCCGTGCATCGCTGGCTCGTTCAGCGAGAACAGTCATGCCGTTCTCCCTTCACAAGGCCGCGCTGAGGACGGGAACCGCCACGTTCTCAGAAAGCAGCTTCGGCACATGGGTGTCCACTTTCTCGCCGTGCAGGACCGCGAAGGCATAGACTTGCTTCACGATGTCACGGATGTGTACCGCAGTAGCAGGAGCGCCGCGTGCCTTCACCTTGTTGCAGAGCGCGCAGGTCATCAGCGGTGATTTCGTTGAGCTGCCGGTTCTGGAAGGCCGGAAGGATGTCCCGATCGACGACGCTCTTGCGCATCGCCTTGGTACTGTCGGCCATCCGAGCGTCCGCCAGCCACCCGCCTGCTACGTCGCCAAAGGTTTTGGCAGCGGTCAGGCGGCGCTTGTCGCGCTGCTTCTCTAGCGCGGGAGACTTGCCTTGGGCGACGGCCTTCTTGGCGTCGATCAGCTTTTCACGGGTCATCGCCAGCGAAATACCCGACCGCCCATACCGTCTCAATGGTCAGCGTCTCGCGCCGGCCATTGAGACGGTAATCGTAGCGGAAGGTGACGGTACCGGTGGGCGATACCGCCAGGGGTCAGGAGACCTGCTGATGCCCGGAAAGCCGCATGAAACAAGCTTTCCAGAGGAGCGATTTACCGTCAACGACCGATTGGCCTCGATAGTAAACAAGGAGGTCTTAATCCAGCCTCCGGTTTCTACCGTCACCTCTACCGCCAATCCGTTTCGCTGGCCGGCGATGGCCACCGATAGATGCCGTGACGTATCTTTTTTTAAATCAATACGTTACGTCAGTTTTTCGATAGCTGGCGATAGTCCTCGAAGGACCTAAATTCACTCCCACTCAATAGTTGTTTGCTCAAAAACAGCATTGATCCATAAGGGGAATTTCCTGCTAACCCTTGCCAATACCCTCAGCAATGCCCTTCTGGGAAGACCGCTTGGATCGGCCCAGCATTGCGGGTTATCCCTAGGCTCTGCATCGTCAGAAACGGAATCTTGCCAGGTTTGACAGGAGACTGCTGTCAACGCGGCCATCTCCACGGTAATACCATCCAGACCTGCTGAAAGGCCCATGATGCGGGCGTTTCATCCAACCGCTGAAGATTCTTATATTTTCTAACCAAAACGCCTCTTTACAGGAGATGCCATGTTCATAAAACATCATTTATGTTATCTTTTATGCACATAGCATCTCTTCAAGAGAGACGAATTGACCATAAACAGTAATTTCAACCTCAAGACAATGGGGCCGCGTGCTGCCCAGCTGCTCGTGGAGCTGAACGAGCGGCGCCAGACCACGTTCAACACCGCCGATGTCACCTCCATCACGGGCCTGTCACCGTCAGCCGCCCGTAACCTGGTGCACAAGGCCCAACAAAGAGGCCTCGTGACGCGATTAAAGCCAGGGTTGTACAACCTTGTACCCTTTGAGCTCGGTCGCGCTACAGAGCATGTCGATAGCCCGTTCATCATCGCCCGGGAACTGGCCGGCACAGCGCCCTACTTCTTGTCTCACGGTACGGCATTCGAATTGCACCGCATGGTGACCCAGCCGAACTTCACCATCTACGCCTCAAGCACACGACGCGTGCGCCCCCAGACCGTCGGTGGCTATGACTTCCGGTTTGTCCTCATCACGGACAAGCAAGACTTCGGCGTCATGAAGCACTGGATCGACAAGCAGCGCTTCGTCATGATCAGCGACATGGAACGAACCATCATCGACGGTCTCAGACATCCAGCCTACGTCGGAGGGATCACAGAGGTCGCCAAAGGCCTGTGGATGAAGCGGGACACGCTGAAGGTCGAACGGCTGATGGATTACGCGCAGCGTCTTGGTGTCGGTGCAGTGATACGTCGCTTGGGCTACTTGCTGGAACACTACGAACTGGCTGACGCAGCCACGTTAGAGCCTTTGCGGGCTCAGCTGACCGCCACCTACTTACGTCTCGATCCGCTGCTTTCAGCAGAGGGGCCTCATCTTTCCCGCTGGAAGCTTCAGCTGAATGTGCCCGCCGAAGAATTGGACAGCATAAGGTTCACCTGATGATCCCACAACGCAACATCTCAATGATCTCAAACGCGCTGGTCACCGCGGGTGGCCGTCGCATCCCCGAATCCGTCATCGAACGTGATTACGTGCTGGCCTGGTTCCTGACCGGATTGGCCAACCACCCGCTGCGTGAAGTCCTAGCATTCAAGGGAGGAACGGCCTTACGCCGCTGCTGGTTCCCCGATTACCGCTTCTCCGAGGATCTGGATTTCACACTGATTCGCCCCATCACGCTCGAAGAAATACTGGCCGGGCTCGACGAAATCTTCGCTGCCATCAGTGCCGAGACGGGCCTGCAGATCGCATTTGATCGCTCTGATCGTCACAGCCACCAAAATAGCCATACCTTTTATCTGCGCTACCAGGGTCCGCTGCCTGCTGAAAACGATGTGAAGGTCGATGTCACCATCAACGAAGTTCTGTGCTTTCCACTGCAAGACCGCCCGGTTCATCGCACCTACGACGGTTTTGACGATTTGCCCGTGGGACCAACCGTGAAGGTCTACGCCATCGAGGAAATCGTCATAGAGAAACTTCTTGCCCTCAGCGATCGGGCGCGTAACGAACCCCGCGATCTTTATGACCTATGGTATCTGCTCGATTCGGCGGATCTGCGAATTGCAGAAATGCGGCCTGAACTCGACGCGAAACTGGAATTGCGTCAACGGGACATCACAGGCATGGAACAAGCCATCGCAAAAAAGGAGGACCGCCTGCGACGACTATGGACGCAGCGCCTCGCCCACCAGATGAACCATCTGCCTCCCTTCGAGGATGTCTTTCGAGAAGTGTTGCGCACGGTTCGCGCTGCGAACTTGCCATAGACCGGTGACGCGTCTCTACCTGCATACGCAATCCGCCACCCTCTTTGCAGGAAATTCCTATGACTGAACCTCTATCCGAGGTCATCCGCATCCGGGTGACCCCGTCTCATGCTGCGCGACTGGGCGAGGCGGCTGCCTTGTCCGGCCTGTCACTGTCCAACTACATCCGCCGCCGCCTGGCGGCTGACGACACGCTACAGGAAGAACTGACGCTGCTGCGCCAGATCGTGGCTGACCTGAGTCAGCTGCGCGACACTCGCACGGCCACCATCGAGACCGCCCACCTGGTGCGGGCCATGGCCAAGCCTGAACACATTGCCATCGCGCAGGGCACGGCGCATGTCACGCGTGGAATCGGCCATGTCGTGCCCATGCAGCCAGTCGCGTGCCCAGGTATCGAAACGTTTTTCACCACGCAGCTGGTCTTTGCTGCGGGCCTTCTCTTGGGCGGGTGACACACCGGCTGCAATCTTCTGCTTGGCCTCGCGCAGCAGGGTTCGCGCCTGAGCCAGAGTGATCCCGCTGGGGCCATAGCGGCCAAAGGTCAGTGTCTCGCTGCGGCCATTCAAGCGGTAGTTGTACCGAAAGGAAATCGCGCCAGTCACACTGACCGCCACATACAGGCCCTCTTGATCCGCCACCTTGTATTGCTTATCGCGTGGCTTCAAATTACGGGGCATGGTATCGGTCAGCATGTGAATCCTTTTCAGAATCAATGAGTTGAGACGTGTCTGTCGGGTCTAGGATGGTATTGATCGACCTTTCCAATACCATCTTTTGATCAAACTGAAATTCACTCACAACTAATTGATATTCAACGGTATTACGAGTTTCAATACCATCCAGATGTCAATCATCAACGGATGGCACTTATCGCCGGGCCATGATAGCCCAGCTTCGATACCCGCAAAAATACCCTTGGAAACGCATGCTTGGGCGTGCCAGACACTGCCAGCAGAAACTAGACAAAAAAATGGAGAGCCGCTAAAACAGGGGCTCTCCAGTGTTCTGATGCCAGTTATTGCCGTGGCCTGCCAGACGGGAAATTATTCCCACTCGATCGTAGCCGGCGGCTTGCTCGACACGTCGTACGTCACCCGGTTGATCCCGCGCACTTCGTTGATGATGCGCGAGGACACCTTCTTCAGCAGCGCGTACGGCAATTCTGCCCAGTCGGCGGTCATGAAGTCGCTGGTCTGCACGGCGCGCAGCGCTACGACATAGTCGTAGGTGCGACCATCGCCCATCACACCCACGGACTTCACGGGCAGGAACACCGCAAAGGCCTGTGAGGTCAGTTCGTACCAGGACTTGCCCGATTCGGGATCGATGGTGTTGCGCAGTTCCGTAATGAAAATATCATCGGCGCGGCGCAGCAAGTCGGCGTATTCCTGCTTGACCTCGCCCAGGATGCGCACGCCCAGGCCGGGGCCCGGGAAGGGATGGCGGAAAACCATTTCCGGCGGCAGCCCCAGGGCCAGACCCAGATGACGGACCTCGTCCTTGAAGAGTTCGCGCAGGGGTTCCAGCAGCTTCAGGTTCAGGGTATCGGGCAGGCCGCCGACATTGTGGTGGGACTTGATGGCAACCGCCTTGCCGGTCTTCGAGGCGGCCGATTCGATTACGTCCGGATAGATGGTGCCCTGGGCCAGCCAGCGGGCGGACTTCAGCTTGGCGGATTCGGCCTGGAAAACCTCGACGAATTCGCGGCCGATGATCTTGCGCTTGGCTTCGGGATCGGAAACACCGGCCAGTTCGCCCATGAACTGTTCGCTGGCGTCGATGTGGATCACGCGGATACCCAGGTGGCGGGACATGGTGTCCATGACCTGCCTGGCCTCGTTGAGCCGCAGCAGGCCGTGATCCACGAAAACGCAGGTCAGCTTGTCGCCGATGGCCTTGTGGATCAGGGCGGCAGCCACCGAGGAATCGACCCCCCCGGACAGACCCAGGATGACCTCGTCGGTGCCGACCTGCTCGCGGATACGGGCGACCGCTTCGGTGACGTAGTCGGGCATGTTCCAGTCGCGCGCGCAGCCGCAGATTTCCGTGACGAAGCGCTGCAGGATGGCCTGCCCCTGGACGGTATGCGTGACTTCCGGGTGGAACTGGACCGCGTAGAAGCCGCGGTCTTCGTCGGCCATGCCGGCGATGTCGCACGATGGCGTGGAGGCCATGCGTTTGAAGCCGGGCGGCAACGCGGTAACGCGGTCACCGTGGCTCATCCAGACCTTCAGCATGCCGTGGCCTTCGGGGGTTTCGAAGTCCTGCAGGCCGTTCAGCAGACGGGTGTGGCCGTGGGCGCGCACTTCCGCATAGCCGAATTCGCGGTGGTCGGAGAATTCGACCTTGCCGCCCAGCTGCTGCGCCATGGACTGCATGCCGTAGCAGATACCCAGTACGGGAACGCCCACTTGAAACACGGCGCCAGGCACCTTCAGGGATTCCTCGGCATAGGCCGAGGCATGACTGCCCGACAGGATGATGCCTTTCAGGCCCTGCGTTTGCTGGTCGCGGATGAACGCGTCGTCCACGTCGCCCGGGTGGATCTCGCAATAGACACCGGCATCGCGAACGCGCCGGGCAATGAGCTGGGTGACCTGTGAACCGTAGTCCAGGATGAGAATGCGCTGGTGCATGGTGGATAATCTGGGAGGGCTGTTCAAGGTGTTAATGTAACCCATGCACCGATACGCTTCCACGGAGACACGCACCCATGCCATCCCGCTTTTCCCGCGTTCCGCTGCCCCTGGCCGGCCTGCTGTCCCTGGCCGTGGCCATGGGCATCGGCCGCTTCGCCTTCACGCCGGTGCTGCCCATGATGCAGGCCGATCTGGGGCTGAGCCTGGCCCAGGGCGGGTGGCTGGCCAGCGCCAATTATCTGGGCTATTTGCTGGGCGCCCTGATGGTGACGCACCTGAGCTGGTCCCCCGCGCAACTGCTGCGTCGGGGGCTGTGGCTGGTGGTCCTGATGACGGCCGCCATGGGGTTGGACACGCACTGGGCCGGCTGGCTGGTGTGGCGGCTGCTGGCGGGCATGGCTAGCGCCTGGGTCCTGATCGGGACAGCGTCGCTGTGCATCGCGCGCCTGAATGCCACGGGACAGGCCGGACGCAGCGGTGTGGTGTTTGCCGGTGTGGGCTGCGGCATCATGTTCGCCGGGCTGGCCTGTCTGGGGCTGACGGTGCTGGGCACCTCGTCCTCGCAAGCCTGGCTGTGGCTGGCGGCTGCCGCCCTGCTGGGGCTGCTGGGGGCGTCCATGCTGTGGCGTCAGCCCACCGAAACTACCATTGCCGCAACCGGAATCCGTCCGGACCATCCAGCCCAGCCGACGCACAACGACCATCGGACGACCCCCGATACGGCAGCCTTGACGCGATCCGCGTCCAGCACCGCCATAAATGATATCCCGGCAAACGCCGCCGCACGGCGTTCAGAAAACACTGCCCCAGCACGCGAGGCGGGTGACCCCGCCACCCCATTGCTGCACTGGGGCCTGATCCTGTGCTACGGGGTGTATGGCTTTGGCTACATTCTGCCGGCGACCTTCCTGCCTGCCCAGGCGCGGCTGCTGGTGCCCGACCCCTGGCTGTTCAGCCTGGCCTGGCCGGTCTTCGGGCTGGCAGGCGCCCTCTCCACACTGGTCGCCAGTCGGCTCGCGCGTCACCTGACCCGGCCGCAACTCTGGGCGGGCGCCCAGCTCGTGATGGCGATCGGTGTGCTGGCGCCCGTGCTATGGCATAGCCTGGCGGCGATCCTGTTCGCGGCGTTGTGTGTGGGCAGCACGTTCATGGTGATCACCATGGTGGGGCTGCAGGAAGCCCAAGCCACGGTCGGCACGGCGGGCGCAAAACGCCAGATGGCCGCCATGACGGCATCGTTCGCCCTGGGACAGCTGATCGGACCGCTGTTTTTCAGCCTGACGCATCAGTGGTTCGGCGCACCGCTGGAATTCGCACTGGTCATGGGCACGCTGGGGCTGGTGGCCGGGGCCCTGCCCATCTTGCGCCTGCAGGGCAGACAAGACACGCCACCGATCCCGCGACAGGAAAGCTGATCACCATTCGCCTGACATAGCCTGGCGAACCATACACCCCGAATTCGTCAACATAAGGACATCGTCATGCCAGACTCCAACACCTACGTCCTGGTTCATGGCGCCTGGCATGGCGGCTGGTGCTGGTCGCGCGTCGCCGACACTCTCAGGCAGGCAGGACATCATGTCCACACCCCCACCCTGCCCGGTCTGGGCGAGCGCCGCCATGAACTGTCGGCATCCATCGACCTGGAAACCTTCATCCAGGATCTCTGCCGGATGCTGATCCGGGAAGGCCTGCACGACATCATCCTGGTTGGCCACAGTTTCGGCGGGCTGGTGATCTCGGGTGCGGCGGACCGGCTGCCTGAACGGATCGCCAGGCTGGTCTACCTGGACGCCTTCCTGCTGCCGCCCGGGACGTCGACCTTCGACACATTACCGCCCGAACTCGTGACCAAGCTGGAACACGGCGCGGCGGCGACAGGCGGCATTGCGCCACCCCGCCCGGACAGTTTTGGCCTGACGGATCAGGCCGACATCGATTTCGTCCAGGCACGGCTGACGCCCCAGCCCATCGGTAGTTATCGCGAGCCGCTGCGGCTGCGGCATCCGCTGGGCAATGGTCTGCCCATCACCTACGTACGCTGCACGCAACCGCCGTTCCCAGCTGTGGCCGGGTCCTATACCTGGGCGCGCGAGACCTTTGGAGAACACTGGGACTGGATGGATCTGGCAACCGGCCACGATGCCATGATCAGCGCGCCAGACGCCGTGACCGTGATGCTGACGCGCCTTCAGGGTGGTCAGTCCGCCCGGTAGTTGGGTGCTTCCTTGGTGATCTGCACGTCGTGGACATGCGACTCACGCACCCCCGCCGCCGTGATTTCCACGAATTCCGCCTGCGCGTGCAGGTCCGGAATCGTGGCGCAACCGCAGTAGCCCATGGAAGCCCGAATACCGCCCACCAATTGGTAGATGATGGCGATCACGCTGCCCTTATAGGGGACACGCGCCTCGATGCCCTCGGGCACCAGCTTGTCGACGTTGTTGCTGGGATCCTGGAAATAGCGGTCGGCGGAGCCGTCCGCCATCGCGCCCAGACTGCCCATGCCACGATAGGACTTGTACGACCGGCCCTGGAACAGGACGACCTCGCCGGGGGCCTCTTCGGTGCCCGCGAACATGCCACCCATCATGCAGGTGGATGCGCCCGCGGCCAGGGCCTTGGCCACGTCGCCGGAATAACGGATGCCGCCGTCAGCGATCAGCGGCACGCCAGTGCCTTCCAGCGCCTGGGCCACGTCGGCGATCGCCGTGATCTGCGGCACCCCGACGCCCGCCACGATGCGGGTCGTGCAGATGGAACCCGGGCCAATGCCGACCTTGACCGCGTCGGCGCCGGCCTCGACCAGCGCGCGCGCCGCGGCGGCGGTCGCGATATTGCCGCCGACGACCTGGATGTTGGGGTAGTGTTTCTTGACCCAGCGGACACGTTCGATGACGCCCGCCGAATGGCCGTGCGCGGTGTCCACGACGATCACGTCCACGCCGGCGGCCGCCAGCTTTTCCACGCGTTCACCGGTGCCTTCGCCTACGCCGACCGCCGCGCCCACGCGCAGCTGCCCTTGGGCATCCTTGCTGGCCAGGGGGTGTTCGGTGTTCTTGACGATGTCCTTCACGGTGGCCAGGCCGCGCAGCTGGAATTTGTCGTTGACGATCAGCACACGTTCCAGGCGATGCTTGTGCATCAGCGCCTGGGCTTCTTCCAGGGTGGCGCCTTCCGTCAGGGTGACCAGGCGGTCCTGCGGCGTCATGACCTCGCGCAGGGACATGTCGAGGCGGTCTTCGAAACGCAGATCGCGGTTGGTGACGATGCCGACGAGTTTGCCGCCCTCGACCACCGGCAGACCGGAGATGCCGTGCTGGCGCTGCAGTTCGATGGCGTCGCGCACCTTCATCGTGGGCGTGACAGTGACCGGATCGATGACGATGCCGAATTCGTGGCGTTTTACCCGCGCGACCTCGCGCGCTTGTTCGTCGGCGCTGAGGTTTTTATGGACGATGCCGATGCCGCCTTCCTGGGCCATGGCGATGGCCAGGCCGGACTCGGTGACGGTGTCCATGGCGGCGGAAACGAGGGGGATGTTCAGCTGAATGCCACGGGTAAGCTGCGTGGTGAGGCGCGCATCGCGCGGCAGAACCTGGGAATAAGCTGGGACCAGGAGGACGTCGTCGAAGGTGAGCGCTTTTTTGATCAGACGCATAAACTGGGTAGACTCCGGGCAAAGCAGGATTATACGCTCAAACAACAGGCGGCAGCGACCGCCGGGCGTGACATGACGCCTGCGGGCGGGAGACAGGCTTGCGGATATTGCTGATTGAAGACAACCCCGATCTGGGGGATGCGATCGAAACCAAACTGCGCGTCAGCGGGCACAGCGTGGAATGGGTGCGGGACGGCCTGGCCGCGTCCCGGTGGGTGGCCGGCGGCGGCTGGGACGCCATCGTGCTGGACGTCATGCTGCCAGGCAAGGACGGCTTCACGATTCTGCGCGAACTGCGCGACAGCGCCTGCGACACCCAGGTGCTGGTGATCACCGCCCGCGCCGAGATCGAGGACAAGGTCGGGATGCTGGATCTGGGCGCTGACGATTACATGGTCAAACCCTTCGACCTGCGCGAACTCGAAGCCCGCCTGCGCGCCCTGTTGCGCCGCGCGGCGGGCCATAGTTCCAACCTGGCCCATTACGGCGACCTGGCGCTGGACACCACCAACCGCTGCGCGACGCTGGCGGGCCAGCCGATCGATCTGGGACGGCGCGAATTCCGGCTGCTGGAGATCCTGCTGTCGCGGCTGGGCCAGACCGTCGGCAAGGAACGCCTGATGAATCAGCTGTTCTCGCTGGACGAGGACGTGTCCCTGAACGCCCTGGAGCTGCAGGTCTCTCGGTTGCGCAAGAAACTCGCGGGATCCGCCGTGCATATCGTGACGGTGCGCGGCACCGGCTATCAGGCGCATTGCGATGCCGGCTAGATCTTTTTCCATCCGCAACCGCATCTTCGCCGCGGCGATCGTCATCCTGCTGGCTTCATCCCTGGGCCTGTTCGTTTTCCTGCGGGATTATGCCCGGCGCGCGTCGGACCAGGCTTTCGACCGCGTGCTGGCGGCATCGGCATTGTCGATCGCCGGCGCCATCAGCATGGAGGACAACCGGATCGCAGTGGAGCTGCCCTACGCCGCGCTGGCGATGCTGTCGCGCCAGCAGCGGGTCTTCTACAGCGTGCGGGATCCCGGGGGCCGGCTGGTGACGGGCTATGACGACCTGGATGGCGGCATGCCGCTGGCCACATCCGCCAACCCGACCTTCGCCGATCATACCTACCACGGCGACGCACTGCGGATCGCGACTCTGGGGCGGCTGATCAGCTTCAACCGCCAGACGCACTGGATCACGATCCGCGTGGCGGAAACCCGCGATGCCCGCGACGCACTGGCCGCCGAGATCCTGCAGCGCGGCGCGACCCCACTACCCATCATGGCGGCGGTCGCCCTGGTGCTGCTGTGGTTCGGCATTACGCGCGCCTTCCGGCCGCTGCGGGGTCTGGAACGCGAACTGCGGCATCGTCAGCCCGAGGACATGGAACCGCTGAGCAGTCCCGCGCCGCGTGAAGTCACCCGGTTGGTGGAAGCCCTGAACGGCTTCATGCAGCGGCTGCAGGCGATGCTCGACATGCTGCACAATCTGGTCGCCGACGCCGCCCATCAGGTGCGCACGCCCCTGGCGTCGCTGCGGGCCCAGGCGGAAGTCGCTCTGGATGAGGACGACCCGAAACGGCTGCGCGAGCGGCTGGAGCGCATTTTGAACAACGCGACTCGCGCCAGCCTGCTGGTCAACCAGCTGATGATGGACGCCACGATCACCCACCGGCTGGGCGTCCGGGGCAACGACCTCGTGGAACTGCTGGACGTGCTGGACGAGGTCCGGCAACGGATCCGCCCGGAGGACGCGGCGCGGCTGCGGATCTCGCTCTCGCCCGGACTGAAGGATGCGCGTATCGTCGGCGATCGGGTCGCCCTGCGGGAAATGATGCTCAACCTGATCGACAATGCCCTGCGGCATGCGCCGGACAGCCCGGTCGAAGTCAACATCAATCCGGCCCCCGACCGGCGCCTGGTCCTGCAGGTCGCGGACCGGGGACCTGGCATCCCCAACGCGGAAAAAGAGCAGGTCCTCAAGCGCTTCGTGCGCGGCGCGGCGGCGCAGTCCACGCCAGGGTCGGGACTGGGCCTGGCCATCGTCCAGTCGGTCGTGCAAAGCCACGGGGGCGCCCTGACGCTGCGCAATCGCCCTGGGGGCGGCCTGCTGGCCTGCGTCACCCTGCCCCTCGGCCCAGCCGGGCGCACCCTGCCCGGGTCACTGGCCAGCCTCTGCATCGCGGCGGCCTGCATCCTGGGGCTGATCGCGGCGCCGAGCCCGGCGGACGCACAGATCCTGACCACACGCTACCCGGCCGCACAGCACGAAACCGCGACCCTGACCGTGGCCGGCCCGACCGACACGCCCGTCTTCGACACACTGGCCCGCGCCTTCCAGCGGACGCACCCGGGCATCGCCCTGGTCTATCACGAACTAGGCAGCCGCCAGCTGTACGAACGGACAGTGGCCGCAAGCCTGCCGCCGACCGACGTCCTGATCAGTTCCGCCGAAGACCTGCAACTGCGCCTGGCCAACGACGGCTACGCGCTGCGCCATGAATCGCCCCTGACCCGGCGCCTGCCGCCCTGGGCGATCTGGCGCTCCGAGGTCTTCGGCTTCACCTTCGAGCCGGTGGTGATGGTCTACAACACCGACCGCTACACCGCAAAAACCGCGCCCCATTCCCGTAGCGAACTGCTGCGCACCCTGGAGCGGCAAGGCCCCCACGCGCGCATCGGCACCTACGACATCGCCATCAGCAGCGTTGGTCACCTGCTGGTCACCCAGGATGAGATGATCTCGTCCAACTTCTGGGGGCTGGCTAACGCTCTGGGCCGCGTCGGCGTGCGGCTGGTGGCGGACACGCGCGATATCCTGGACCGTATCGAGGCGGGCGAACTGGACCTGGGCTACAACGTGCTGGGCTCGTATGTGCGCGCCTACCGGGGGCGGTACACCAAGCTGGGCATCGTCGTCCCGGATGATTACCAATTGGTCCTGACGCGCACCGCGCTGATCTTGCGCCAGACCCGGCAGCCGGCGCTGGCGGGCGAATTCATCGACTGGCTGCTGTCGGCACAAGGCCAGGCGGTGATCGACGGCCCCGGTGGCCTGGGCGCGCTCCCTGACCTAAGGACAGACGCCGACGACGCCGCCCCCGTTGCCATCGACGGGCTGGCGCATGCGTCCAGCATCGTCCAACCCATCGCGTTGAATCCTTCGCTGCTGGTCGGGCTGGATCAGCAGCGCCATGAACGCTTCCTGCGGAACTGGCGGCGCCTGGTCACCGACACGCCGAACCCGTCCGATGCGGTGGCACCTTCCAACACCACGACAGGACGCTGACAGGTCCGGCCCCTAAGATGATCTCCAAAGCCGGTCGGAAACCGGCTCCCGATAACAACAGAGAAGGAGACTCGTCCATGCGCCATCCCGTCACCCGAACCGTTCTGTGCGCCGCCATCCTGTCGGGCGCACTCGCCGCGACAGCCGGCGCGCAGACCGCGCCGCAAGGCTACCCGGCCGGATACCAGCCCCTGGTGTCCGCCGCCGCCAAGGAAGGCAAGGTCATTGTCTATTCGACCACCGACACCAAAGCCGCGAACCCGGTCATCCAGGATTTCGAAAAGCTCTACCCCGGCATCAAGGTCGAATACAACGACATGAACAGCACCGAGCTCTACAGCCGCTATCTCAGCGAGCAGGCCTCGGGCAGCAACAGCGGCGACGTGGTCTGGAGCTCGGCCATGGATGCCACCATGAAGCTGGCCAAGAGTTACGCCATGGCCTATCCCTCGGTCGAACTCTCCCACCTGCCGGCTTGGTCGGTCTGGGAAAAGAAAGCGTACGGCACGACCTTCGAACCGGCCGTCTTCATCTACAACAAGCGACTGGTCAAGGCGGATGAGGTGCCCACCACCCACGCGGCATTCGCCAAACTGGTGGCTGGCGACACTGCCCGGTTCAAGAGCAAGGTCACCACCTACGACGTCGAGAAATCCGCCGTCGGCTTCATGCTGGCCGTCCAGGATCAGCGCAACGACCCGAATTACCAGAGCTTCCTGAAGGATTCCAGCAAAGCCGGCCTGGTCGTGCAGTCCTCGACCGGCACCATGATGGAGCGCGTCTCCTCCGGTGAAAACCTGCTGGGCTACAACATCCTCGGATCTTATGCTGAAACCCGCGCCAAGTCGGACCCCAGTCTGGGGGTGTCGTATCCGACCGACTACACACTGATACTGTCGCGCGTGGCCTTCATCAGCAAAGGCGCCCAGCACCCGAACGCGGCCAAGCTCTGGATGGACTACCTGCTGTCCCAGCGAGGACAGAACGTGCTGGCCAATCAGGCCAACCTGGCCTCGGTGCGCACCGATATCGACGGCGACAACGACGTCGACGGCATGACCAAGAAGCTGGGCAGCGCGCTCAAGCCCATCCCGGTCGATGAATCGCTGCTGGACTATCTGGATCAGGGCAAGCGCCTGGCATTCATCAAGATGTGGCGCAAGGACGCCGGCAAGTAAGCGCCGCGCCCTTCGTCCGGCCCCGATTCCCGCCGCCTGCCGGGGCCGGCATCTCCAACGGTCCACCGAGTATCCCCCATGTCATTCCTACGCCTTCGGCAGCAGTCGCTGCCCCGCGGCCTGGTCGTGACGCTGACCGCGCTGGCGATCTACCTGCCGCTGTCATTCATCATCGTCCAGAGCTTTCTGTCGGAACCCTTCTTCCTGCCCGACAAGCACATCGGGCTGGATGCGTTCCGGTTCATCTTCGCCGACCCCGATTTTTACGAGGCACTGATCAATGGCTTCCTGCTGGCCTTCGGGCTGGTCGCCATCGCGGTGCCGCTGGGCGGGATCCTGGCGTTTCTCGTTTCGCGCACCGATCTGCCGGGACGACGCTGGATTCAGCCCCTGATCCTGGTGCCGGTCTTCGTCTCGCCCATGGTGCTGGGTTTCGGTTATGTCGTAGCCGCCGGCCCGGTCGGATTTTTTTCCACCTGGACCCAGAACCTGCTGGGGTTCGTGCCCTGGAACATCTATTCCCTGCCGGCCATCATCGTCATCGCCGGACTGACGCACGTGCCCTACGCCTATCTGTATATCTCCTCGGCCCTGCACAGCCTGGGGTCCGACGTTGAAGAGGCAGCCCGCAGCACGGGAGCGTCCCCCTTGCAGGTCATGACGGCCGTCAGCCTGCCCATGGTCCGCCCCGCCCTGTCGTACGCGGCCGTGCTGCTGTTCTTCCTGGGGCTGGAGGTCTTCGGCCTGATGCTGGTGCTGGGGGACCCCGAAGGCCACCTGGTCCTGTCGACCTACCTGTACAAGCTGACCAACAAGCTCGGTGTGCCGTCCTACCACCTGATGGCGGCGGTGGCCATGGTGCTGATCGCCTTCACGATCCCGCTGGTGACGCTACAGCGGCATTTGCTCAGCAGCGCCAGCCGCTATGCGACCGTCAAGGGCAAGGTCACGCGTCCGCGCGTCCTGCCCCTGGGAAAATGGCGTCTGACCGCGGGGGTGATCGTGGGCCTGTGGCTGTTCGTCGCCATCATCGTACCGCTCACCGGCGTGGTGCTGCGCGCGTTCGTCACCAACTGGGGGGTGGGCATTTCGCTCAGGGACGTGCTGTCGGTCCATGCTTTCCAGACCATCTGGGAACAGCCGACCTTGATGCGGGCCGTCTGGAATTCGATCCTGATCGGCGTCATCGGCGGGGCGCTCGCGGTCGGATGCTACACCGCAATCGCCCTGGCGATGCACCGAAAACCGGACCATGCAACCCGCTTTCTGGACTACAGCGTGCTGATTCCGCGGGCCGTCCCCGGGCTGCTCGCGGGCCTGGCATTCCTGTGGATCTTCCTGTTCATCCCCATGTGGCTGAAGGATTCGCTGGCTGACGGCTGGTTATCCGTTCTGCCGGGCGCGGCCTGGCTGCAGACGCACGCGGTCGAGCCCTTGCGCAGCCTGCGGTCCACGATCTTCAGCGTCTGGCTGGCCTATTCGGTGGTCTGGATGGCCTACGGACTGCGCCTGATCTCATCCACGTTGCTGCAGGTATCCCCCGAACTGGAGGAGGCCGCGCGCAGCACGGGCGCCCGGCCGTCCCAGGTCACGCGCCACGTCACGGTCCCCCTGGCCCGCTACGGTCTGATCGGGTCGTGGCTGCTGATGTTCCTGATCTTCGAGCGGGAATACTCGACCGGCGTCTATCTGCTCACCCCCGGCACCGAAACCATCGGATCGATGCTGGTCTCGCTCTGGGCCACCGGCGCCATCGACATCGTGGCAGCGCTGTCCTTCATCAATATTTTGCTGGTCGTCATCGGCATGGGCGTTGCCCTGCGTTTTGGAGTCAAGTTACATGATTGAACTCACTGTCCAGGACCTATATCTGAATTACGGCACCAACCCGGTTCTCAGGGGTGTCTCTCTGCAGCTTCAGCGTGGCGAAGTCGTCGCGTTGCTGGGCTCGTCGGGCAGCGGCAAGACCACGCTGCTGCGCGCCATCGCCGGGCTGGAACAAGCCACCCAGGGCCGCATCACGATGAACGACCGGGTGCTCTTCGACGGTGCCACCCGCACCGAACTGCCGGCCGAACAGCGCGATCTGGGTATCGTGTTCCAGTCCTACGCGCTCTGGCCCCACAAGACCGTGGCGGAAAACATCGCCTACCCGCTGAAGCTGCGCAAGGTCAAGGCGTCGGAACAGCAGGCCCGTGTCCAGGAAATCCTGGATCAGCTGGGCATGGGCAAGCTGGGGCAGCGTTATCCCAACGAACTGTCGGGCGGACAGCAACAGCGCGTCGCCATTGGCCGGGCGCTGGTCTACAACCCGCCCGTGTTGCTGCTCGACGAACCGCTGTCCAACCTGGACGCCAAGCTGCGCGAGGAAGCCCGCGCCTTTCTGCGCGAACTGATTCTGCGCCTGGGACTGTCGGCCATCCTGGTCACCCATGATCAGGCCGAGGCCATGGCGATTTCCGACCGCATCCTGTTGTTGCACGAAGGCCGGATCGAACAGCAGGGCACGCCGCAGGAAATGTATGCGTTCCCGCAGACCCGATTCTGTGCGGAATTCATGGGCAGCAACAACAGCCTGCGCGGCAAGGTCGCCGAGATCGACGCGGAACAGGCGACGCTTCAGGGGGGAAACTGGTCGATTCGCGGGATCGCCAAGGGGCCACTGGCCAGCGGCCAGGACGCCATCGCCATCGTCCGCCTGGAACAGGTTCGACTGAGCCAGGAGCCCGCCCCCAACAGCATCCGCATGCCGGTATCGGCCAGCATGTACTTGGGCGACAAATGGGAATACCTGTTCCGCCACGCCGGCGCGCACGACCCCGAAGCCCTCACCCTGCGCGCCTACGGACGGCACGAGCGCACACCGGATCCGTGCTATCTGGCGTTGCCGCCCGAAGCCGTATGGATCTTCCCGGCCTGAACCGGCGGGCGCGGCACGCTATCATGCAATCAGTGGCTGAACACAAAAACCCGCACCAGGAGTCGCCCCATGACCGCTGTGCTGATTCTGATCGTTCTCGTCCTGATTGCATTGGTCTTTGTCCTGATGAACCGGGACTGGCGGATGAAAACCCTGAGCCGCCCGATCTATGCCTTATTCCGCCGCATCCTCCCCCGCATGTCGGACACGGAGCGCGAGGCACTGGAAGCCGGCACGGTCTGGTGGGACGGCGCACTGTTCTCCGGTCGGCCCAGCGCCCGGGCGCTGCACGCCATCCCCGCTCCGCACCTGACGGAGCCTGAACAGTCATTCCTGGACCATGAGGTCGAAACACTCTGCGCGATGGTCCATGACTGGCGGGTGACGCGCCAGGATCTGGACCTGCCGCCCGAAGCCTGGGATTACATCCGCACGCACCGGTTCTTCGGCATGATCATTCCGGAAAAATACGGTGGGCTCGGTTTTTCCGCGATTGCGCATTCCGCTGTCGTAGCCCGGCTCGCCTCGCGCAATTCGGCGCTTTCAGCGACCGTCATGGTCCCGAATTCTCTGGGACCGGCCGAACTGCTATTGCACTATGGGACGGAGCCACAGAAGGCCTACTACCTGCCGCGTCTGGCACGCGGCGAAGAGATTCCCGCCTTCGGGCTGACCAGCCCCTGGGCGGGCTCGGATGCGGCCGCCATCCCCGACCACGGCATCGTCTGCAAGGGCACCTGGCAAGGCGAGGATATCCTGGGCATGCGGGTCACCTGGGACAAGCGCTACATCACCCTGGGCCCGGTCTGCACGGTGCTGGGGCTGGCCTTTCGCCTGTACGACCCGGACGGCCTGCTGGGTCCGGTATCCGACATCGGCATCACCTGCGCGCTGGTCCCCAGTGATCATCCCGGCGTCGAGATCGGCCGACGGCACTTCCCCCTGGATGCGATGTTCATGAATGGCCCCACGCGCGGCCATGACGTCTTCATGCCGCTGGATTTCATCATCGGCGGGCCCGAGCGTGCCGGCCAAGGCTGGCGCATGCTGATGGAATGCCTGGCGGCGGGCCGCTCGATTTCCCTGCCCTCGTCCTACGCCGGCATGGCGCAGCTGACGGCCCGGTCCGTGGGTGCCTACAGTGTGATCCGCGATCAGTTTCATACGCCCATCCACCGCTTCGAAGGCGTCATCGAGCCCCTGGCCCGCATCGGCGCCAACACCTATCTGATGGATGCCGTGCGCACCATGACGGCCGGGGCTGTGGATCTGGGCGAGCGGCCCGCCGTGATCTCCGCCATTGCAAAATATCACGTCACCGAGCGCGGCCGCGCCGTGGTCAACGACGGCATGGACATCATCGGCGGCAAAGGCATTATCCTTGGCCCGCAAAACTTCCTGGGGCGCGCCTACCAGCAGGTGCCAGTGGGCATTACCGTCGAAGGCGCCAACATCCTGACGCGCAGCCTGATGATCTTCGGCCAGGGGGCCATCCGCTGCCACCCCTATGCGCAAGCAGAGATGCAGGCGGCGCAGGCCGACGATCCGGCACAAGGGCTGGCGGATTTTGACCGCGCCTTCTGGGGACACGCACGGCACACGATCCGCAGCGCACTGTGCGCCACCCTGCATGGCTGGACGGGCGCGATGCTGGCCCGACCGGACACCGCCGTAGCCCCGGAGATGGCGTGCTACTACCGGCAGCTGAGCCGCTTCTCCGTGGCATTCGCCACTCTGGCGGACACGTCCATGCTGATGCTGGGCAGCTCGCTCAAGCGCCGCGAATCCCTGTCAGCCCGGCTTGGCGACATCCTGTCGCAGCTCTATCTGATTTCCGCCACACTCAAGCGCTACGAGGACGAAGGCCGGCAAGCGGCCGATGCCCCGCTGGCGCACTGGGCGATCCAGGATGCCTTCTGCCGCGCCCAGGATGCCGTCAGCGGGGTGCTGGCAAACTTTCCCAACCGCGTCGTGGCCGTCACCCTGCGCGTGCTGCTGTTTCCCTGGGGCCGCAGCTTTCAGGCACCTTCCGACAAGCTGTCGGGTGCCGTCGCACAGGTGCTCTGCAGCCCCGGCGAGGCGCGGGACCGTCTGACGGGGATCGTCCATGTGCCGACCGCCCTGGAAGAACCGCTCGGCGCCATCGAAGCCGCCCTGCGGGCAACGCTTGAAACGGGGGCACTGGACGCGCGCATCCGCGAATTCGAAAAATCAGGCCGGCTGCCCGACGGCGACCCGCGTACCAATGTGCGCGACATCGCCGAGGCCGTTCACGCGGCAGGCGGACTGACGGACGACGAATATGAACGCATCCGCGCCCGCAATGCCCTGCGTGACCGGGTGATTGCCGTCGATGACTTCGCCCGGGATTTTCTGGGCCCATCCGGAACCGAAAGATCCGCGACGGCGCCATCGGCGCCCCAATGACCTGATCCGCCCGCGTCAGCCGAGCGACACCCGGGCGTTGCGGAACATCCGCATCCAGGGGGTGTAGCCGCCGTGCGCAGTGTCTTCGCCCCCCTGGTCGGCCGCACCCCAGCGGGCCGGACGCCAGGACATGGCGACGTTGCGCGTGACGCGTTCCGGGTGCGGCATCATGACCGTGAAGCGGCCATCGGCTGTCGTGACCGCCGTCAGGCCCGCCGGACTGCCGTTGGGATTGGCCGGATACGTTTCCGTGCGCGCGCCCCGATTGTCCACGAAGGCAGCGGCAGCCAGCACCCGGTCGGCGCGCCCCTGCTGGCTGAAGTTCGCGAAGCCCTCGCCATGAGCCACCGCGATGGGTACCTGGGCACCGGCCATGCCGGCAAAGAAGAGCGACGGCGAATCCAGGATTTCCACCAGCGACAGGCGAGCCTCGTATTTTTCCGAGACATTGCGCGTGAAACGCGGCCAGTCCTGGGCACCTGGAATCATGTCGGCCAGCGCCGCCATCATCTGGCAGCCATTGCATACGCCCAGCGCGAACACGTCCGGTCGCGCGAAGAACGCGCCGAAATGGTCCGCCAGACCGGCATTGAAGCGGATCGTGCGCGCCCAGCCTTCACCGGCGCCCAGCACGTCTCCGTAGCTGAAGCCGCCCACGGCCACCAGGCCCTGCATCCCGTCCAGGCGGATGCGGCCGGTCAGCAGATCGGTCATGTGCACGTCCACCGACTGGAAACCCGCCACGTCGAAGGCCCAGGCCATCTCGACCTGACTGTTGCAACCCTGCTCGCGCAGGATGGCGACCTGCGGACGCGCACCCGTTGCGATGTAGGGTGCCGCGACGTCTTCCTGGGGATCGAAGGCCACGCGGGGTGTCAGGCCCGGGTCGTCCACATCCAGCCAGGTGTCGTGTTCGGCCTGGGCGCAATCTGGGTGATCGCGACGCGCCATGATGCGGCGCGTGGTCTCGCTCCAGATGCGGCCCAGTTCGGACAGCGGGCGATGGTACAGCATCGTCCCGTCCCGGAAGACCTGCAATTCCCGCTTGGCATTGAGCATGCCGACCACCTGCGTGATCGCGGACAGGCCCTCCTGTCGCAGGAACCGCAGGATCTCGTCGCGATGCGCGCGCGGCACCTGCAGCAGCCAGCCGGCTTCCTCGTTGAACAGCGCCGCCAGGTTGTGCTCGTGATTCAGGACCGCCACCTGATCGTTGCGGATCTTGTAGTCGCCCGCATCGGCCGTATGCGGGTCGATCGTCAGCATATCCAGGTTGAGGGACGCACCCACACGGCCGGCGAATGCCATCTCGGCCGCTGCCGCCAACAGGCCGCCATCGGAGCGGTCGTGGCAGGCCAGCACCCAACCCCGCGCCACCAGTTTGCGCAACACCAGAAACGCGGTACGCAGCAGATTGCCGTCCTGCACGTCCGGGGTTTCGGTCCCGATCCCGCCATAGACCTGGCCCAGCACCGAGCCGCCCAGACGTTGGCGCCCCTCGCCCAGGTCGATGAGCAGCAGGACCGAATCCCCGGCGTCCGCCCGCAATTGCGGGGTGACCGTGGCGCGCACGTCGGCCACCGGGGCGAAGGCCGTCACCACCAGCGACACGGGGGACACCACCTGATGATCGCCGCCGGCATCCTGCCAGGCGGTGCGCATGGACAGAGAGTCCTTGCCGACCGGAATGGACAGGCCCAGGGTCTGGCACCAGTCGCTGACGGCGGACACGGTGTCGTAGAGCGCCGCATCCTGGCCCGGCGCGCCGCAGGCGGCCATCCAGTTCGCGGAGAGTTTGATGTCTTCCATGCGGGCGACGTCGGCGGCGACCAGATTGGTTAATGCCTCGGTCACCGCCATGCGGCCCGACGCGGCCGGATTCAGGATAGCCAGGGGACTGCGTTCGCCCATCGCCATGGCCTCGCCGGCCACGCCTTCGTAGTCGCGCAGGGTCACCGCGCAATCGGCCACTGGAACCTGCCAGGGGCCGACCATCTGATCGCGAGCGGTCAGCCCGCCCACGGTCCGGTCGCCAATGGTGATCAGGAACGATTTGCTGGCGACCGTGGGGTGGCGCAGGACGCGCTCGATGGCATCCGGTAGTTCGACGTCGGCCAGGTCCAGGTGAGTGCCCACGACGGGGGCGCGCCGCGCGCTGCGCCGCATGCGTGGCGGCTTGCCCAGGATCACGTCCACCGGGACGTCCACGGGCCGCAACTGGGTGGCGGGCAGCTCGCCGGCCGGCCTGTCCAGGCCGGGCAGGCCCTCGCCCAGCGTCACGCGCAGGCGACGTTCTTCGGTGGCGATGCCGACGACCGCATAGGGACAGCGCTCGCGATCGGCAATCCGTGCGAAGCGATCCAGATCAGCCGGCAGGATGGCCAACACGTAGCGTTCCTGGGATTCGTTGCTCCAGATCTCGGCGGGAGACAGGCCGGATTCTTCCAGGGGCACACGCCGCAGTTCGAATTCCGCCCCCCGTCCGGCATCGTTGACCAGTTCGGGGAAGGCATTGGACAGGCCACCCGCGCCCACGTCGTGGATCGCCAGAATGGGGTTGGATGCGCCTTGCTGCCAGCAGCGGTCGATGACCTCTTGGGCGCGACGCTGCATCTCGGGGTTGCCGCGCTGCACCGAATCGAAATCGAGTTCGGCCTGATTGGTGCCCGCGCCCATGCTGGAAGCCGCGCCGCCGCCCATGCCGATGCGCATCCCGGGCCCGCCCAGCTGCACCAGCAGGGCTCCGGGGGGGATAGGATCTTTGTGCGTCAGGCGGGCATCGATCTGGCCCAGGCCGCCCGCCAGCATGATGGGCTTGTGGTAGCCCCAGCGCACGCCGTCCACGTCCTGTTCGAAACTGCGGAAGTAACCCAGCAGGTTCGGCCGGCCGAATTCGTTGTTGAATGCAGCGCCGCCGATGGGACCTTCAATCATGATATCCAGGGGCGTGGCAATGCGGTCCGGCGCGAACCCCGCGTCTTCCCAGGGCTCGATGGCACCATCCACCCGCAAACTGGATACAGTGAACCCTGTCAGGCCTGCCTTGGGCTTGGAACCCCGGCCCGTGGCGCCCTCGTCGCGGATCTCACCGCCCGCCCCGGTGGCCGCCCCCGGGAACGGTGCGATCGCCGTCGGGTGGTTATGGGTCTCGACCTTCATCAGGGTGTGGGCCACGATGTCGTGGCGGCGATACACGGTATCGTCCTCGTCCCCGGCGTGAAAGACCGAGGCGGGGCCGCCCGCCATGATCGCCGCGTTGTCCGAGTAGGCCACGATGGTGCCTTCGGGCTGCGCGGCATGCGTTTCCCGGATCAGGTCGAACAGCGTCAGGGGCTGGGCCTGGTCGTCCAGCGTCCAGTGGGCGTTGAAGATCTTGTGGCGGCAGTGCTCGCTGTTGGCCTGCGCGAACATCATCAGTTCGACGTCCGTGGGGTCGCGGCCCAGGTCGCGGTAGGCGCGCAGCAGGTAATCGATCTCGTCGGCCGACAGGGCCAGCCCCAGGCTGGCATTGCTGGATTCCAGTGCGGCGCGGCCCTGTTCCATCACAGGGACCGTCCGCACGGGCTGCCCCGACACCGGGGCGAACAGCGCCCGCCCGTCGAAATCCGGGGTCACCACGGTTTCCGTCATGCGGTCATGCAGGCACGCGGCTACCGCCCGCACCTGGGTTTCGTCCAGCTTTTGAGTGCCGAGCAGGCGACGTTCCGGAACAACCGTGTACCGCACCCCGCGTTCGATGCGATGCACCTGCGGCAAGCCACAGTGCCGCGCGATGTCGGTGGCCTTGCTGGCCCAGGGGGACAGCGTGCCCAGGCGCGGGACCACCAGCAACTGGATGGCGTGCCGATCGGCGGACTGGGCCGGCCGGCGGCGGCCATCATCCAGCAGGGATTCCAGACGGTCGCGGTCCGGCGCGGACAGCGGCCCGTTCAGCCCTACGAAATAGCACGATTCGGCTGCGATCGAGGCCACCGGCAGGCCCCGGTCGTTCAGGGTGCGCAGCAGGCGTTCCTGGCGAAAATCGGACAAGGCGGCGGAGCCGGGAATGATCAGTACGGTGGTCACGACAGAGAACCCAAGAACGGACAGAAGGAAGAAACTTTCATTTTACCGGGATCGGATCGCCGCCATGCCAGAAACCCGGATATCCAGCGGGCCGCAGGCAAACAGGCACTCAGCGGTCTGGATATCGAATGTCCAGAATGTCCAGTTCCTCGATCCCTGCGGGCGTGCGCAGGGTTACCGTGTCACCCTCGCGAGACTTGATCAGGGCGCGCGCGACAGGCGACACCCAGCTGATGCGCCCGAGCAGAGGTTCGGCTTCGTCCACCCCGACGATGGTGACGGTGGATTCCCGTCCCTGGCTGTCGCAATACCGCACGGTCGCCCCGAAGAACACCTGGTCGCGGTTGGGCTGCTGGGCGGGATCGACCACTTCGGCGGATTCCAGGCGGCGCGTCAGAAAGCGGATGCGGCGATCGATCTCCCGCAGGCGTTTCTTGCCGTAGATGTAATCGCCATTTTCCGAACGGTCGCCGTTCGACGCCGCCCAGGAGACCGTCTGCACGACCTCCGGGCGCTCGACGTTCATCAGCTGCATGAGTTCGTCATTCAAGGCCCGGTACCCGGTCGTGGTCATGTAGTTCTTCGTTCCCGCCGGCAAAGCACGGGATTCCGGCGGATCGTCGTCCTCGTCCCCATCGGATTCCTTGACGAAGGCTTTGTTCATGATTGACTCCAGAGAACCCTGTACCGTATCACAGGAACGATAGCCGGTGACCTGACGGGAAACTAGATCCAGTCCCGCCAGACCGGCACCAGACGATCGGACAGATCGGGCATGCCGCCCAGATCGGCACGACCCGCGCCAGGCGCATGGAAATCGGACCCGCGGGAGGCTTCGAAGCCGTAGGTGAGGGCCACCTGTGTGTAGTGCACAGACTGCGCCGGGGTGTGGCTGCCGGTCACCACCTCGATGCCGCACCCGCCCAGGGACTTGAAGGTCCCGAACAGCGCATCCTGCTGTTGCGGCGTATACCGGTAGCGGCCCGGATGGGCGATCACAGCCTTGCCACCCGCCGCCAGGATCCAGCCGACCGCCTGTTCCAGGCTCGCCCACCGGACCGGCACGAACGCACGCTTGCCATCGCCCAGGTAACGGTCGAAAGCCTGCTGCAGCGACTTGCAGTGGCCCTGCTCCAGCAGGAACCGGGCAAAGTGCACACGCCCGATCAGATCCGGATTGTCCACATGGCGCATCGCCCCCTCGAACGCGCCGTCGATGCCGCATCCGGACAACAAGTCGGCCAGTTTCCGCGCCCGTTCGAAACGGCTGTGGCGGATTCCGGCCAACCCGGCACTCAATTCAGGCTGCCCGGGATCGATGTTCAACCCCAGGACATGCACGGTCTTGTCGCAGAAGGTGACGGAAATCTCGACCCCCGGAATGAAGCCCAGGCCCAGGTCGCGGGCGGCCTCGGATGCTTCCGCCAGCCCGCTGGTTTCATCGTGGTCGGACAGCGCCCACCAGTCCACACCATTGGCATGGGCACGCACGGCGACGTCCGTCGGCGGCAGGACGCCATCGGACTGATTGGAATGGCTGTGCAAGTCGATATTCAACATGAATCAGCCAGCAAAAACTGCCGAATCGTCTGGATCTGGTCGTTGGAACGCAAGGTCGGGGCATGCCCCACCCCCAGAAACTCGACGCAACGGGCATTCGCGTTACGGGTGACCATCTGCTGCGCAGTATCCGCCGACAGGATGTCGGACTGCGCCCCCCGCAGGATCAGGGAGGGTACCGGCAGATGATCCCAGGCTCTCCATAAAAGAGCCTCTCCTGCCGCCATCGCCTCGGGGGTCTGCAGGGAGAAGGGTTGCGCCATGCGCAGATCGTAATGTTTGACCCACTGGCCGTCGTGTTCGTGAAAGACGTGCTCGGTCAGCGCCACCCAGCCCGCCGCATCGTGCGGCCCGAAACCGGGGGATGTGGTCCGTACATAGTCCACCGCCTGTGTAAAACTGTCGAACCGCGCATCCTGGCCGACATACTCGCCAATCCGCGACAGGCCATCCAGATCCAGTGCCGGCCCAACGTCATTGAACACCATGCGACCCAGGGGGACGTCGGCCGCCACCCCCAACCCCCAGGATCCCCGGTCGGGCCGCAGCGCGGGCGATGCGGTGGCCATGCCCGCCAGCGCCAGCCCGATCAGTCCGCCCATCGAGGTTCCGACCCAGTCCAGACGGGTGGGCCGCAGACGCGCAATCAGCGTCACCATGTCCGCGACGTACTGTGGGACGACGTAGGCCGCAGGGTCGGCGAGCCAGTCGGACCGGCCACGCCCCACGACATCCGGGCAGACTACGCGATAATCGTCACGCAATGCCTGCGCAAGCAGGTCGAAGTCGCGCCCGGTACGGGTCAGTCCGTGGACGCACAGCAGGACACGATCATTGTCGGCGTCACCCCATTCCCAATAGGCCATGCGGTGCAGGCCGGCGGGGCTGGCGCAGGTGACGAAATCCAGGCGGGGCTGCAGGTCCGGATGGGCCAAAGGAGGGACAGCGGCAGACATTGAAGCTCCTCGTTGAGGTTTGCTTCATTGTAAGCGCCGCCCCGGCGGCCGGACCTCAGATATGCAGTGCCTGCCCCAGCGCGCGCAGTGCGGCCTCCTGGATCGCCTCGCCCTGCGTCGGATGGGCATGAATCGTATGGCCGACGTCTTCCAGGCGCGCGCCGAGTTCGATGGACTGACCGAAGGCTGCAGAGAATTCGGATACGCCGCGCCCCACCGCCTGCCAACCCAGGATCAAGTGATTGTCGCGGCGGGCAACGACCCGCACGAAGCCGTCGGTGGATTCGAGCGTCATGGCGCGGCCATTGGCAGCCAGCGGAAAAACACCCTCGATCGCGTCGAGACCCGCAGTGGCGGCCTGCTGAGGCGACAGGCCTGCCGTGACGATTTCCGGATCGGTGAAGCACACGGCGGGAATCGCAGCCGGCACGAATTGCCGGGTATGCCCGGCGATCTGCTCGGCCACGCATTCGCCCTGCGCCATGGCCCGATGGGCCAGCATTGGCTCACCGGTCAGGTCGCCGATGGCCCAGACCCCGTTCATCGAGGTGCGGCAATGTTCATCCACCCGTACCGCCAACCCGTCCATGTCCAGCATCAGGGAACTGAGCCCGAAGCCCCGGCTGCGCGGGCGGCGCCCGACAGCCACCAGGATCGACTGGGCGGCCAGGATACGTTCTTCGGCCTTGGGTGACTGGATGCGCAGACCCTTGCCGTCATCGGACAAGCCCAGCACCTGGGTCTGCAGATGCAGACCCATACCCAGGGACTTCAGCGCGGCATGGACCGGCTTGACCAGGTCGGCATCGTAGGCCGGCAGGATACGGTCCTGCGCCTCGATCACGTCGACCTTCACGCCCAGCTTGCGGTAAACCGTGCCGAGTTCCAGACCGATGTAGCCGGCCCCCACGATCGCCAGGGATTTGGGCAGCGTCCTGGGGGACAGCGCCTCGGTGGAGGAGATCACCGGGCCGCCAAACGGCATGAAGGGCAAGGCGACGGGTTCCGACCCCGTCGCCAGCAGCAGGTGTTCGCAGCGGATGCGCTGGGGGGCCCCGGCCTTGCCCTTGACCACCGGGTCCACGTCGACAGTCTTGCCGTCGATGATGTGGGCCCAGCCCTGGACCACCGTGACCTTGTGCTTTTTCAACAGCGATCCGATCCCGGTGGTCAGTTTTTTGACGATCGCATCCTTCCAGGCGATGCTGCGGTCCAGGTCGAGTTCCGGCGCCTGGGCCCGGATTCCCAGGGGCGAATCGCCGGCGTAGCCCTGCAGGGCGTGGAATTGCTCGGCAACATGGATGAGGGCCTTGGACGGAATGCAGCCGATGTTCAGGCAAGTGCCGCCCAGCACGCCGCCTTCGACCAGCACGGTGGGAATACCCAGCTGCCCGGCACGGATGGCGGCGACGTAGCCGCCCGGGCCGCCGCCGATGATCAGCAAGGTCGTATTGATGAGATTGGACATGCTTACTCCACGAACAAGAGCGCCGGGCATTCCAGATAACGCCGGATGCACTGGATGAACTCGGCGGCATGCATGCCGTCGACCACGCGATGATCAAAAGACGAGGACAGGTTCATGAGCTTGCGTGCCACGACCCGGCCCTCCTGGAAGACGGGCCGCTCGACCACCCGGTTGACGCCGACGATGGCGACTTCGGGGTGATTGATGACTGGCGTGGACACGATACCGCCCAGGGGACCCAGGCTGGTGATGGTGATGGTGGAACCCGTCAGTTCATCGCGCGCCGCCTTGCCCTCGCGGGCAGCCTCGGCCAGTCGGGCGATCTCCGCCGCGCAGGACCAGAGGTCCAGTGTTTCGGCATGATGCAGTACCGGCACCATCAGGCCAGCCGGCGTCTGGGCAGCTACCCCCAGATGCACCGCACCGTACTGGGTCACCACCCCGGCCTCATCGTCGAACCGCGCATTGATCTGCGGAAACTCGCGCAGCGCCAGCACCATCGCGCGCGCAAGAAACGGCAACAGCGTGAGTTTCCCACGCTCGGCGCTGTAGCGGCCGTTCAGGCGGGTCCTCAGGGATTCCAGCTCGGTGACGTCGATTTCCTCGACGTAGGTGAAATGCGGGATGCGGCGCTTGGCTTCCTGCATCTTCTGGGCAATCCGGCGGCGCAGGCCAATGACGGGGACCTCGGTTTCCTCGGTGTGGGACTGGTACAGGGCCCCGGTCGTCCGATGTGAAGTCGCATTGCGGTCGCGGGCCAGCCAGGCATCCAGATCGCCGTGCGTGATCCGCCCCGCGGGTCCCGTTCCCGGTACGTACTGCAGCGTGATGCCCTGGTCCCAGGCGCGACGGCGCACGGCGGGCGAAGCCAGGGGGCGCTGCCCCTCGGGCCGGGCCGGCGCGTGGGATGCCAGGTACGGCGACGGTGCCATCCGGCCAGTCGGTGCCGCAGCCGCCATCGATGCCTGCTTTGCCGCCGATTGCCCGGCCACGATGCCCTGGTCGGCCGGGTCCGCCGGATAAGTGCTGTCGGACGAAGCCGGAGCCACATGGGCGACGGGCTCGGCCTGGACCGCCTGGGTTGCCTGCCCTTGCGCAACAGCGGATTGCGCAGCGTGCGCGGCCCCCGCCTGACCGGCTGGATCCGATCGGGACCGGGTCTTCACGGTATGTTCGTTGCCCTCGCCTTCGACTTCCAGACGGATGAGTTCCGACCCCACGGCCATGACCTCGCCCACCGCGCCGCCCAGGGCCACGACGCGCCCATGCACGGGTGACGGCACCTGAACCGTGGCCTTGTCGGTCATGACGTCGGCCAGCACCTGGTCTTCGACCACCGCGTCACCGGGCTGGACGTGCCATTCGACCAATTCGACTTCCGCGATGCCTTCGCCGATATCCGGCATCCTGATGATGTGAATACCCATTATGCCTCCCGGAACGCGCGCTTGAACGCTTCTGCCACCCGCTTGGGGCCTGGAAAATAGGCCCACTCGTGCGAATGCGGATAGGGCGTGTCCCACCCCGTGATGCGTTCGATCGGGGCCTCGAGATGGTAGAAACAGTGTTCCTGGACCAGAGCGCAGAGTTCGGCCCCGAAGCCGCTGGTGCGGGTGGCCTCGTGCAGCACGACGCAACGCCCGGTCTTGCGCACGGAAGCCGTGATGGCGTCCAGATCCAGCGGCCAGAGACTGCGCAAGTCGATGATGTCGGCCTCGATGCCGGCTTCCTGGGCGGCGACCTCGGCCACGTAGACCATGGTGCCGTAGGTCAGCACCGTCAGTTCGCGCCCTTCGCGGTAGAGTGAGGCTTTGTCGAGCGGCACTGTATAGTAGCCTTCGGGCACGTTGCCCAGAGGGTGCTTGGACCAGGGCACGACCGGCTGGTCGTGATGGCCGTCGAACGGCCCGTTGTACAGGCGTTTCGGTTCCAGGAAGACGACCGGGTCGTCGTTCTCGATGGAGCTGATCAGCAATCCCTTCGCGTCATAGGGGTTGGACGGCATCACCGTGCGCAGGCCCGATACGTGCGTGAACAGGGCCTCCGGACTCTGGCTGTGCGTTTGCCCCCCGAAGATGCCGCCGCCGCACGGCATACGGATCGTCAGGGGCGCCGAATAGCCGCCCGCCGAGCGATACCGCAACCGCGCGGCCTCGGAAAAGATCTGGTCCGCCGCCGGATAGAAATAGTCGGCGAACTGGATCTCGACCACCGGGCGCAGGCCGTAGGCCCCCATGCCGATGGCGGCCGCCACGATGCCGCTTTCGGAAATCGGCGCGTCAAACACCCGCGTATGGCCATATTTGGCCTGCAGGCCTTCGGTGCAGCGGAATACGCCGCCGAAATAGCCGACGTCCTCGCCGAACACGACGACGTTCTCGTCGCGGTCCAGCATGATGTCCATGGCCGAACGCAGGGCCTGGATCATCGTCATGGGACGGGTTTTCATTTTTTCTTCCGCCATGGTCACACCCCCAGTTCCTGGCGCTGCCGGCGCAGGTGTTCCGGCATTTCCTTGTAGACGTCCTCGAACATGGTGGCCACGCTGGACGTACGGCCCGTGGCCATCGTGCCGTGGGCCTCGGCCTTTTTCTGCGCCGCCACGATTTCCGCTTCGCAGGACTTCTGCGCGTCCTGGTGCTGCTGTTCGGACCAGATGCCGCGCCCGATCATGTATTGCTTCAGCCGTGCGATGGGATCGCCCAGCGGGAAGCGCGACCAGTCGTCGGCCGGCCGGTATTTGGATGGGTCGTCGGACGTGGAATGCGGCCCGGCCCGGTAGCTGATCCATTCGATCAAGGTGGCGCCGTGGTTGTTGCGCGCACGGTCGGCCGCCCAACGCGAGGCGGCATAGACCGCCAGGAAGTCGTTGCCGTCCACCCGCAGGGACGCCACGTTGGATCCGATGCCGCGCGCCGCCAGGGTGATGCCCTCGCCGCCCGCCACCGACTGGAAGGTGGAAATCGCCCACTGATTGTTGATCACGTTCAGGATCACCGGCGCACGGTAGACGTGGGCGAACAGCAACGCAGTCTGATAGTCGGATTCGGCGGTCGCGCCATCGCCGATCCAGCCGGCCGCGATGCGGGTGTCGCCCTTGATCGCCGATGCCATGGCCCAGCCCACCGCCTGCGGGAACTGCGTGCCCAGATTCCCCGACAGCGTGAAGAAGCCCTTGTCCGGGACCGAATACAGCACCGGCAGCTGGCGCCCCTTCAGCGGGTCTTTGTCGTTGGAAAAGATCTGGCACATCATGTCGAACCAGGGGTAGTCCTGCGCGATCAGCAGCCCCTGCTGGCGATACGAGGGGAAATGCATGTCCCCCGGCCGCAGCGCCAGCGACTGGCCGATGGCGATGGCCTCTTCGCCCAGGCACTGCATGTAGAACGACGTCTTTTTCTGCCGCTGCGCGATGACCATGCGGGCATCGAAGATGCGCGTCTTGATCATGGCCAGCAGCCCCTTGTGCAGAATCGCGTCATCCGGCGGGTCCTCGGCCCAGGGGCCGACCGCCCGGCCATCATCGTCGATCACGCGGATCAGACCCAATGCCAGATCGCGGGTGTCGTAGGGGACGATATCGATGGGGGGTTTACGCGCCGCGCCCGCAGGCTGCAGACGCAAATAGGAGAAATCGGTCGCCTGACCGGGACGCCCCGAGGGTTCGGGGACATAGAATTTCAGAGGTGTCTGTGTCATGGTCGCAAAAATCTTTTGGATTTTTCATCAGCCTGGCCAGTACCGCGCCAGAATGGCCGGCATGAGCAAGCCAATGTGACGAAGACTGAGGGCAACAGTCGCCTTGTGGACGGCTGCCGCATGATCGCCGATTCCGCCATGCCGCGCAAGATCGCGAAAACCATTACGGACGCCGTCCATGCCAATAACGACGGGACGACTCCAGGACACTGTACAACGACAGGCCCGTGCCGCGCGACCGGGCATTTATCCCGCCTTGCCAATCGGTGCGCCAGATGCTTGCACCCGCCAGCCTCCAGCGATCCAGCACGGCACCGGCGGGATGCCCGTGGCGATTCCAGCGGCCGACCTGCACGATCACGTGCCGGGCGGCAACAGCATCCACGAACGCAGCGGACGACGAGGTGCGCGAACCGTGGTGCGCCGCGACCACCACATCGACCGGCGTCAGCCCGCGCCGAACCAGTGCCGCCTCCGTTCGCGCTTCGACGTCGCCCGTGAGCAGCAGACTGTGGTGCGCACCGCGTATCCGCAGCACACAGCTGCCCGCGTTGGCCTGCGCACCGGGGCGTGCGGACCGCGCGTCCAGCGGCCACAGGAATTCAAAGCTCACGCCATCGATTTGCCAACGACCACCGAACAGACAGGGTGTGGCCGCCAACGGCAGCGTCGCGGGTCCGGCCTGCAGCAGGCGGGCCTCGGTCCGCAGCCAGGATTCCAGATCGAAGGAACTGAACACCTGCTGCACGGACACGGCATCCAGAACACCGCGCACCCCGCCCGCATGATCCAGATCCGCGTGCGACACGATCAAGACGTCCAGCCGCCGGACGCCCAGCGCCCGCAGGGCCGGCACGACAGTCCGGGTGCCTTCGTCCGAATCCCGCGCATGACGGGCCCCCGCATCGAACAGGATCGCATGGCGGGCGGTACGCAGCAGCAGCGCGCTGCCCTGCCCGACATCCAGCGCATGAAGATCCCATTCGCCCAGGCCTGGCTGGGGTGCCTTCCACAGGACCATCGGAATCATCGCGACCCATGCCCAGCCGCGATAGGCTGGCGATCTGAGCGATGCGGAACCCGGCCATAAGGCCAACGCGGCCCCTCCCGCCGCCAGCAGATAGAGCCAGGCAGGCCCCGCCACCACCGGCAGGGTCGGCAAGCGCGCCAGCCATTCCGTGGGCCGCATCATGAGCGCCAGCACACCATGAGCCAGCCACGCCAGCAGGGCCGAAACGGACTCCAGGCCCGGTATCGACGCCATGGCGGCGAGCAACAGGGAGAGCGGTGTGACGCACAGTTCGATCACCGGAATCGCATAGGCATTGGCGATCGGCGACACCAGGGAGACCTCGTGAAAGACCCAGGCCAGCGCGGGCGCCAGGGCCAGCGTGACCGCCCACTGCAGGCGCGCGGCCAGGCGCAGCCCGTGCAGCCACCGCGTCAGGCCGGACGGCGACGGCGGCGGATCGGCACCCGGCGGTGGCCGGCTGCGGCGCAAGCGGGCTGCGGAAGCCTCTTCATCGAGACCGACCGCGAGCAGGACGGCGACCGCCGCGAACGACAACCAGAAGCCGCTGGCCAGCACGGACCAGGGGTCCAGCGCCACCACCGCGACGGCTGCCAGGGCCAGCACCCGTGTCCCGTTGAGCCGGATCTGGAGGGCCTGGGCGCCAGCGACGACCGCCAGCATCATGAAGGTACGCCGCGCCGGCACGCCCCAGCCCGCCAGCAGACAATACAGCCAGGCCACGATCAGCGCGGCGCAAGCCGCCGCCCGGCGCGCAGGCCAACGCTCGGCCAGAACCCGGCCGCGCCAGCGCAGGCGCCGCCACAGCCAGGAGACCGCCAGAGCGCCGACCCCCGCAAGCATCGTGATGTGGGATCCGGAAATTGAAACAAGATGTGTCAAACCACTTCTATTGAAGACTTTCCAGTCGCCATCTTCCACCCCATCCTGATCCCCGATCGCCAGAGCGCGCAGCACGGGTCCATACCGTTTCCCTTCCAGATATGGCGCCATGGCCTCGCGGATGGCGTGCCGGGCCCGATCGGCGATGACCGACAGGCTATGCCAGTCCTCATCGCGCAGATGTTCGGGGATGCCGCGCACCGTCCCCAGGGCGCGGACACCGATGGCGAAAGCATGCCCTTCATAATCGAAGGCGGCCATGTTTCGTGCCGACTGGACGGGCCGCAGTACCAGGGCCATGCGCCAGATCTGCCCCGCCCGGACTTCCGGAAACGGCGGATCAGCCGGCTTCGCGGCCGCATAGGGACTGCGCCATCCCGAAGCCGGCCAACTGACCAGGATGCGCCGAGGCACGCCCTCGGGGTGTGATTGCAGGACTTCCGCTTCGAAGCGCACCCGGTCCGGCTGCAGACGCGGCAGACCCTCGATCCGCAGGACAACGCGGGAGACCCGATCGACATTGCCATCGTCCAGCGCCTGATCCAGCCGGTGCTGTGCCCAGACCATGGTCACCGCGAACGCCAGCCAGGCCGCGAATGTCCACAGGCTCAGGCAGCCCAGCGTGACAGCCGGGCGGCTCCCACCGGGGCCGGAGTCCTCGCCCGCCAGGCGCGTCAGTCCCGATGCAGCACGCCGGAAACGGCGCGCAAACCACCAAAAGCGGAACGCCGTCAGAAACAACATGAGGGGAACGGACAGACCGGAAACCACCCACAAGGGGGACGGCAGCCGCGCCATCTGATGCATGACCAGCACGCCCAGCAGCCCCGCGCCCACCGTCAGCCGACCGATCATGCCCCGCCCCCGATAATGCCCCGACAGGAGACACTAAGACCCGGAGGCGGGACAAAACCAGGCCCTTATGTCAGTTTTGTCACATCGGAAGCCGGATTCGACATCGACAAGAATGCCGCGAGCCGCGGCAGCACCCGCGCCGCGTTGCGGGCGCACTGGGCAATCACGGTATTGCGCGGCTCGGACCGAAGCGATGCCAGGCAGTCGGCGATCCGGGCGACTTCGGCAGGTTCGTTGCGCGCGGGCTGCGGGCAACCATCCGCACCCCGCCCCAGCCAGGCGGGGGGCATGTCCGGCGCATCGGTTTCCAGCACCAGCGCCGTCGGCGGCAGTTGCGTGGCCAACCGCCGGATTTGCAGCGCCCGATCGAAGGTCATCGCCCCGCCCATCCCGAGTGCGAAACCCAGGTCCAGGAACTGTCCGGCTTGCTGAAAGCTGCCGTTGAAAGCATGCGCGATCCCGCCGATGGCGGGACGACGTCGCAGGTGCTTGAGCAGGACGTCCTGGGATCGGCGCACGTGCAGCAGCACCGGCAGGTCAAAGCGCTGCGCCAGGTCCAGCTGGCGCGTGTAAAACATTTCCTGACGCGCCCGCAGCGTGGGGGTATTGAGTTCCGGTACAAAGAAATCCAGGCCGATTTCCCCGATCGCGACCAGGCGCGGATCATCCCGCCAGGCCGACAGGCGGTCCTCCAGCGCGGCCAGGCTGGCAGCATCCGCCCGATCCACATAGAGGGGGTGGATACCCAGCGCATAACAGACCCCCGGCACGGACCAGGCCAGATCCCGCACGGTCTGGAAATTGTCCGCGCACACGGCGGGGATGACGATGCCACCCACGCCCGCCCGATGCGCCCGCTCGATGACTTCGGTCCGGTCGGCATCGAATTCGGCCGCATCCAGATGGCAGTGGGTGTCGATGAGCATAGACGCCTCCATCCAAGCGATAGGAAACCCCCGGAACGCCCCGCTGCCCGTACCGCCGGACGCGGGAAACCATCAGCCCTCCAGATGCCCCGCTTGCATGTGCAGTTGGCGATGCGCCAGTGCAGCCAGCGCTGGGTCATGCGTCACGATGACGAAGGCGGTGCCCAGATCCCGATTGATGCGCCCCAGCAACTCGAACATCGCGTCCGCCGTGTGGCGGTCCAGATTGCCGGTGGGTTCGTCGGCCAGCACACAGGCGGGCTGGGTCACCAGCGCGCGCGCCAAAGCCACTCGCTGGCGCTCGCCACCCGAGAGTTGACCGGGAAAATGCGTCGCGCGGTCGCGCAGACCCACCTGCGCCAGCAGGCCATGCGCCTGTTCACGGGCTTCGGCCCGCGAGCAGCGGCGCACGATGAGCGGCATCGCCACATTATCGAGCGCGGAGAATTCCGGCAGCAAGTGATGGAACTGGTAGACGAAGCCCAGCGCCCGATTGCGCAACTGACTGCGCTTGCGTTCGTTCAGGCCGCCGGCCGCCTCGCCCGCAATCCACAAGTGCCCCTCATCGGGCTGATCCAGCAGGCCCAGCACGTGCAACAGCGTGCTTTTCCCCGATCCGGAAGCACCGACGATGGCGACCATCTCGTGCGCATGCACCGACAGGTTCACGTCGCGCAGGACTTCGACGCGGCCCGCCCCCTCGTCGTAGGTCTTGACCAGATGCTCGGCGCGCAGCACCGTGGCGGCGGGTTGCGGGGCTTCAGTCATGGCGCAGTACCTGGGCGGGTTGCAGGCGGGATGCCCGCCAGCTGGGATAGAGCGTCGCCAGCAGCGACAGCACGAGCGAGGTCACGCCGATGGTCACGATATCGCCGACCTGCGGATTGGACGGCAGTTCGCTGATGAAATAAATCTGCTGTGGCAGGAAATGCACACCGAACAGGCGTTCGATCCACGGCACAATGACGTCGATGTTGTAGGCAGCCAGGGTCCCGAACAGTACGCCCGCCGCCGTGCCGACCACCCCGATCAGCGCCCCCTGCACCAGGAAGATGCGGGCAATTTCGGCTGGCGTCGCGCCCAGCGTGCGCAGGATCGCGATGTCGGACTGTTTGTCCTTGACCGCCATCACCAGCGAGGACAGCAGATTGAAGGCGGCCACGGCCACGATCAGCGCCAGGATCAGAAACATCATGCGTTTTTCGGTTTTCACGGCGGCAAACCAGGTGCGGTTGTTCTGCGTCCAGTCCATGGCCCGCACGCCCGACGGCATCAGGCCCAGCAGCTGCCGGGCGACCTCGGGCGCGCGCTGCATGTCGGCGATGCGCAGGCGCACACCACTGACGCCGCTGTCGCGAAACACCCGCGCCGCATCCTGTACATCAACAAAGGCCAGCGTCGCATCATATTCGTAGTAGCCCGTGGCGAAAATGCCGGACACGGTGAACTGGCGCATGCGCGGGGCGAAACCCGCCGGGGAGATCGATCCCTGAGGCGCCAGCAGCAGCACGGTGTCTCCCACCGTCAACCCCAGGGACTGCGCGATCTGGCTGCCGACGATCATGTTGAACGAGCCGGGCGTCAGGCTGTCGAGCGAACCCGATTCCATCTGCCCCTTCAGGTCCGAGACCTTGGATTCGATGGCGGGATCGATGCCCCGCACCTGCACGCCGCTGAGCCCCTGCCCCCGCGCCAGCATGCCTTGGGCCGCCACGAAGGGCGCGGCACCCCGGACCTCGGGATCCCCTTCGGCCGCGCGCGCCAGATCCTGCCAATGGTCCAGCACCTGCTGGTGATCGGCACCCGGTACAAAGAGTTCGATGTGGGGCAGCACCGACAGCATGCGGTCGCGCACCTGCGTCTGAAAACCGTTCATGACCGACAGGACAATGATCAGAGCAGCCACCCCCAGGCCGATTCCGGCCATGGAGCTCGCTGCCACGAAGGAGACGAAACGGTCTCCCCGACGACCGCCCCGCCCAGTCCGGGCCAGCCCCGCATAACGGGCCCCGATCCACCACTCATAGGCCATGTGTTCTGTATTCCGATCCGTTTGACTCTACAATTCCGGCATGCATATCGTCATTCCCGGGGCCTGGCCCGATCCTGAAGTGGCCGCCGAACTGGCGCCCCATCTGGCGCAACGCGCGCCTACCCTGGCACGCTGGCTCGGTCGGGGAAAAGTCGCACAGACCCCCAGCCCCGCGGCGGACACCTGGTGCACTCCCCTGGAACACTGGCTGCTGCAGGCGCGCGGCTTCGTGACGACGCAAGCTGAGCATATTAGCGCAGGTCTGGGGCCCTTGCGCGCCGGCGTCCAGGACGACGAACCGGTCTGGCTGGCCGAACTCATCCATATGTCACCGTCACGCGACGGTGCCGCACTGTTGCCGGCCGATACCCTGGGCATCACGGCGGAACAATCGGAATCCCTGCTGCGGACCGCCCGCGAACAGCTGGAAGACGGCGGCCCGCAGCTCGAATTCCTGCGTCCCGACACGTGGCGCGTGCGCTGGCCGGATGCGGTACGGCTGCCTTGCGCCAGCCCGGCCCTGGTGGCCGTCAGCGCCGTCAATGACTGGTGGCCTCAGGACCCGGTCGCGCGCCCCTGGCGCCGCCTGGTCAACAGCCTGCAGATGGCCTGGTTCGAGCATCCGGTCAACCAGGCGCGTCTCGAGGCTGGCCAGGCGCCGATCAACAGCCTCTGGCTCTACGGCGGGGCCCGCCGCGGGCAACTGACGCGCCTGCTGCCGGCCGACTTGCGGATCGAGACCGCGCTGGAAGGCTTTGCCACCAGCCAGGACTGGGGCGGCTGGATCGAGGCGCTGGCGCAATTGGAACACGGCTGTCTGGCCGCATTGACGCAAGACACCCCGACCCTGGTACTGACCGGCCGGGACCGCTACGCAACGATCACCGTGCAGGGTGGCTGGCTGGCCCGCTGGCGAACACAGGACTGGAGGCGCTGGTGGTGCAGCCGCTGATCCGCCCGCGCGCCGCCAGCCGGCAACGCGCCCAGGCGCTGGCCGAGGCCGGCGTCCATCCGCTGCTTGCACGCCTCTGGGCCGCACGCGGACTGGCGCAGCCCGCCGCCACGGACTGGTCGGCGCTGATTCCGCCGGTGCAGCTCACCCACGTCCGCGACACGGCACGGCTGTTGGCGGACGCCATCGCTGCCCATCGGAAGCTGCTGATCGTGGCCGATTACGACTGCGATGGCGCCACGGCTTGCGCCGTCGCGATCCGAGGCCTGCGCGCCATGGGCGCCCAGGCCGATTTTCTGGTGCCCAACCGCTTCGAGACCGGCTACGGCCTGTCCCCCGCCGTGGTCGAGCTGGCCTGCCGCCACCCGGCGGGCAAGCCGGATCTGTTGATCACTGTCGATAACGGCATCGCCAGCATCGACGGCGTGGCGGCAGCCCGCGCAGCCGGCATCCAGGTGATCGTGACCGACCATCACCTGCCCGGCGACCGGTTGCCCGACGCCCTGGCGATCGTCAACCCGAATCAGGCCGGCTGCGGATTCCCGTCCAAGCATCTGGCCGGCGTGGGCGTCATTTTCTACGTCCTGCTGGCCTTGCGCGCCGAGCTGCGCGAACGCGGCACGCTGCCTGCCCAGGGCGGCCCCCGGCTGGACGCTTACACGGATCTGGTGGCTCTGGGCACGATCGCCGACGTGGTACGGCTGGACGCCAACAACCGGCTGCTGGTCACCCAGGGCCTCCAGCGCATCCGCCAGGGGCGGATGCAGCCGGGAATCGAAGCCCTGTTCGAAGTCGCCGGACGCGATCCCGGACAGGCGGGCACCGACGACCTGGGTTTTGCATTGGGGCCGCGCATCAATGCCGCAGGCCGCATGGCCGACATGAGCCTGGGCATTCACTGTCTGCTGGAAGACAACCCGGTCCGGGCCCGGGAACTGGCTCAGGCGCTGGATGCCATCAACCGCGAACGACGCACCCGGGAAACCGAGATGCGCGACGAGGCGTTGGCGCATCTGGACGCGACCGCCCAGGCTTTGGCTGCGAGCGTCTGCGTCTGGCAACCAGGCTGGCACCCGGGCGTGATCGGTCTGGTGGCATCCCGCCTGAAGGAAACCTACTGGCGCCCCGCCCTGGCCTTCGCACCTGACGATGCCGATACCCTGCGCGGTTCGGGGCGATCGATCCCCGAAGTCCATCTGCGCGATGCCCTGGATCTGGTTTCAAAGCGCCTGCCCGGCGCCATCCTGCAGTTCGGCGGCCACGCCATGGCCGCAGGCCTGACCCTGCGCAAACACGCTTTCGACGATTTTTCCCGCCAGTTCGACGCGGCCGTGCGCACCCTCAGCGGCCGCGATGCCTTCGAACCCTGCCTGGAAACCGACGGCTCACTGGAAGCCACCTACATGACGGCCGACACGGCCGCTCTGCTGGCTCATCAGGTCTGGGGCTCCGGCTTCGCGCCTCCCCTGTTCCAGGATCGCTTCCGCATCGTCCACCAGCGGCTGCTGAAAGACCGCCACCTGAAGCTCTTTCTGGAACGCGACGGGCTGCGCCTGGACGCCATCTGGTTCAACCACGCCGAACCGCTGCCAGGTGAGATCGAAGCCGTCTACCGGCTGGAGCGCAATACCTGGGGCGGACAGACGATGGTGCAATTACTGATCGAGCACGCCCGCGCGGCCTGAGCGCGTCGGCCAGGCCGGCCGCATCCGCGCTCATGCAGCCTTGCGGCGCGACGACAACACAATGCCGCCGATGATCAGCAGAAACGCGACGGCATGGTGGGGATGCGGTCGTTCCCCCAGCAAGGCCAGCGACAGCAGTGCGGCAATCAACGGCGTCAGATTGTTGAAAAACCCTGCCAGCGTCGGTCCCACCCGCTGCACACCGGCGCCCCAGCAGCGAAACGCAATCACCGCCGGCCCGATCGCCACGAACGCCACAGTCAGCGCCAGTTGCCAGCCCCAGACGACATGCCAGTCCGTCAGTCCCCATTCCAGCGCGGCAAACAAGCCCGACCAGGCAGCCCCATACAGAATCTGCCCCAGCAGAAAGCCCGCCCAGTGCGCACGCACCGGCGCATCGGCCGGCACGCGTGTCAGCTGCCAGCTGTAGACGGCCCAGATGAACGTGGCCAACACCATCAGCAGGTCGCCCGGAACAAAGTGCAGCGACCACAATTGCGTCCATTCCCCATGCGACAGCACCGTCGCCACCCCGGCCAGCGACAGGACGGAGCCCACCACCTGCCCCGGACGGATGGCCACCCCGTGAAACACACGTCCGACGATCAGCATCCACACCGGGATGCTGGCCATCACCAGCGTGACATTGATCGGCGAGGACGTGTGCAGCGCCAGATACTGCAGCGAGTTGTACAACCCGACCCCCAGGAGCCCCAGCAGCGCGTAACGCGGCCATTGGCGCCAGATGTCACTGCCCGGTCTCAGGACCCGGTAGCCCAGCGGCAGCAGCAACAGGAGTGCCACCGCCCAGCGCAGGAAATTCAGGGTCAGCGGCGGCACCAGATGCACAACGGCGCGCCCGACCACGGCATTGCTCGCCCACAGCACAGGTGGAATCAGCAGGAGCGCCACCGTGCCGGGAGTCAACCTTTCATTCATGAACCATTCTTCCACAATCCGCCAGCCTGGATTCTAACCGCCCGGCACGGATGACCCACCCGGACGCGATTCTGGCGGCAGTCCCTGTCCTTCCATTTATTTCTTGACATAACACATCTTCAAGCTTTAAGATAACCAACTGTTTCATCAGCGGTTTTCAGCCTTGGCCGGGTCCTCCGGCTGCTTTGGCGGGCGCAACGCCTGCTGCCTCTCTGGGGTTTACACCCCTGCCTGGTTTCTGATCACCCTTGCGACTTCGTCGCCCGCCCGGTTCCGGTCGGCGCGCGCCGCGCCTGTCCGCTGATGGTTTGATCACCTTACGGAGCACATGACATGGCCAAAGAAGAACTGCTCGAAATGCAAGGATCCGTCACCGAAGTCCTGCCGGATTCACGCTTTCGCGTCACCCTGGACAACGGCCACCCGGTGATTGCCTATACCGGCGGCAAGATGCGCAAGCACCACATCCGCATCCTGGCGGGCGACAAGGTCACGCTCGAGATGTCGCCTTACGACCTCAGCAAAGGCCGCATCACCTTCCGCCACCTGAACCGCGCTCCCGGCGCCACGACGGCACACCGCAGCAACAACCGCCGCTGAATCAGTGGCAATCGGGGACCGTCTGATCCAGATAGACCTCGAAGGCGATCGTCTTTGCCTGATCCCGCGCCAGATCCCGCAGCCGGGCGGGTTCCAGGGCCTGCCGCAGGGCCTGCCGGGTGACCTGGGGCAGATCGGGGCGCTGGATTTGTTCCAGCATCACCGGACGATATGGCGCCAGTTGTGCCGAGAATTTGCGCCACTCGGGAAACTTCAACAACTGTCGCAGAAAGCCCTCGTCCTGGACCGCCGCATCGCATTGCCCGGTGCGCAAGGCCAGCAAGGCATCGGTGGCTGACGGGTAGACCTGCTCGATCGCGGCAAAACGCGCCGCAAGTTCCCCCACATAACGGCCATCGGCACTGAGACACACCGTCCGGCCGGCCAAGGCGGACCAGTCATGAATGTCGGTATCGGTGCGCAGGATCGCCATGGGGCTGGCGGACCAGTCCAGGCGCTTGCGCGGCAGCATGCCAGGCAGCCGGACATCATCCGTTATCACGCCGACCCAGGCATCCAGCCGCCCATTCCGGACGGCCTCCACAGCTTCCGCCGGAGCCATGGCCTGCAGCGGTGCGCTGCCCTCGGCGGCCTGCCCGGCCAGGACTTCGATCCGGGCAGGCGTACGCGGCTTGGCGCCCGGAACCGGTGTGGCTGGCACCTCGGCCACGCCCAGGCTCCAGCCGTCCGGCCCCCGCATGTCGGCACCAGCCACAGAAGCGGCGCACACCATCAACACACCCAGCGCCGCCCGCCCGACACGCCACGCGGCACTACACCCCGACTTACACATACTGATACCGCAACACCCTGCGCTTGATGTTTTCCAGAAAGACCTGATCGATCAAGGTTGCCAGGATCGCGATCGTCAGGATGTTGGCCATGACGCCGACCATGTCGGCCGTCTCGCCCGCATAGGCCAGCGACCGTCCCAGTCCCTGGCCAAAGCCGATCAGCATCTCGGCGGAAATGAGCGCCCGCCAGGCATTCCCGAAAGCCAGCTGCGACCCGGTGATCAGTTCCGGCATGACGGCGGGCAGATAGACGCGCCGCACCATGTCCCAGGCGCTCGCGCCCATCACCCGGGCAGCCGACACATGGGTCTGCAGCACGCTTTCCGTGGCATTCATCACCGACAGCGCCGCCGGAAAGAACGCCGCCAGGGCAATCACGACGATGATCGGGATGTTGCCAAAGCCCATCAGGATCAGAAACAGCGGTACCCAGGCAATCGAGGGAATGGACTGCAGCACGATGATGGCCGACTTCAGGACTTCGCGGAAGAACAGCAGCAGGCCGCCGGCCAAGCCAAAACCGATGCCAAACAACAGGGCAAAGCCGTATCCGACCCCCAGGCGCCCCATACTGCCCGCCAGGATGGCGCGAAATTCGCTGGTCTGCAGATCGTGCCAGACGCGCTGCAGCACCACAGGCACTCCCGGCATCAGAAAATCGGGCAGCGTCCAGGCCGCCATCTGCCAGATCAGCAGGATGGCGGCGATCGCGACCAGCATGGCCAGTTTGCGGCCGGCGGATGAAACTCGTCTTTTCTTACTCATGATCAGCAGCATGGCCGGGCAAGCCCGGCCATGGGAAGGAAACCAGCGAAGATGCAATTATTGCATCTGATCAAAGCTGGCGGGCGTGCTGCCAGTCCAGATCCACGATGGATCTCACATCGTAGGGTTTGCCATCCCGCGTCTTGAGCGCCCCCTGGGCCTGCATGATGTCGGCGACTTCCTGCATGCGGCTCAGGTCCTTGGGTGTCAGGGCCGCACCGAAGGTCTGCGTCTTGATGGCCTTGCTGATGACCTGCTCGCGCGGCACGTCGCCATTGTGCAGCGTCTTGAGCGTCGGTTCGGCGATGAAATAGCCGGCGATCAGCTTCGCGGCTTGGTCGGGTTTTTGCTGCAGCAACTCGATCGCCTCGCGCTGGGCGTCCAGCGACTTCCAGACCAGGTCCTTACGGTTCTTCAGCGTCTCGCCGGACGTGATCGTCACCATGCAGGGGAAAGGCCAGACTTCGCCGATCTCGTAGATCTGCTTTACCGGGGCGATCAGTTGAGCAATGCTCGCCTGAGGTTCGAACAGGAACGCGGCATCGACGCGCTTGCCCACCAGGGACTGCACCGCCACCTGAGGGCTGACGCCCAGGATGGACAGATCATCCGGCTTCAGTCCCGCATTCTTCAGGACGACGCCTCGCAGGACTGTGTCGGCCGTGCTGCCTTCCTTCTGCGAAGCCAGTGTATGCCCTTTCAGATCCGCCACTGTCTTGATGCCGGCGTCATCGCGCACCACCAGGGCGTGGTAGCCGCGCTGCGCGCCGGCTACGACCTTCAGGTCCGCCCCCCGTGAGGACCAGGAAGCCGCGTTGGTGAAACCCAGCACGCCGGTGTCCAGCTGACCGCCAACGATGGCCTTGATCAGATCCGTCCCCGACTTGAACTCGACCAACTGGACGTCCAGCCCTTGCTTCTCGTAGAACTTGCCCTCGTAGGCGGTGATGGCCTGCGCATCGTCCATGACCCGGATATAGCCGACCTTAAAGGGTTCGGCAGCCAGGGCTTGGGACGCCAGGGTCAGCGCCGCCAGCGCGGGAATCAATACACGGCTGAATTTCATGCTGCAAGTTCCTCGGGAATGGAATGGGAAGATGAGTGCGAATCGTCGACAATGCCCAGCAGGCCGAGGATTTCCCGGCGCGTATCGGCATAGTTCGACAGGTCATGGGTCTTGTCGTCGTCCGACAGCTGGAATTCCTTCAGCAGACGCGACGGTCGCGCGCTGAACACCAGGATGCGGTCAGCCAGAAACAGCGCCTCGTCCACGTCGTGCGTCACCAGCAAGACAGTCGGCCGGGTCTCGCGGATCAGCGTACGCAGGGCATCCTGCAGCGTCATGCGGGTCAGCGCATCCAACGCGCCGAACGGCTCATCCAGCAGCAGGACCTCGGGATGGGTGATGAACGCGCGCGCCAGCGCGCAGCGCTGGCGCATGCCACCCGAGACCTGATGGGGAAAATAGTCTTCGAAACCCTTGAGGCGGACCTTGTCCAGCCAGACCAGCGCCTGCTCATGTGCCTGGGCACGGCTGACCTTCTGCAATTCCAGGGCCATCGCCACGTTCTGCACCAGCGTCAGCCAGGGATACAAGGCATTTTCCTGAAACATCAGCATCCGGCGGGGATCCGGGCGCCGGATGACCTGGCCATCGGCCAGCACCTGACCGGCACTCGGTTTTTCCAGGCCGGCGGCCAGATGCAGCAACGTCGATTTGCCGCAACCGGACGGCCCGACCAGGGCGACCAGCTCGCCCGGTGCGATATCCCGATCGAAACGATCGACGACCCGCAGATCACCGAACTGTTTTTCAACCTGCCTGAAGGAAAGATTCATCGTTTGTACCTGCCCACCCGGTGCAATGGCACTCCGGATGACCTGTCATTGAATGGATACTCGAAACTTTAACGACTACCCTTAATACATAACAACAACAAATTTATGATTTCATTATTTCCATAAGAAATAATGAAAAAGCGCTACCATGAAAGCCTCGCAGTCTGCGGAAGCCGCCATGGTCAACCTTAGCCCTCAGGATCCAATCGCGCGCCTGATCGCCAGCCATGCCGATACCCGCCGGCAACTCCGGATACTGGTGCCCGGTGCCCGCCCCCCGGACCCCGCCTCGGTTCAGGCGGCGATCGCCTGGATCGATGGCCCCGCCCAGGCGCAGCGCCACATCCTGGAACAGATCCTGTTTCCGGCGCTGATCGAGTCGATGGCCGGTTCCGACGCGGTGTGCCTGAAGGGCATGACGCAGGGGCTGATCCGTCAGGGTGCGGATCTCGACCATCGCTGGCACCAGGCGATCCGTGCCGAACTGATGCAACCTCACCCTGATGCTGCCCCGCTGACCGCCTGGGTAGAGGGATTTCTCGCCTACCTGCAACTCGCCGACGAGGAACTTCTGCCCATGGCAGGGCGCCTGCTGGACGATGCCGCCCTGGCGGATCTGGCACGAGCCTGCGAAACCGGCTTCAGCGACACACACCCACCAGGCTATTGATACACAGCCTTGGCCCGCCTGAGCCAGGGCACGGGAACACAGCCCGGAACACGGAAACAAGCCGTGAATCCCGATGTTTTCTAGGTATTTACCCTTAGTTTCAACGTGAAATAATCTCCGTCACGAGGTCGGCCCGCCCCCCCCCCAACCCCATCCCGATGGCAGTCAGGCCTCGGCGGGGTCATGGTTTCTACGGAGAAAGATACCCATGCTGAAAAACGTGAAAATCGCTCATGCCCTGCTGGCATTCGTCCTGGTGTTCATGGGACTGCAAGTCCTGCTGGGCGGCCTTGGATACTGGGCGCTCAATCACATCAACGACAACGTGCAGAACCTCTACCGCAGCGGCATCCGCCAGAGCAACGCGGTCAACGCGGCGTCCTTGTCGCTCGTGGCCGCGCGTACCGATTTGAGTCGCTACTCGATGCGCGTCGCGCAGAAGCAACCTGAGGAGAATGGACCGCTGCTGAGCGCGCGCAAGCACATCGCCTCGGCGGACAAGAACATCGCCGAGATGGAGCAAAGCCTCGTGGATGCGGACCGGCAGGCGATCACTCCCTACCTGCAGGCCTACCGGCGCTACAGCGACAATCTCAAGAGCGTGGACCGCGTCCTGACGCGGGGCGACATGCAGGCTTACCTCAAGCAGGGCACCCAGAAGGTGCAGGATGACTACATGGCGGTGCGCGATACCTTCATCGCCGATGCCGAAGCGGACGGGCGGGATACGATGCACAGCATCGCCTCGTACCACGCGCTGTTCTCGACCGTTCTGGTCATCACGCTGCTCGTCAGCCTGATCGTCGCCGTCGGCGTCAACCTGATGACACGCCACCTGATCATGCGGCCACTGCGGGAAGCCGGCGCACTGTTCGAACGCATCGCGGCAGGCGACCTGACCAGCCGGATCGCGACAGACGGCCGCAACGAGGTCGGCCGCCTGCTAGCGTCGCTGAAGGCCATGCAGGACAGCCTGGTCAGACTGGTCGCCCAGGTGCGCTCGGGCGTGCAGGAAATCCATGTCGGCACGCGGGAAATCTCGGCCGGCAACACCGACCTGTCCAGCCGGACCGAGGAACAGGCTGCATCGTTGCAGGAAACCGCCGCCAGCATGGAACAGCTGGCAGCGACCGTCAAGCAGAATGCCGCGCATGCCCACCGGGCCGACTCGATGGTCACGCAGTCATCGAGCGTCGCGCAGCGTGGCGGCGAAGCCGTCGAAGGCGTCGTGAAGACCATGACGACCATCGCCGACAGTTCGTCGCACATTGCGGACATCGTCGGCGTGATCGACAACATCGCTTTCCAGACCAACATTCTGGCGCTCAATGCCGCGGTCGAGGCCGCCCGAGCCGGGGAACAAGGCAAGGGCTTTGCCGTCGTGGCCTCCGAAGTCCGCGTACTGGCGCAGAACAGCGCCGCCGCCGCCCGGGAAATCAAGACCCTGATTGAGGATTCGGTGCAGAAGGTCTCGGTAGGCACCGATCAGGTCGCCGCCGCAGGTGCGACCATCCGCGAAGTCGTCGAAGCGGTGTCGGAAGTCACCCGGATCATGGGCGAGATCTCGACCGCATCCGAGGAACAGGCCAGTGGCATCGAGCAGGTCAACGTCGCGGTATCCCAGATGGATGGTGTCACCCAGCAGAACGCCGCGCTGGTCGAGCAGGCCGCCGCAGCCGCCCAGGCCCTGCGGGATCAGGCACAGCAGCTGGCGCAGGCGGTTGCGCTGTTCAAGCTGCCGCAGGCCGCGCTCGGCCGCGCGTAACTCCATGAAGATGGCCCCGCCGGGCCGGGTCTCCGGCAATGTGTATTGTGGTTTTCACCAATCGATTCGATTGAAAATTCTCAATACACTCGGGCACGTTCAGTTGCCGTTCAGTCAGCAACCTGTCAGCCGGCCACTCCGAACCTTTGGGGTGCGCTGCCATTCCGGAGAACCCCCTCAATGAAATTCGCGACTACTCGTCTCGCCGCCGCTGTCGGCCTGTCCCTGACCCTGGGACTGGCCGCCGTCACCGCTCACGCCGCCCCCATCGTCATCAAATTCAGCCACGTGGTGGCCGACTCCACCCCGAAAGGCCAGGGTGCCCTGAAATTCAAGGAACTGGCCGAAGCCGCCCTGCCCGGCAAGATCGAGGTTCAGGTGTTCCCGAACTCGCAGCTGTTTGGCGACGGCAAGGAAATGGAAGCCCTGCTGCTGGGCGACGTGCACATCATCGCACCCTCGCTGGCAAAATTCGATCGCTACACGAAGAAGATCCAGATTTTCGATCTGCCCTTCCTGTTCGACGACATGGCGGCCGTGGATCGTTTCCAGGCCAGCCCGGCTGGCCTCGGTCTGCTGGACTCCATGAAGTCCAAAGGCATTCAGGGACTGGCCTACTGGCACAACGGCCTGAAGCAGATGTCCGACAACAAGGACAAACTGGCCCGACCGGAAGACATCAAGGGCCTGAAGTTCCGCATCCAGGCCTCCGACGTGCTCGAGGCACAGTTCCGCCAGTTGGGCGCCAATCCGCAGAAGCTCGCCTTCTCCGAGGTCTATCAGGCCCTGCAGACGGGCGTGGTGGATGGGGCCGAGAACCCGTGGTCGAACATCTACTCGCAGAAATTCCACGAGGTTCAGAAGACCATCGCCTACACCAACCACGGCGTGCTGGACTACATGGTCATCACCAATTCCGGCTGGTGGGCTGGCCTGCCGGCTGACGTGCGCGAGGCCCTGCAAAAAGCCATGGCAGGCGCGACAGAGCACGCCAACAGGCTGGCCGCCGACATCAACGAACGGGACCGGCAGCGTATTGCCGACGCCGGCAAGGCCAAGATCCAGACTCTGTCCAAGGAAGACCTGGCCGCCTGGCGGACCGCCATGCAGCCTGTCTGGAAAAAATTCGAAAGCGGCATCGGCAAAGACCTGATCGACTCCGCGGTCGCCTCGAACCAGCCGTCGTAAGGCCGGCCAGACCGTTGCCGCCCCATACGGCCGCTCTTCAGCGGCCGTTTCACATCCGGAATCAAGGAGTCCCTCAACCATGTTGAGAAACTGGCTGGAACACATCGAGGAAGGCCTGATCGCCTTCCTGTTGGCGGTGATGACCCTGGTCACTTTTGCCCAGGTCATCGCCCGCTACGTCTTCAATTACAGTTTTGTCTGGGCGCTGGAGCTGACCATATACAGCTTCGGCGCTCTCATCTTCCTGGGCATGGCCTACGGCGTGCGCGTCGGCGCGCACATCGGCGTCGATGCCTTCATCCGCCTGCTGCCCAAGCACGCGGCGCACAAGTTAGCCATCGTCAGCACGCTGCTGTGCATCGTCTACGCGGCGATCGTGCTCTACGGCAGCTGGGTCTACGTCAGCAAGATCCACATGATCGGCATCATGGCGCAGGATCTGCCCATTCCCCAGTGGCTGCCGCGCGTCGTCCTGCCGCTGGGCTTCGCCCTGCTCATCTGGCGTTTTGGCGAAGTGCTCTGGAATCTGCTGCGCGGCGGCCACGCGTCGCTGCTGGGCGACGAGGTCGCCGATGCCATGAAATACCGCAGTGACGAAACCCCGGGAGACCAGCAATGACCACGATTGCCCTGTTCCTCCTGCTGTTCCTGTTCATGTTCATGGGGCTGCCGGTCGCCGTGGCGCTGGGCCTGTCGTCCCTGCTGACCATCCTGGCCTTTGGCACCGATTCGCTCGCCTCGCTCTCACTCAAGCTCTACGAGACCTCCGAGCACTTCACGCTCATGGCCATCCCCTTCTTCATCCTGGCCGGGGCCTTCATGACCACGGGCGGCGTAGCCAAGCGCATGATCCGCTTTGCCATCGCCTCGGTGGGCCACCTGCACGGCGGGCTGGCGATCGCCTCGGTCATGGCCTGCGTGCTGTTTGCCGCGGTCTCGGGCTCCTCGCCCGCCACGGTGGTCGCTGTGGGCTCGATCGTGATCGCCGGCATGGTGCGCGCGGGCTATTCCGAGGGATTTGCCGCGGGCGTCATCTGCAACGCCGGCACGCTGGGGATCCTGATCCCGCCGTCCATCGTGATGGTGGTCTACGGCGCGGTGACCGAAACCTCGGTGGGCGCACTGTTCATGGCTGGCGTGGTGCCTGGGCTACTACTGGGCCTCGTGCTGATGGTCGCCATCTACATCGTGGCGCGCATGCGCAACATGCCACGCCAGCCGCGCGCCAGCCTGGGCGAAGTCTCGGCCGCCGCACGCGACTCGATCTGGGGGCTCCTGCTCATCGTCATCATCCTGGGCGGTATCTACGGCGGGGTGTTCACACCCACCGAAGCAGCGGCCGTCGCGGCGGTCTACGCCTTCTTCATCGCCGTCTTCGTGTACCGCGACATCGGCATGAAGCAGGTACCCGAAGTCCTGGTCGACGCGGCCAAGGTGACCATCATGCTGATGTTCATCATCGCCAACGCGCTGCTGTTCGCGCATGTGCTCACCACCGAGCGCATCCCGCAGGCGATCGCCGAGCAGATCATCGCCTGGGACATGAGCGACTGGCAATTCCTGATCGTGGTCAATATCTTGCTGCTCGTGGCCGGCGCCTTCATGGAGCCCACCGGCATCATCCTGATTCTCGCGCCGATCCTGTTCCCGATCGCTATGGAACTCGGCATCGACCCCGTGCACCTGGGCATCATCATGGTCGTGAACCTCGAGATCGGCATGGTGACCCCACCCGTCGGGCTGAATCTGTTCGTGACGGCCGGCATCACCACAATGAGCATCGGCGGCGTCATCCGCGCCGCCATGCCATGGCTCGCGCTGCTGCTCGCCTATCTGGTCTTCATCACCTACGTGCCAGCCGTCAGCCTCTGGCTGCCGGGGCTGTTTGGCTGACGATCCGACCCGCTGACACATGGGTGTCACATGCAACACCCATAATTCCCGGCGTGCCTGGGCCACCCGGCCCAGGCCTATCCGCCGGGGAGACAGGCACATGCGGCCTGCATTCACACTAAAAGTTCGATTCATCCTGTTTTTTTGCCTGCTGGCTCTCTGCACCGCCCTGGTGCTGAGCGCCGTTCTCCATCTGCTGCGGACCGCCGACACCCTGCGGACCACCGAAACCGCCCGCTACCAAGCGACCCGTCTAGCCACCCAGTACCAGACACTGGCCAACGCCCTGAGCCGCAACGCCATGGCATTCGTCGCCAGCGAACAACCCGAATTCGAACAACGCTATCTCGCGGACCTGGCGATTCTGGAAGGCCGTGCGCCGGATGCCGCGGGCATCCAGTCAAGCGCGCTGGACCGCTTCCGCACGGCCGACTTCGACGCAAATGAACTGGCGCTTCTCGAAGAAGCGCACACGCGTCTGCTGGCCCTGAGCCGTATCCAACGCGAGGCCATGGGTACCGCAAAGGGCGAACTCGACGACGGCAAGGGGGGCGTCCGGATCGCCCTGCCCAACGCCCTGATGGCAAAAGCCCTGGTTTTCAGTCAGCAATACACGGAAGCGGAATCCGCCATCTCGACCCTGATCGCCAACCTCGACGCCAGGCAGGCCCAGCGGATGCAGCAACGCGTCCAGGCAGCGGCCACCGCCGGCGAATCGGCCGGCCACACCGCCATCGCGGCCATCCTGGCGCTGATGCTGTGCAGCACCGGCGCGCTGCTCGGCCTCTATCGCTCGATCAAACGCCCGCTGGACCGGAGCGTCACGCTGGCCAGCCACCTCTCGGCCGGCAACCTCGCAATCGACATCGAACGCGGAGGCAAAGACGAAATGGGCAGATTGATGGACGCCCTGGAAGGCATCCGCGCCGGTCTGAATCAAACGCTGTGTGAAGTAGTGGATCATTTCACACAAGTCGACGCCAGTGCCGGTCAGCTGTCGATCAGCCAGGGCGCTGTTCTGCAGGACAGCCATGCTCAATGTCTGATGGCCACCCAGGTATCGGCCGCCATGCACAGCCTGGATGACGCCGTGCGCCAGAACCACGACCGGGCCAACGAGGCCCGGCAGCTGAGCGAGCGAAGCGACCACCAGGCACAGGCGGGATCGGAAGCCGTGGCCCGACTGGAGCGAGCCGTCTCCGACATCGCCGACGATGGCCTGCGCATCGAATCGGCAGCACAACAGATTGAGGAAATCGCTTTCCAGACTAATCTGCTGGCCCTCAATGCCGCCGTCGAAGCCGCCCATGCCGGTAGCCACGGCCGGGGCTTCGCCATCGTGGCGGCCGAAGTTCGATCATTGGCTCAACGCTGCCAGACAGCAACCGAAACCATTCAGGCCGCAGTCCGCCAGGCCGTGAACAACAGCCGCGAAGGCGGCCGTCTGGCACACGACGCCCATCAGGCGATGGCCCAGGTCGTGCAGGCCACCGAACGCAGCCGTACCATCATGGACGAGGTCACAGCCGCCACACAGCGGCAGGCGCAGGCCATCCACGAAACAGCCCAGGCCGCCCAGAACCTGGAAGCCATGGGCGCGCGCGGCACAGCGCAGGCCGAAGGCACCGCCCAGGTCGTCGCCGAACAGCGATCCAAGGTCGGCAAGCTGCACCAGACCCTGGCGCAGTTCCGGCTGGACGCCGGTGTCCAGACCCCGACGATCGCCCGCATCGAATACGCCCAATGAGTCTCAGGGAATGCGCCCGACCCGCAGCAAGGAGCGCACCATACCGATGAAGGTTGCCAGCCAGGCAAACAGCGCAATGTGCAGGAACACCCGGGGCATGCCCGCCAGAAAGCCGAATTCCATGGCCCGGTCCATCTGCCAGGTGCTGGCCGCATACATGCCCAGCGGGAAGACCGCGCCCCAGTACAAAGGATCGTACCGGAACGGAAAGCGCTGAAAGCCGTAGCGCCAGACCCCCAACAGCAGCAGCATCGGAATCCACCAGGACCCGGTGGCCCAATAGAACACCGTGAATCCCTTCAGGAAAGGCAGCAGCGACACCAGATAGGGGGCATGCGGCGCATTCAGGATCAGCAGGGAACCGGCCAGTGTGGAGATCGCCATTGCGCCCATGTTGATCCAATATGGCGGCGACAGATCCCCCGGGGAGAAGCGGAAAAAGACATAGCGGTAGAAGATCAGCGACATCATCCAGATGTACAGCATGCCGCCCCACAACCACATGGACAACGCCATCAGATTCAGTTCCAGGCGGAACGGCTGTCCAATGCGGGCGGCCAGCAGCGCGCTGGAGACGGCCAGCGACTGGGTCGCCACCACGGCCAGCAGCCAACCGCCGCTGATGCCTTTGTCCAGCGTCGGCTTGTCGGATTTCACCGTAAAGGCGGTGAAGATCGTGTAGGTCAGGCCGATCCACAGGACGACTGCCAGCAGCCACAGCGCAAAGCCCATCCGCACGCTGTCGGCCTGCACGATGAACTGGCCGGACAGAATGCCGGTCGCCGCAACGCAGGTGAAATAGCCCGGCCCCTGCAAATGGCTGACCATGTCGCCAAAGAAGCGGCGCGGATGATAGACGGCCCGCAGAACATACAGCACGCAAAGCACCCCGTACTGGACAATGTTCAGCAGGAACAGTATCCGGGCGATCAGCGGGCGCTCCATCATGCCGGCCCCCAACGAGATGATGCCTGTGGCCATCACCAGCCCAAAATAGGCGGGCGACAGATCGGCCAGACGATCGCGCAGACCCTCACCCCTACCCTTTCCGGCATGTCGGTTTTCCAGCAAGGCCGAACCGCCGGTCAACACCGGCACAGGGCTCCGGTCATGCGCATCCCCCCCATCCATACGGATCTCTCCTGTCTGCCGCAAGCCGTGATCGGACACCGCGCGCGGGCGCGTTAAAATGATGGATTGTCCTCGCAGTGTAATGCGGCCGCCGTCCGGTGGCCCAGCCTTTTGTCGCCGCGCGGTTTGACCTGAACCAAACATCACGCCATCACAGGAACCCCACATGGAAGCCGAACGCCAGAACCAGATCAGCACGCACATCGAGGACTACCTCGAGCGTCAGGCCATCCTCCGGAGGTATCTTTGACTACGATGCGAAGGCCGAACGCCTGCTCGTCGTCAATGCCGAACTCGAAAGCCCGGACGTCTGGAACGATCCGCCGCACGCCCAGGATCTGGGCCGCGAGAAAAAATCCCTGGAAACCGTCGTCGGGACACTGACCGACCTGGAACGCGGTCTGCTCGACGCCCGCGACCTGTTCGAACTTGCCAGCGCGGACGACGATGACGCCACCCTGGTCGCCATCGAACAGGATTGCGCGGCCCTGGGCGTGCGCCTCGAGGAACTCGAATTCCGCCGCATGTTCTCCAACCCGGCGGATCCACTGAACTGCTTCGTGGACATCCAGGCCGGCGCCGGCGGCACCGAGGCTCAGGACTGGGCCTCCATGCTGCTGCGCCAGTATCTGCACTACGGCGAACGCAAGGACTTCAAGGCCGAAGTCCTGGAGGTCTCCGAGGGTGAAGTCGCCGGCATCAAATCGGCCACGGTCAAATTCGAGGGCGAGTACGCCTACGGCCTGCTGCGCACGGAAACCGGCGTCCACCGCCTGGTGCGCAAAAGCCCCTTCGACTCCTCCAACGGCCGGCACACGTCCTTTGCCAGCGTCTTCGTCTATCCGGAAATCGACGATTCCTTCGAGATCGAGATCAACCCGGCCGACCTGCGCATCGACACCTACCGCGCCAGCGGCGCCGGCGGTCAGCACATCAACAAGACCGACTCGGCCGTACGCATCACGCACAATCCGACCGGCATCGTGGTCCAGTGCCAGAACGACCGTTCCCAGCACCGCAACCGCGCCGAAGCCATGCAGATGCTGAAGTCCCGCCTGTACGAACTGGAAATGCGCAACCGCATGGCCGAACAGCAGAAGCTGGAAGACTCCAAGAGCGACGTGGGCTGGGGGCATCAGATCCGCTCCTACGTGCTGGACCAGAGCCGCATCAAGGATCTGCGCACCGGTGTGGAAATCTCCAATACGCAAAAGGTCCTGGACGGCGACCTGGATCCCTTCATCACGGCCAGCCTGAAACAGGGAATTTGAATCGATGACATCGCAAACCGAAGCCCAAACTCCGGATGAGAACCGCCTGATCGCGGAGCGGCGCGCCAAACTGGCCGTCCTGCGCGAAGGCGGGCCCGCCTACCCCAACGATTTTCACCCCGACACGCACGCCGCGAAGTTGCACGAAGACTGTGACGCCCTGGACGCGGACACGCTGCAGGCCCAGGGGCGGCGCGCCCGCGTCGCCGGACGCATGATGCTCAAACGCGTCATGGGCAAGGCCAGCTTCGCCACCTTGCAGGACACCAGCGGCCGCCTGCAGCTGTATCTGGACCGGGGCGTTCTGGGCGACGAAACCTACGCCGCCTTCAAGTCCTGGGACATCGGCGACATCGTGGGCGCCGAGGGCCAGGTCTTCAAGACACACAAGGGCGAACTGTCGCTGCGGGTGGAGTCGCTGCGCCTGCTGACGAAGTCCCTGCGCCCGCTGCCCGACAAGTTCCACGGCGTCGCCGACCAGGAATTGCGCTACCGGCAGCGCTACGTGGACCTGATCATGACCGAGGAAACCCGCCAGACCTTCCTGGCGCGCACCCGCATCATCAATGCCATCCGTCAGGTCATGACCGAGGCCGACTTCCTGGAAGTCGAGACGCCAATGCTGCACCCCATCCCCGGCGGGGCGGCGGCCAAACCGTTCATCACACACCACAATGCGCTGGACATGGAGATGTACCTGCGCATTGCGCCGGAACTTTATCTCAAGCGACTGATCGTCGGCGGATTCGAACGGGTGTTCGAGATCAACCGCAACTTCCGCAACGAGGGGGTCAGTCCGCGCCACAACCCGGAATTCACGATGATGGAATTCTATGCGGCGTACACCGACTACCGCTGGTTGATGGACTACACAGAAGGGCTGATCCGGGAAACCACCCTGCGCGTCTGCGGCACCACGAGCCTGACCTACCAGGAACGTCCCCTCGACCTTGGGCGCGCCTTCGACCGGCTGACCATCACCGAGGCCATCCTGAAGTACGCCCCCACCTATGCGCCGGCACAACTTCAGGACACGGGATTCCTGCGCACCGAATTGCGCCGCCTGGGGGCCGACGTGGCCGGGCCGGCGCTGGCCCATGCGGGGCTGGGTGCGCTGCAACTGGCCCTGTTCGAGGAAACGGCGGAATCCCAGCTGTGGCATCCGACTTTCATCGTCGACTATCCGGTCGAGGTTTCGCCGCTGGCCCGTGCCTCGGACACACAGCCCGGCATCACCGAACGCTTCGAACTGTTTGCCTGCGGCCGCGAGATCGCCAATGGCTTTTCCGAGCTGAACGATCCGGAGGACCAGGCGGCCCGCTTCCAGGCCCAGGTTGCGGCGAAGGACGCCGGCGACGAGGAAGCCATGTACTACGACGCCGACTACGTGCGGGCTCTGGAATACGGCATGCCGCCGACCGGGGGCTGCGGCATCGGTATCGACCGCCTGGTGATGATGCTGACCGACAGCGCCAATATCCGCGACGTCATCCTGTTCCCCCACCTGCGACGGGAAGACTGAACACCGCGATGCGGACACAAGAAAGGCCGGGTAACCGGCCTTTCTTGTGTCCTGGATGCGTTCCCGGCCCCGGGGTGCCCCGGCACTCGTGCGCGTGGCGGCCCCGGAATCGGCCGACCAACCCTAAACCGTGAACGATTCGCCGCAGCCGCAGGCGGCCTTTTCGTTGGGATTGCGAAAGCGGAAGCCCTCGTTGAGCCCTTCGCGGGCATAATCCAGTTCCGTGCCCTGCAGATAGGGCAGGCTGCCGGAGTCCACGTAAAGACGGGCGCCGAACTGATCGAAGATCGTGTCGTCGAGCCCCTGATCGTCGACATATTCCAGCAGGTAGGACATGCCCGAGCAGCCGGACGGTTTGACGCCCAGGCGCAGGCCCAGCCCCTTGCCACGCTTTTCGAGATGGCGCTGGATGTGTTCCGCCGCCGCTTGTGTCAGTGTGATTGCCATGATGACCTCGACAATAGAAATCAGTGTTCAGGAATGCTTCTGTGTGTAATCCGTGACCGCACCACGGATGGCGTCCTCGGCCAGCAACGCGCAGTGCAACTTGGCCGGCGGCAGATCCAGCGCCTGGACGAAATCCTGACTACGGATCGCCAGCGCCTGATCCAGGCTGCGGCCCTGCAGCCATTCGGTGGCCAGGGACCCTGCGGCGATCGCCGCCCCGCAACCGAAAGCCCGAAAGCAGGCCGACTCGATCGTTCCGTCCCGCAGGCGGATCTGCAGCTTCAGGACCTGGCCCAGTTCGGGTGACCCGACCAGCGCGGTGCCAACCTGCGCATCCTGAGGATCCAAAGACCCGACATGGCGCGGATGCAGATAATGATCCAGGACCTGGGGTCCATATGTTGGGCCAGCCATCAGTGCGCCTCTGCCCAGGCAGACAAGGTCCCCTGCTGGCGCATTTCCCATAGAGGAGAAAGTTCCCGCAGGCGCTGGATCTGCGTGCGCAACAGCCGCACCGCACAGTCAACGTCCTTCTGGGTAGTGTACCGCCCCAGGGTGAGCCGCAGGGAACTGTGCGCCAACGGGTCGCTGCGGCCCAGCGCCCGCAGCACGTAGGAGGGTTCGAGGCTGGCCGAAGTACAAGCCGACCCGGTGGACACGGCCAGCTCCGGAATGGACATGAGCAGCGCCTCGCCTTCGATGTGGGCCACGCTGAAATTCAGGGTATGGGCAACCCGACGATCCGGATCCCCGTTCAGATAGACATCCGGCAGATCGCGCAGACCGTCCCACAGGCGGTCTCGCAGCGCCCGGATGCGCGGGACCTCGTCGGCCATGGACTCGGCGGCCAAGGCATAGGCCTGGCCCATGCCGACGATCTGATGCGTGGCCAGCGTACCGGAGCGCATGCCCCGTTCATGGCCCCCCCCGTGGATCTGCGCCTCCAGGCGCACGCGGGGCTTGCGACGCACATACAGGGCACCGATACCCTTGGGGCCATAGGTCTTGTGGGCCGACAGTGACATCAGATCGACGTCCAGGGCGCGGACATCGACAGGAATCTTGCCTGTGGCCTGCGCCGCATCGGTGTGAAACAGGATGCCGCGTTCACGGCACAGGGCCGCCAGCGCGGCGATGTCCTGCACGACTCCGATCTCGTTGTTCACCAGCATGACGGATACGAGGATGGTGTCGGGCCGCAGGGCGTCCCGCAGAACCTGCGGATCGACCAGACCGCCGCTGTCGACGTCCAGGTAGGTGATCTCGAACCCGCGCTGTTCCAGCGCCTGACAGGCGTCCAGAACGGCTTTGTGCTCAGTACGGGCAGTGACGATATGCCGTCCCCGCGCCGCATGGAATTCCGCCACACCCTTGATCGCGAGGTTGTCGGATTCCGTGGCACCCGACGTCCAGACGATCTCACGCGGATCGGCGTGGATCAGGCCCGCCACCTGTGCGCGGGCACGCTCGACCGCGTCTTCAGCGTCCCAACCCCAGGCATGGCTGCGCGATGCCGCGTTGCCGAAACGTTCGCCCAGCCATGGAATCATGGCCTGCACGACCCGGTCGTCAACCGGGGTCGTGGCGGAATAATCGAGATAAATGGGACGATCCGATGACAGATCCTGCGGCATTGAAACTCCAGAACGATCAGGCCGACACGGGCTCCTGGGCGCGGGCATCGTCAGCGACCGGCGTGATGGGGATTCTGGTACGGCCGTTGCGCAGATGCCCGGATTCCTGCCATTCCCGCAGGCGCTGCTGGTCGACCAGATCCTGCAGCGAAACCGAATCCAGGTATTCCAGCATTTTACGACTCAAGGTGGCCCAGAGATCGTGTGTCATGCACTTGCCCGACCGGCCATTGCGACCGATGTCGCAGTTTTCCTTGCCGCCGCAGCTGGTGGCATCCAGCGGCTCGTCCACGGCGAAGATGATGTCGGCCACGGAGATGTCGCGCGCATGTCGGGCTAGCGTATATCCCCCCCCCGGCCCGCGCACGCTGTCGACCAGTTCGTGACGGCGCAGCTTGCCAAAGAGCTGTTCCAGATAGGATAACGAAATATTCTGCCGCGCGCTGATCGCGGCCAGCGTGACCGGCCCGCTGTGATGGCGCAAAGCCAGATCGATCATTGCCGTCACAGCAAAACGCCCTTTGGTCGTCAAACGCATGATGAAGCCCTCTTTAGTCCGAATCGAAGGTCCGCGGGCACGGATATACCCGACTGTTGGAGTCAAGTATAGCCCGATACCCGAGTAAAACACTCAGCTTTGTCCCGGCAACTTTCCAAATAATTGACCGATATCAATTCAGGGTTATCAATGACCGACACAGCCGTCGGGCCCCAGGCTGAGAGCCCAAAAAGGACGACGCCCCTGAATGGGGCGTCGTGCGGATCGGAGGGGAATCAGGCTGCCTGGTATTGCAGGGCCCGCTTGCGGACCAGTTCCAATACCCCTTGGCAGGCATCTTCGATGTAGTCGAGGACCTTGTTGAAGCCTTCGGGGCCGCCGTAATAAGGATCGGGCACGGTGGCTTCTTCGTATTCGTTGGAAAAGCGCATCAACAGCATCAGTTTGTGCTGATAGATTTTCGGGCAACGCTGCTGCAGGGCCGACAGGTTTTCCCAGTCCATCGCCAGAATCAGGTCGGCCTCGCGGAAGTCATCGGCATCGACCTGGCGGGCCACATGGCTGGACAGATCGTAGCCGCGCTTGCGCGCAGCCACCTGGGCACGAGCGTCGGGCGCCTCGCCCACATGGAAATGGTGCGTGGCTGCGGAATCAACAGTGATGGCATCGGACAAGCCGGCTTCGTCGATCAGGTGCTGGAACACAGCCTGGGCGGAAGGAGAGCGGCAGATATTGCCCGTGCAGACGAAAAGTACCTTATGCATGATAGATGAAAGTGTGCGGGAAAACCCGGAAGTTGGCAAGCATTTTCCAGGAAAAACCCCAAAAGATCCCATCGCGTCATCACTTTGCGCCACATCCGGGTCCGCGGACAACCGGTGGCATGTCAGTGGCCCCGATACCGTATCGCATCACCCCAGCAACGCGCGGTCCCTCAGGGTGCGCAGGGTGTCGCGCACGGCCGCCGCCTGCTCGAACTCCAGGTTGCGCGCATGTTCATTCATGCGTTGTTCCAACCGCTTGATCTCTCGGGCCAGGGCTTTCTCGTCGCTTAGCACGGATTCGTCGAAACCGGCCTCGGCCGTCACCGGCGAGGCGGCCACGGAGACGCCGTCGATCAGATCGCGCACCGCCTTGCTGACCCCGCGCGCGACGATGCCGTGCTCCAGATTGAAGGCCTGCTGCTTTTCCCGGCGCCGGGCCGTCTCGTCCATGGCGCGGCGCATGGAATCAGTCACCCGATCCGCATACAGGATGGCACGCCCGTTCAGGTTGCGGGCCGCGCGACCAATGGTCTGGATCAGGCTGCGCTCGGACCGCAGAAAACCTTCCTTGTCGGCATCCAGGATCGCCACCAGGGACACTTCGGGGATGTCCAGGCCCTCGCGCAACAGGTTGATGCCCACCAGCACGTCGAACGCCCCCAGCCGAAGATCGCGGATGATCTCGACCCGTTCCACCGTGTCGATATCGGAATGCAGGTAGCGCACCTTCAGGCCATTTTCCTGCAGGTATTCCGTCAGATCCTCCGCCATGCGCTTGGTCAACGTCGTCACCAGCACCCGTTCGTGATGCGCGATCCGCAGTTTGGCCTCGCCCAACAGGTCATCCACCTGCGTCGCCGCCGGCCGCAGTTCGACCTCCGGGTCCACCAGGCCAGTCGGGCGTACGACCTGCTCGACGATTTCATCGGCATGGGCGGCCTCGTAGGGACCCGGCGTGGCCGACACGAAGACGCACTGCGGCATGCGAGCCTCGAATTCCTCCAGCCTCAGGGGCCGGTTGTCCAGCGCGGAAGGCAGGCGAAAACCGAACTGCACCAGGGTTTCCTTGCGGGAACGGTCACCCCGGTACATGCCGCCCAGTTGTCCGATGGTCACGTGGCTCTCGTCGATGAACATCATCGCATTGGCCGGCAGGTAATCGATCAGGGTCGGTGGCGGATCTCCAGGCGCGGCGCCCGACAGGTGCCGGGAGTAATTTTCGATGCCCTTGCAAAATCCCAGTTCCTGCAGCATTTCCAGATCGAAACGGGTACGTTGTTCCAGCCGCTGCGCCTCGACCAGTTTACCGTCGGCGGTCAGTTCCGCTAACCGATCGCGCAGTTCATCCTTGATGGTCTGGATCGCATGCAGCACTGTCTCGCGGGGCGTGACATAGTGCGAGCTGGGGAAAATCGTGAAACGCACCAGATTCTGGACCAGCTTGCCCGTCAAAGGGTCGAACAGGTCCAGCGATTCGATTTCGTCGTCGAACAAGGTGATGCGCAGGGCCTGTTCGGCGTGCTCGGCCGGAAACACGTCGATGATCTCGCCGCGCGCCCGGAACGTGCCGCGGGCGAAGTCCATGTCGTTGCGCTCGTACTGCATGGACACCAGGCGCGCCAGGATTTCCTGGCGGCCGACGCGATCGCCCGTTCGCAGGGTCAGCACCATGGCGTGATAGTCGGCGGGGTTACCGATCCCGTAGATGCAGGACACCGTCCCGACGATGATGGTGTCCTGACGCTCCAGCAGGCTTTTCGTGGCCGAAAGCCGCATCTGCTCGATGTGCTCGTTGATCGACGAGTCCTTTTCGATGAACAGATCGCGCGAGGGCACGTAAGCCTCGGGCTGGTAGTAATCGTAATAGGACACGAAGTATTCCACCGCGTTGCGAGGGAAGAATTCGCGCATTTCAGAGTACAGCTGCGCGGCCAGGGTCTTGTTGGGCGCCAGCACGATGGCGGGCCGCCCGGTGCGCGCGATCAGGTTGGCCATCGTGTAGGTCTTGCCCGAGCCCGTCACCCCCAGCAGGGTCTGGCACATGAGGCCATCGCGCACACCGGCTTCCAGCGCCTGGATCGCCGCCGGCTGGTCGCCGGCCGGCGGATAGGGCTGAAACAGCTGAAACGGACTGCCGGGAAAACGCACGAAGCCGGGGGCACCGGCCGGGCTATCCGCCGCCCCGTCGGGCGCAACACCAGTCACAGACATGCCACCGGGCGCCACATCCATGTCGCCCGATGTTTCATCCGACCAACCGGCCTCATCCCGGGAATTCATGCCGATCTCCATGGCTCATCTGGACACTATTCTGGTAAACCCCTTATTATCCCATCGTTGGCCATCGCGACCAAGATCCCTCTTTTCCCTCTGTCTCAGACGTTACCCCCATGTCCTCTATCTTTGCTTCCGTCGAACTCGCTCCGCGCGATCCCATCCTGGGTCTGAACGAACAGTTCAAAGCCGACACCCGGTCCACCAAGGTCAACCTGGGCGTGGGCGTCTACACCGATGACGCCGGCCACATCCCGCTGCTGAAGGCCGTCCGCCAGGCCGAGAGCCGGCTGTACGAACAGGCCGCGCCGCGCAACTACCTGCCGATCGACGGTATCCCCGGTTACAACCAGGGGGCCCGCGCGCTGCTGTTGGGCGCAAATTCCCCGCTGATCGCCGATCACCGTTCCGTGACGGTCCAGACACTGGGCGGCACGGGGGCCCTGAAGGTCGGTGCCGATTTCCTGAAGCAGATCCTGCCCAATGCCAAGGTCGCCATCAGCAACCCCAGCTGGGCCAACCACGAAGCCCTGTTTTCGGCTGCCGGCTTCCCCGTCGTCAGCTACGACTATTACGACGCCGCGACCCATGGCCTGAACTTCGACGGCATGCTGGCTTCCCTGCGCGCCCTGCCCGCCGGCACGATCGTGGTGCTGCATGCCTGCTGCCACAACCCCACCGGGGTCGATCCCAGCGCCGAACAATGGCTCCAGATTGCGCAAACCCTGCAAGCCGGCCAGCTGGTCCCCTTCCTGGACATCGCCTATCAGGGCTTTGGCGCCGGGCTCGAGGAAGACGCCTCGGTCGTGCGCCAGTTCGCCGATCTGGGCATGACCCTGTTCATCAGTTCCTCATTCTCGAAGTCGTTCTCGTTGTATGGCGAACGGGTCGGCGCGCTGACACTGGTCACCGGCGGCGACGACGAGAGCGCCCGCGTGCTCAGTCAGCTCAAACGCGTCATCCGCACGAACTACTCCAACCCCCCCACCCATGGCGGCGCGATCGTCTCCACAGTTCTGAATACGCCGGACCTGTTCTCCGTGTGGGCCGAGGAACTGGCCGGCATGCGCGATCGCATCCGCGCCATGCGTCACCAACTGGTCGATAAAATCCACGCCCAGGGTGTGGACCGCGACTTCAGCTTCGTGAAGACGCAGCGCGGCATGTTCTCGTACTCCGGCCTCACCAAAGCCCAAGTCGAGCGCCTGCGTGAGGAATTCGGCATCTATGCCGTGGGCAGCGGCCGTATCTGCGTGGCTGCCCTGAACAGCGGCAACATCGACTACGTGGCCAAGGCCATTGGCGAAGTCCTGAAGAGCTGACCGCACAACCGGTAAATGCGCCAGGCCAGCGTCCTGTCTGGCTGTCGCGCGAAACAATGCAACAGGCTAGAAAGGCCCCGGGTCCACACCCCGGGCCTTTTTCTTTTCCGCTCGCGCGGCGGCGCGCGGCTCGACCCGCGATCGGCACTTGGCCACTTGCGCGTCGTTACGCGTTCGATCACAATATGAACTGGTTTTTCATCCAGTATCGTTCCATGGCCCTGAAGCTTACCGCACGGCAATCCCAGATCCTTGGGCTCATCATCCAGGAAATCTCCCGGACGGGGCGCCCGCCCACCCGGGCGGAAATCGCGCGCACCCTGGGTTTTCGTTCAGCCAACGCCGCCGAAGACCATCTGCGCGCGCTGGAACGCAAAGGCTACATCCAGCTGGCGGCCGGTACCTCGCGCGGCATCCAGCTGACCGCGCAGGCAACCGAAGGCCAGGCCTTCACCGGGCCGCACGGCCTGACCTCGACGCTGCCTCCCACAGGCACGCAACCCCATGCGGCCGCGACGGGCTCACCGGCCACCCTGCTGACTCCGCCCGGCGCCCCGATCTGGACAGCCCCGTCCGATCAGCGTCTGGTGCCACTCATCGGCCGCGTTGCTGCCGGCCACCCTATTCTGGCAGCCGAACACGTCGAACGCGAAATCCCGCTGTCCCCCCATCTGTTCGAATCCGCGCCCGATTACCTGCTTCGCGTACGCGGCAGCAGCATGCGCGACGCAGGCATCCTGGATGGCGACCTGCTGGCTGTGCACAGCACACCACAGGCCCGTCACGGCCAGATCGTGATCGCGCGGCTGGGCGACGAAGTCACAGTAAAGCGTCTGGAACACCAGGGGCGGCGCATCCGGCTCCTGCCGGAAAACCCCGACTTTGAACCCATCGTGATCGGCGCAGGCGACGAATTCGCCATCGAAGGCATTGCCGTCGGGCTGATCCGCACCACGGCGCTGCACTAACGCCCCGTTCACACGGATTCCCTGATCCTGTCCACCTTTTCCGGGCGGGATCCCTGCTTCCGCCTCGATCAGCAGAAAAACGGCCTTCCCGGTCGCACGATCCGGAACATCCGATCGTGCGACCCAGAAGGCCGTCAGCGGCACTGGGCAGATCGGTGCTAGTGCTTGATCACCCCGCCACTACCGGATTCCGCCGGCTTGGCCGCCGCCACCGCGTCAGCCGCCAAGCGGGCGATCTCTTCCTCTGACAGTGGCGTCGGCAGACGCTGCAGCGCGACTTCCAGCACCCGGTCGATCCAGCGCACCGGGATGATTTCCAGGTGGTTTTTCACGTTGTCCGGGATTTCCGCCAGGTCCTTGACGTTTTCCTCCGGGATCATCACGGTCTTGATGCCACCACGATGCGCCGCCAGCAGTTTTTCCTTCAGGCCGCCAATTTCCAGAACCTCGCCGCGCAGGGTGATTTCACCCGTCATCGCGACATCGGCGCGAACCGGAATGCCCGTCAAGGCGGACACCATGGCCGTCGTGATCGCAATCCCCGCCGATGGACCATCCTTCGGCGTGGCGCCTTCAGGGAAGTGCACGTGCAGGTCATGTTTTTCAAATACCTGGTCGGCAATGCCCCACTGACGGGCACGGGCGCGCACCACCGTCCGGGCGGCCTCGACGGATTCCTTCATCACGTCGCCCAAGGAGCCCGTGCGCGTGACCACACCCTTGCCCGGCATGTCGGCGACTTCGATCGTCAGCAGCTCGCCACCGACTTCGGTCCACGCCAAGCCCGTCACCTGACCAACCCGGTCTTCCTTCTCGGCCACACCGAAGCTGAAGCGACGCACCCCCAGGTAATCGTTCAGGTTGGCCGAATCGACTGTGATGGATTCCTGGATCTTCACGGCCTTGCGGCCACGGATGACCGGGTTGGCCGACAGCAGCCGCTTGACGGCCTTGCGGCAGATCTTGGAGATTTCCCGTTCCAGCGCACGCACACCCGCCTCGCGCGTGTAGTAGCGCACGATGTCACGGATGGCCGATTCGGTCACCACCAGTTCGCCTTCCTGCACACCGTTGTTCTTCATGAGCTTGGGCAGCAGATGGTCGTAGGCGATGTGAACTTTTTCGTCTTCGGTGTAGCCCGACAGGTGGATGACCTCCATCCGGTCGAGCAGCGCCGGCGGGATGTTCAGCGTGTTGCTCGTGGCGACGAACATGACGTCGGACAGATCGAAATCGACCTCGATGTAATGATCCTGGAACGTGTGATTCTGCTCGGGATCCAGGACCTCCAGCAGAGCCGACGACGGATCGCCACGGAAATCCGCGCCCAGCTTGTCGATCTCGTCGAGCAGGAACAGCGGATTGCGAACGCCGACCTTGGCCATGTTCTGCAGGATCTTGCCCGGCATGGACCCGATATAGGTACGCCGGTGGCCGCGGATCTCGGCTTCGTCACGCACGCCGCCCAGGGCCATACGCACGAACTTGCGATTGGTGGCGCGCGCAACCGATTGCCCCAGCGAGGTCTTGCCGACCCCTGGAGGCCCGACCAGGCACAGGATAGGTGCCTTCAGCTTCTCGACGCGCTGCTGCACCGCAAGATACTCGACGATGCGTTCCTTGACTTTTTCCAGGCCATAGTGATCCGCGTTCAGGACCTCCTCGGCATTGCTCAGCGAGTTATTCACGCGGCTTTTCTTGTGCCATGGCAGGCCGATCAGCGTATCGATGTAAGTGCGAACCACCGTGGCCTCGGCCGACATCGGCGACATGAGCTTGAGCTTCTTCAGCTCGCCATCCACCTTTTTCCGGGCTTCCTTCGACATGTGGGCCGAGACGATCTTGCGCTCGAGATCTTCGATATCGGCGCCCTCTTCGCCCTCGCCGAGTTCCTTCTGGATCGCCTTGACCTGCTCGTTCAGATAGTAGTCGCGCTGGCTTTTCTCCATCTGCTTTTTCACGCGGCCGCGAATGCGCTTCTCGACCTGCAAGATGTCGATCTCCGATTCCAGCTGCGCGAGCAAGGCCTCCAGGCGCTGCGCGGCACCGATCATGTCCAGCAGGGACTGCTTCTGTTCGATCTTCAGTGGCAGATGGGCCGCGATCGTGTCGGCCAGGCGGCCGGCATCCTCGATGCCCGACAAGGAGGTGAGGATCTCCTGGGGGATCTTCTTGTTCAGTTTGACGTACTGCTCGAACTGCGCCAAGACGGCGCGGCGCAGGGCTTCAGCCTCGGCCTGATCGGACTGGTCTTCTTCGATGCCGGTCACATTGGCCATGAAGTGCGTTTCGGCGTCCGACACCGAATGGACGCGGGCGCGCTGCAGCCCTTCGACCAGCACCTTGACCGTGCCGTCGGGAAGTTTAAGCATCTGCAGGATGCTGGCCGCGCAGCCGATCTCGTACAGATCCTCGGGGGTCGGCTCGTCCTTGCCCGCGGATTTCTGGGCAACCAGCATGATGCTGTTGCCGGCCTCCATCGCGAGTTCGAGCGCCTTGATGGAGCGCGGCCGCCCTACGAACAAGGGAATGACCATGTGGGGAAAGACCACGACATCCCGCAGCGGCAGCAGCGGCAGATCCGCAGGTTCCTGGGTCAGAATCTGGCTAGCAGACATGGTTGCTTCCTAAAATATGTGGTTCCAATAAAAAAGGAAGCGCAGGCTTCCTTTTTCGCGTCTTGCCTGCTTCTCCATATGGAGTCGAGACCGGGTCTTTCAAGACCTGGTTGTTCCCAGTATATAGGTAGAGTGTCAGGTTCCGGATCGGACTGCCGGCGGAGCAGGCGGGACGGGATACGCATGTGGACCGACCGAATGGCCCCGCCATGAGAGACGGGGCCCGTCCCGCCGGATCAGGCTGCCGCCGAGCGCAGGGGTTTTTCCTCTTCAGCCTTGTGGGTGCCCCGCGGTCCTTCGATCAGCGTCGGGGTATCCCGACCCTCGACGGCATCCACATCCAGCACCACGCGATTGATGTCCTGCCGCGACGGCAGCTCGAACATCGTTCCCAGCAAAGCCTGCTCGATGATGGAGCGCAAGCCCCGCGCACCAGTGCGACGCTTGATGGCGCGTTGGGCGATCGCCGTCAACGCCTCGGGCGTGACGTCGAGTTCGACCTCTTCCATCTCGAAGAGCTTCTGGAATTGCTTGACCACCGCGTTACGCGGTTCGGTCAGGATGCGCACCAGCGTGTCCTCTTTCAGCTCTTCCAGGGTGGCGACCACCGGCAGACGGCCCACGAGTTCGGGAATCAGGCCAAATTTGATCAGGTCTTCGGGTTCGACCTCGGCGAAGAGTTCGCCCACGCCCCGTTCGGAGCGTGCGCGCACCGTGGCCGAAAAGCCGATGCCGGAGCGTTCGCTGCGGTCACGAATGATTTTTTCCAGACCATCGAAGGCGCCGCCCACGATGAACAGGATATTCGTGGTGTCGACCTGGACGAAATCCTGATTGGGATGCTTGCGCCCGCCCTGGGGAGGAACCGATGCGACCGTGCCTTCGATCAGCTTCAGCAAGGCCTGCTGCACGCCTTCGCCGGACACGTCACGGGTGATCGAGGGATTGTCGGACTTGCGCGCGATCTTGTCGATCTCATCGATGTAGACGATGGCGCGCTGGGCCTTTTCGACTTCGTAGTTGCAGTTCTGCAGCAGCTTCTGGATGATGTTCTCGACGTCCTCGCCCACGTAGCCGGCTTCGGTCAGCGTCGTTGCATCCGCCATGACAAAAGGCACGTCCAGCATGCGCGCGAGCGTCTGGGCCAGCAGTGTCTTGCCCGACCCGGTGGGGCCGATCAGCAGGATGTTGCTCTTGGACAGTTCCACGTCACCGCTTTTGGCATCCGTATATCGGATGCGCTTGTAGTGGTTGTAGACCGCCACCGCCAGATTGCGCTTCGGCGTTTCCTGACCGATCACATAGCCATCCAGGAAGGTCTTGATTTCCAGGGGCGTGGGTAGTTCATTGCGCACGGCGTCGCGGGCCGCTTCCTGCTTCTCGTCGCGGATGATGTCATTGCACAGACTGATGCATTCATCGCAGATGAAAACGGAAGGGCCGGCGATCAGCTTGTGGACTTCGTGCTGGCTTTTGTTGCAGAAGGAGCAGTGCAGGGTCTTATCCTCGCTGGATCCTTTTTTTTCGGTCATGGCAAACCTGTGCTTATCTGGCTTCGTTGGCGCGCGAAACCAATACTTTGTCGATCAGCCCGTAGGCCTGAGCCTCGTCGGCGGACATGAAATTGTCGCGCTCGGTGTCCACACCGATACGCTCGATATCCTGACCGGTGCGCTCGGCCAGAATGCCGTTGAGGCGTTCACGCAGGCTGAGGATTTCCTTGGCCTGGATCTGGATGTCGGATGCCTGGCCCTGGGCACCGCCCGAGGGCTGGTGGATCATGATCCGGGAATTCGGCAGCGCGTAACGCTTGCCCTTTTCCCCCGCAGCCAGCAGGAAGGCACCCATGCTGGCAGCCAGCCCGGTGCACAACGTAGAGACGGCCGGCTTGACGAACTGCATGGTGTCGAAGATGGCCATCCCGGCGTAGACCGAACCACCCGGGGAATTGATGTACAGGGAGATGTCCTTGTCGGGGTTCTCCGATTCCAGGAACAGCAGCTGTGCCACGACGAGATTGGCCGACTGGTCGTTGACCGCGCCCACGAAGAAGATCACCCGCTCGCGCAGCAAGCGCGAGTAGATGTCGTAGGACCGTTCGCCTCGACCCGACTGCTCGATCACGATGGGCACGTAGCCCAGGCCGGTGGGAACGACGGATTCCCCACCATACAGCGATGCATAGAAATCGGTGAACCTGGACATCAACGCGTTCCCATCAAGGTATCAAAATCCACGGCTTCGTCGGTGACCTGTGCCGCCGCCAGCACGTGATCGACGACGTTGTCTTCGAGCACCAGCGATTCGATCTCGGCGCGGCGCTGGCGATCGGACAGATAATACGCCACCACCTGGGCAGGCTGCTCGTAGCTCTTGGCGAAGTCCTCGATGCGGGCACGCACCTGTTCGGGCTTGGCCTTGAGGTCGGCGGCCTTGATGAGTTCGCCCACCAGCAGCCCCAGGCGCACGCGGCGCTCGGCTTCGGGGCGGAAGGTGTCTTCCGGGATGGGGATGGAATCGGCGTTGGGCAGACCGCGCTGTTTGAGTTCCTCGCGCGCGGCGGCCGTACGGTTGGCGACTTCGTCGTCCACCAGCGCCTTCGGCAGATCGAACGAGCAGGCGGCGGCCAGGGCGTCCATTACGCTGGCTTTGGTGCGGTTCCTGGCACGGGCCTGGGCCTCGCGCTCGACATTGCCGCGCACGTCGGCCAGCAGAGCCTCGACGTTGCCTTCGGCCTGGCCGAGGGACTTGGCGAAATCGGCGTCCATTTCGGGCAGTTCGGGTTCGGCGACTTCCTTCACTGTGATCGTGAATTCCGCCTGCTTGCCGGCCACAGCGGCGCTGCCGTAATCCGCAGGAAAGTCCAGCGGGAAGGTTTTCGACTCACCAGCCTTCAGGCCGGTCGCGGCGGCCTCGAATTCGGGCAGCATGCGGCCCTGACCGAGGACAAAGGGGAAATCCTGGGCGGTGCCGCCGTCGAAGGCCACGCCGTCGATGGTGCCGGCGAAATCCAGGGTCACGCGATCGCCGTCCTGCGCGGCGCGGTCGGCGGCGGGCTTGAAGACGGTACGCTGGCGGCGCAGGATGTCGATGGTCTTTTGCACTTCGGCATCACCCACCTGCGCCGTGCTGCGAGTGATCTTCAGCGAGGACAGATCCGGCAGGGCGACCTCGGGATAGACCTCGAAGGTGGCGGAAAAGGCCATGACGCCATCGTCCCCGCCTTCGGTCTTGGGCTCGAGATTGGGGGAACCCGCCACGCGCAGATTGGCGTCGGCGATGACCTTGTCCAGGGATTTGCCGATCTGGGAATTGATCACGTCATAGCGCACCGAAGGGCCATGGCTGCGTTCGATCACGGACAACGGCGCCTTGCCGGGACGGAATCCGTGGACCTTTGCCGTGCGGGCAACGCGTTTGAGTTGTGCCTGGACTTCCTTTTCGATGTCGGCGACTGAAACGGTCAGATCGACACGGCGCTCCAGGCCGGACAGTTTTTCAACCACGGGCTGCATTCGGAACCTATTGATAGTTATGGACAGTAAACAGTCTATTTTAGCGGAAAGTCGACCGAGGCGTAGAAGGGCCAGGACGTCAGGGATTTCACGCTATAATGGACGGCTTATCTCGCGAGCGTGGCGGAATTGGTAGACGCACCAGATTTAGGTTCTGGCGCCGCAAGGCATGAGAGTTCAAGTCTCTCCGTTCGCACCACGGTGCTTAAAGCTGCTGAAAGCATACCATCAATAATTATAAAAATCAGTAACTTAGAAGACAGCCCCTGGAATTGCTTGATAGCCTGACGTCGGGTTTTAAACCCATGATTCTGGCAGTATAAGTCGTCATTTCTTTGTCGCCAGGCATGGGCCACCCACAACACAGCCCGCTTTTGGCGGGCCGTGTTGATTTTCCAAGCGGGTAAGCAGATTTACCGCAGCATGAACCCGCCAAAGAACCGGCTCAGCTCGGCATGGGCATCGAGCGGCAGGATATTGGCGATGTGCTGGTCCGGGCGTACCACCACCATGCAGCCCTTCTCGCGGTCGATGCCGTGCTGTTCAAAGACATCGTGAGCCTCGTTCGTCTGGAAGGCCTTTTCGTAATCGCGCAGGCCGTATTTTCCCTTGGCAGGCCACAGAAAATCCGGCATTCCTTCGATGCTCAGGTCCCGCTGCTGGAACACGGCGTAGACATCAATCACCGAGTCAACATCCGCCCCGGCCGGAGTGTATTGTTTCACCGGAGAGCTATCCGCGTCAGCCAGGAATCCGACCAGTCGGGCCGCCTTGGAGGTCGCATCCAGCGGGCTTGGCGCATCGCCAAAGATGAAGATACGCCAGCGGCCATCTGCCTTGTTCAGGTGCCCCAGCTGTACCGGGCAACCATCCGCCACGCGCACGGCTTGGGCGGAATGGAAACGCTGCCCGATCGGGAGTCCGCCCGCCAGCGCCAGGCCCGCCGGGCCACAACCGACGATCAGCACATACTTCTTTCGGCAGGTCGACCATCGGCGGCGGAGATGCGGGTTCGCGCGTCTCATCGGCAATCTGGTAATTGCCGGGTTTGAAACCGTTCAGATGGTACTGCATGAGCAGCCTCCTTTTGCCGTGGCCTCGCGGCCGCCGCACCGGCCGGTCGGATGCTCTTCGTCAGCGAGCAGGTGGTTGCCGCTGCTACGGAATTGATCGGGGTGCATGTTTTCGGGGGGCATGGCAGCTCCGTTATCTCTCATTATTGGAGGCACCATGGTAGAGCACGGTGGTGAGCTACTGAATGCAGCTTTCGCCGTTAAGCTTGGACTTTTCGCAAGGCTCTGCCACAATCACCCGCCGTGACAAGTAGGCGCTCGGTGGCATGCCGACATGGCGGCTGAAAAATCGTGAAAAGTAGGCCGGGTCGCGAAAACCCAGGGCGAAGCATATCTGGTTGACCGACTGACCGCTGTGCAACAGAAGGCGCTTGGCCTCCTGCAACTGGCGCTCGAAGATCAGATGCTTGGACGATATGCCAGCCAGGCGTCGACAGATCAGATTGAGCCGCGCCGTGGTCAGACCCAACTCGCCAGCATAGCGTTGCAGTGGCCAGTGCTCGGCATAGCGGGCCTCCACCAACTGGTTGAAACGGTGAAACTGCAGCAGGTCATGAGCCGGTATGGGGCTGTCGCGCTGTGTCTGCTCGACCAGGTGCAGCAGGTTGGCCAGGATCAGTCGCAGCAGAGCCAGCAGGTTGGCCCCGCGACCATCGCGTTGGCAGGCAAATTCGTCGGCTACCTGATGGAACAAAGGCGCCAGGTGCCCGGCGACGCGGGCTGCCTCGTCCCGTTGCTCGCCCAGACTGACGCACAACGGCTGGTTCAGCCGGGGAGACAGAGCGGCTTCGCTCTCGAACAGCTTCCACACCAGTTGCTGGCGCACGGTGATGACCTGGCCTTCGCTGGCTGCATCGGTGACGAAAGCATGGGGCACGCCGGGCGGGGTCAAGAAACACAGTGGACCTTCCAAGCGATATTGACGGTCGTCCAGGTAGAGGTGGACATGGCCGTTGTGGATGTAATGAAAAGGGCGGAACGACTGATACGACAGGGATGGACGCCGCCCGAAGCAAGTCGCAGAATCAGGGTCTCGGAAACCGCTGCAAGGCTGCGCCATGAATCTGAATCTGCTGATCGAACGCCGCAATCACGACCTGGGCGGCGGCTTCCTGGTGGGACGGTTGCTGCCGCACGCCAGACGCCGTATGGTGGGGCCTTTCACCTTTTTCGACCACATGGGGCCGCTGGACGTGAAGGCCGGCGCCGACCGCGCCATCGATGTCCGGCCCCACCCCCACATCGGTCTGTCCACCGTCACCTATCTGTACAGCGGCGCCATCACGCACCGCGACAGCCTGGGCTCGCATCAGGAGATCCTGCCCGGCGAGGTCAACTGGATGACCGCGGGACGCGGCATCACCCACAGCGAACGGCTGGAGGCCGCCCGCCGGCGCGGCGCCGTCATGCACGGCGTCCAGGCCTGGGTCGCCCTGCCAAAGGAACAGGAAGACATGGCGCCGGCCTTCTTTCATCACCAGGGACCCGACGACCTGCCGGAATTCCACGAAGACGGCATTACGGGCCGCCTGATCGCCGGCACCATCGATGGGGTCAGCGCCCGCACGCCGACGTACTCGCCGCTGTTCTATCTGCACTGGAAGATGGACGCGGGCGCGCGCCGCAGCCTGGGCACCCAATACCCCGAACGGGCGATCTACGTCGCCATGGGCCAGATCGAAGTGGGAGGACAGCGGGTATCCGCCGGTCAGATGGCCGTGCTGGACCCAGGCCACACGATCCAGGTGGCGGCCCGGCAGCCTTCGACCGTAATGCTGCTGGGCGGGGAACCGATCGGCGAACGCTTCATGTTCTGGAACTTCGTGTCATCGTCCAAGGCCCGGATCGAGCAGGCCTGCGAGGACTGGCGCACCCTGCGCATGCCGCTTCCGGTCGGCGACGACCAGGAATTCATCCCCTTGCCCGAGCGACGCAAGGGATGACTTGTTCAGCGCATCCCAGGGAAACCGGCTGACTGATAAAATCATCGCCTTGCAAATTTTCTCACTCACTGAAGGCCAGGACGTTCTTCATGCAGAAAACCATTCAGGACCTTATCGAATCCGCCTGGGAAGACCGGGCTTCGCTGCGCGCTGACCAGGCGCCGTCCGAACTGGCCCAGGCTATCGACCAGACGCTGGCCGGCCTGGACAACGGCACGCTGCGGGTCGCGGAAAAAATCGACAACCAGTGGCAGGTCCATCAATGGATCAAGAAAGCCGTGCTGCTGTCCTTTCGTCTGTCGGACAACCGCATCATGGGCCAGGCGCCGCAGCTCTACTATGACAAGGTTCCGCTGAAATTCCAGGACTATTCCCTGGCCGACTTCCAGCAGGGCGGCTTCCGGGTCGTCCCGACGGCCACGGTACGCCGCGGCGCCTACATCGCCCCGAACGTCGTGCTGATGCCCTCGTACGTGAACATCGGCGCCCATGTGGGCGAAGGCACGATGGTCGACACCTGGGCCACGGTCGGTTCCTGCGCCCAGATCGGGCGCAACGTGCACCTGTCGGGCGGGGTGGGCATCGGCGGGGTGCTCGAACCGCTGCAGGCCGGCCCCACCATCATCGAGGACAACTGCTTCATCGGCGCCCGCTCGGAAATCGTCGAAGGCGTCGTCATCGAGGAAAATTCCGTGCTCGCCATGGGTGTATTCATTTCCCAAAGCACGAAAATCTACGACCGCGCCACGGGCGAGGTCCACTACGGACGCGTGCCGGCCGGCTCGGTCGTGGTGCCGGGATCACTGCCCGCCGCCGACGGCAGCCACAGCCTGGCCTGCGCGGTTATCGTAAAGCGGGTGGATGCGCAGACCCGCTCCAAGACCAGCATCAACGACCTGCTGAGAGCCTGATGGCCGACGCCGATGTCCGCACCCTGACGCATGCCCTGATCGCCCGCCCTTCGGTCACGCCGGACGATGCCGGCTGCCAGGCCCTGATCGCCGACCGCCTGCGGCCGCTGGGATTCGCCTGCGAATCGCTGCCCAGCGGCGCGGTCAGCAACCTCTGGGCGCGGCGCGGCACCCAGGCCCCGCTGGTGGTCTTCGCCGGGCATACCGATGTCGTGCCGACCGGCCCCGAATCGGCATGGCCCAGCCCGCCCTTCACTCCGACCGAGACCGATGGCCGGCTGGTGGGCCGAGGCGCTGCGGACATGAAGACCTCGATTGCCGCCTTCGTGGTCGCAGCCGAGGAATTCGTCGCGGCTCACCCCGGGCATTCAGGATCCATCGCGCTGCTGCTGACCTCCGACGAGGAAGGCCCGGCCACCGATGGCACCGTGCACGTCTGCCGCATCCTCGACGCCCGCCGCGAGGCCCCGGATTACTGCATCGTCGGCGAGCCGACCTCCGTGGACGCGCTGGGCGACACGATCAAGAACGGGCGACGCGGTTCGATGTCGGCGCGCATCACGGTGCGAGGCATCCAGGGTCACGTGGCCTATCCCCACCTGGCCCGCAATCCCATCCACCAGTCGGCCCCCGTCCTGGCGGAACTGACCGCCACCACCTGGGACAATGGCAACGACTACTTCCCACCCACGACATTCCAGATCTCGAATTTCCACGCCGGCACCGGCGCGGGCAACGTCATCCCGAGCGAAGCGGTCATCGACTGCAATTTCCGCTTTTCGACGGAAAGCACGCCGGACGGCCTGCAGGCCCGTGTCGCGGCGATCCTGGAACGCCACGGACTGGACTACGCGATCGACTGGACCATCAGCGGTCTGCCGTTCCTGACCCCACAAGGGCCGTTGTGCGCCGCGCTACAATCCGCCATCACTGCGGAAACTGGCGTCCAGGCCCAACTGTCCACCACCGGCGGGACTTCGGACGGCCGCTTCATCGCCCGTATCTGCCCGCAGGTCGTCGAGTTCGGTCCGCTGAACCGGACCATCCACCAAGTGGGCGAATCGCTGCCGCTGGACAATCTGGCGCCCCTGAAGAACGTCTACCGCAGGGTTCTGGAAGCGCTGCTACCCGATACCCACGATGCGCCGGCCCCGGGCCGACCCGATTGAAATTATCCACACACCATGGCTGCTCCTCATACCGAACTCCTGACATTGCGCGATCTGCTGCGCTGGGCCATCACCCGCTTTCGCGGCGCGAACCTGGTCTTCGGCCATGGCAGCGACAACGCCTGGGACGAGGCCGTCTACCTGCTGCTGCATACCCTGCATCTGCCGCTCGACACACTGGAACCCTTTCTGGATGCGCGCCTGCTGGAACGTGAACGTCAGCGTTGCGTCGATCTGATCCACGAACGGGTCAACACCCGCAAGCCGGCCGCCTACCTGACGGGTGAAGCCTGGCTGCAGGGGCAGCGGTTTCTGGTGGATGAACGCGTCATCGTGCCGCGATCGCCCATCGCCGAACTGCTGGGTGAACAGCTGGCACCCTGGATCGAGGACCCGGAATCCATCACGCGGGTGCTGGATCTCTGCACGGGATCGGGGTGCCTGGCAATCCTGGCCGCACAGGCCTTTGAATCCGCACAGGTCGATGCGGCCGACATTTCGACCGATGCGCTGTCGGTCGCCCAGTCGAACATCGCCCTGCACGAGCTTCAAGATCGGGTGCGCACGCTACGCAGCGACCTGCTGTCGCAAATCCCCGAGAACCGCCGGTACGATTTGATTCTCTGCAACCCGCCCTACGTCAACAGCCGCGCCATGACGGCGCTGCCCCCCGAGTACCGGCACGAACCGCGCCTGGCGCTGGCCGGTGGCGAGGACGGCATGGACCTGGTCCGCCGCATCCTGGCGGACGCCCCCCGCCACCTGACCCCGGACGGCCTGCTGGTACTGGAAATCGGCCACGAACAGGCGCATTTCCAGGCGGCCTTCCCCGACCTGGATCCAGTCTGGCTGAGCACCGAGACCGCCAGCGACCAGATTCTGCTGCTGCGCCAGGCGCAGCTGACGGCGTGATCCGCGCAACCGGCCTGACCCTGCGCCGCGGCGTCAAGGTCCTGCTGGAAGACGCGGAGTTCGTCGTCCACCCGGGTGAGCGGGTCGGCATCGTCGGGAAGAACGGCGCGGGGAAATCCACGCTCTTTGCCCTGTTGCAGGGGCACATCGACCTGGACGCCGGCTCTCTGGATATCCCGGCCGCCTGGCGGCTGGCCAGCGTCGAGCAGATCCTGCACGACACCGACCGACCCGCGCGCGAGTTCGTCATCGACGGGGATCAGCACCTGCGCAGCCTGCAGGCGCGGCGAGCGGCGCTGACGCACGACCAGGGGCACGCGATCGCCGAACTGGAAGCTGCCCTGGTGGAAGCCGAGGCCTGGAGCGCACCCTCGCGCGCCGAACAGCTGCTGGCCGGGCTGGGCTTCGCCCCCGACGAATGGGCCCGACCGGTGGCGAGCTTTTCGGGCGGCTGGCAGATGCGCATCGCATTGGCCCGCGCGCTGATGGCGCCATCGGATCTGCTGCTGCTGGACGAACCCACCAACCACCTGGACCTGGATGCCATGCTGTGGCTGGAGCGCTGGCTGAGCAGCTATCCGGGCACCGTCCTGCTGATTTCCCACGACACGGAATTCCTGGATGCGGTCGCCCGCACGATCCTGCATTTCGAGCAGGGCAAGCTGGTGCGCTACAAAGGCGGCTACGAAGACTACCTGGAACAACGCGCCGAGCGCCTGCGCCAGAACCAGCTGGCCCGCGACCGGCAGACTCGCGAAGCCGCCCACCTGCAGTCGTTCATCGACCGCTTCAAGGCCAAGGCCACCAAGGCCAAGCAGGCGCAAAGCCGGGTCAAGGCCCTGGCCCGCATGCAGACCCTGGCGCCGCTGGCCGTGGAATCCGGTATCGACATCCGCCTGCCCGACCCGCTCCATACGCCCGACGTCCTGCTGCGCCTGGAAGACGCCACCCTGGGCTATGCCGATCGCGCGGGCGGTTCCCCCCGCACCATCCTGAGCGACGTCAGCCTGATGGTGCGCGGCGGCAGCCGCATCGGCATCCTGGGGGTCAACGGCGCCGGCAAGAGCACCCTGGTCAAGACCCTGGCCCGGGAACTCGCCCCGCTGTCCGGACTCTACCAGCCGGCCAAGGGGCTGGAGATCGGCTATTTCGCCCAGCAGCAGCTGGATGTCCTGGACCCGGACTCGACCCCGCTGCAGCATTTCGCCCGCATTGCCCCGGACACGCGCGAGCAGGAACTGCGCAACATGCTGGGCAGCTTCGGTTTTGGCGGCGACATGGTGAATCAGCCCGTTGCCCCGTTTTCCGGCGGCGAGAAGGCACGCCTGGCCCTGGCGCTGATCGTCTGGCGCAAACCCAACCTGCTGCTGCTCGACGAACCCAGCAACCACCTGGACGTGGACACGCGCGAAGCCCTGGCCCGGGCACTGGCGGAATTCCCCGGCAGCGTGCTGCTGGTGTCCCACGACCGCCACCTGCTGCGCACGACCGTGGATACCTTCTGGATCGTGGCCGACGGCCACATCCAGCCTTTCGACGGCGACCTGGAGGACTACCGCGACTGGCTGCAGCAGCGCCAGACGCGGCAGAATCAGGCCGCCCGCGTCGCGACCGCGCCTGAAAAAGACCGCAAGGCCCAGCGTCGCGAACAGGCACAGGTGCGCCAGCAACTGTCGGCCCAGCGCAAACCGCTGGAAACACGCCTGAAAAAGGTCGAGGACGCCATGGCGAAGGCGCAGGCCCGGTTGACCACGCTGGACGCCCTGATCGCCGACCCGGCGTTCTACACGGACGCGCACAAAGATGACCGCCCCGCCCTGCTGGCCGAACACGGCGAGCTCAGCAAAACCCTGCAGACCGCCGAAGAGGAATGGCTGGACATCCAGACGGAACTCGAGGCGCTGTAAAGGCCCAGCACCGCCACAAACCGCGTCAAGCGCCGTGACGAGGGGGCTGCGGGGGCTGTTGGAGCTTACTCGTCCACCCTCGGCGCAGCCGCCGAATCGCGACCGGCCCCCGCGGCCTACTCGTCACGGCGATGAGCTCTCTCCATACACCCCTCTATATTCCAGATCTGAATAATTTAATATTCTTATAGTCGTTCGCTATGAGACCAAGGCTCCTTAGAATGAACAGGTCTAAACCTTGTTCATTTCTTCCACCATGAGCCGTCTCCCCATTCAGTCCGTCGAATCCGCCCCCACCGAAGCCCAGGAACGCCTGCGCACCGCCGAAAAGGCCAGTGGCTTTCTGCCCAATCTGCTGGGCGTACTGGCCAATGCGCCCACAGCCCTGGAAACCTACCAGGTCGTGGGCGCCATCAACGGTCGCAACAGCTTGACGCCCACCGAACGCGAGATCGTGCAGATCACCGCCGCCACCTACAACGGTTGTGGCTTCTGCGTGGCCGGACACACCAAGATCGCCAAGCTGAAGCTGCAATGGCCTCAGGAAGTTGTCGATGCCCTGCGCGGCACGCAGGCCCTCTCCGATCCCAAGCTCAATGCCCTGGCCCGATTCACCCTGCAGGTGCTGGAACACCGGGGCCAGGTCGACGACCAGGATCTGTCCGACCTGCGGGCCGCAGGCTATACCGACGCTCAGGCGCTGGATGTCGTTCTGGGCGTCAGCCTCGCCACCCTGTGCAACTATGCCAACAACCTGGCCCGCACCCCGATCAACCCGGAACTTCAGGCCTACGCCTGATCGTATCGGAGACCCGACATGACCCTCGAGTTCCTGCCCGCCGCTCTGGGCGACGGAATCGACCAACTGATACGCGACACCCTGGCCCCTCAGGTCGAGGCCATCGACCAAGGCCATTTCCCGGCGGACTTCATGCACGCGCTGGGACGCCTGGGCGGTTTTTCCGCCGCGCTGCCCACCGGATCCGGCGGCCTGGGTCTGGACCTGCCGGCCCAGATCGACATCATTGCCCGGATAGCCCGCACCTGCGGCACCACTGCATTCCTGGCCTGGTGCCAGTCCACCTGCGTCTGGTACCTGCAGCACAGCGTAAACCCGGTTGTGCGCGAGCGCTACCTGCCTCGGCTCGCCCGCGGCGATCTGCTGGCGGGCACCGGCATGTCCAACGCCGTCAAGCATCTGGCCGGCATCGAGCGCATCAATCTCCGCGCCCGGCGCGATGGCTCAGGCTACCGGGTCAACGGCGCACTGCCCTGGGTATCGAACCTGGCGCCGGGCCACCTGGTGATCGTTGCCGCCGCACTGGAAGAAGGCGGTTACGTCATGTTTGCCGTTCCACCAGACGCGGAAGGCCTCAGCCTGCGGCCCTGCCCGAATTTCGCCGGCATGGAAGGCAGCGGCACCTTTGGCGTACGCCTGAAAGATCTCCAGGTTCCAGCCGAGGATGTCCTGGCGGACCCCGAACAGTTCGAGTCCTACGTCGAGCGCTTCAAACCCGGCTTCCTGCTCATGCAGGTCGGCATGGGGGCAGGCCTGGTACAGGCCAGCCTGGACACCATCCACGCCACCAACCAGCGCCTGGGCCACGTGAATTGCTATCTGGACGACGGCGAGGATGATCTGGCACGGGATCTGCGGAACTTGCTGACCGCCACGACGACCCTGGCCCACCAGGGGCAGGCGGCGCCGCTGCTCGACGTGCTGCGTGTCCGCGCCCAGGGATCGGAACTCAGCCTGCGCGCCACGCAATCGGCTGCCCTGCATGCGGGGGCGGCAGGATACCTGATGAGCAGCCCGACTCAGAGACGCCTGCGCGAAGCCCTGTTCGTCGCCATCGTCACTCCGGCCCTGAAGCACCTGCGCAAGGAAATCCATGCGCTGGAACAACGACAGGCCGCCTGACATGGGTGCCGTCGCGCCGATCAGCGCCGTCCCCGGCCCGAGGATCGAAGACGCTGGCGTCCTGAGCGCCCGCGGCATTTCCCTGAGCTACTCCCAGGGCGTACGGCATGCCCCCATCACGGTCCTGGCCGATTTCTCCCTGGAACTGCAACCGGGCGAGATCGTCGCGCTGCTGGGGCCCAGCGGAGTCGGGAAGTCCTCGCTGCTGCGAGTCCTGGCCGGCCTGCAACCCACCCAAGGCGGCGATATCCAGCTCAAAGGGCAGCGGTTGACCGGACCGTCCCCGGCTCTGGGCATGGTGTTCCAGGATCCCAGCCTGCTGCCCTGGCTGACCCTGGAGGAAAACGTCGCCTTTGGCCTGGACTTCCGCCACCAGCCGCAGCTGGACGCCGCCACCCGCCAGCAGCGCGTCCATCAGGCAATTACCGAGGTCGGCCTGCAGTCCGCCCGCACCCGCTACCCTGATGAGCTCTCGGGCGGCATGGCCCAACGCACGTCGCTGGCCCGCACGCTGGCACGCGCCCCGGAAATCCTGCTGCTGGACGAGCCTTTCAGCGCCCTCGACGAGGTCACCCGGCACGAAATGCAGTCCCTGCTGCTGCAGGTGACCGCGCAACACCAGGCGGCCGCTGTGCTGGTGACCCATGACATCGACGAGGCGCTCCTGCTGGCGGACCGCATCCTGCTCATCGGGGGTCAGCCAGGCCATTTGATCGACCAATGGTCCGTGACCCAAGCCCACCCCCGGGACGAAACCAGCCAGGATCTGACCGCTTTGCGCGTGAAGATCCTGCAAGCCCTGCGAACCGCCCGTCCACCGAGACATCCATGAGCCGCTTCAAGCTTCTTGACTCCTGCTGCGGCACCGCCGATAGCACCCTCGCCCGCCGCCGCCAATTTCTGAAAATGTCGGCCCTGTTCACCGCGGCCGGCGCACTGCCCCTGCTGCAGGCAGGGCGACTGGCCCGCGCAGCGGAACCGGATGCGCCGGTGCGTATCGGCTATCTGCCGATCACCGACGCCACGCCGCTGCTGGTCGCCCACCACAATGGACTGTTCGAACGACAGGGGCTGAAAGTCGCCCCCCCCCGACGCTTTCGCAGCTGGTCGCAGGTCGTCGAGGCCTTCCTGAGCGGTCAGGTCAACGTGGTGCACCTGCTGATGCCGATGACCATCTGGTCGCGCTACGGCAGCAAGTCCCCCGCCAAGGTCGTCGCCTGGAACCATACCGAAGGCTCCTGCCTGACGGTGCTGCCCAGTGTGAATTCCCTGGAGGATCTGGGCGGCACCACGGTGGCCATCCCATTCTGGTATTCCGTGCACAACATCGTGCTGCAAGCCATCCTGCGGCAGGCCGGACTCGAATTCATCAGCGATGGCGAGCCCACGAAGCAGCAAGTGAAGCTGGTGGTGATGTCGCCGGGCGACATGCTGCCCGCCCTGGGCAGCAAGCGGATCTCCGGCTACATCGTGGCCGAGCCGTTCAATGCCAAGGCCGAGGAACTGGGCGTGGGCAAGGTCTGGCGCTTTACCGGCGACGTCTGGCGCAATCACGCCTGCTGCGTGGTGACCATGCACGAGCGCGACCTGCAGGAACGCCCCGACTGGTCGCAAAAGGTCGTCAATGCCATTGTGCAGGCCCAGGCCTGGGCGCGCGATCACCGCGAAGACACGGTCAAGATCCTCGCCCGCAACAACCCGGCCGCCTATACACCGCATGATCCGTCCACGCTGGCCCGGGTGCTGCTGCCATCGGCCGAGCGCGATGCGGCCTACGAAAAGAGCGGCGCCATCCGGCATGCGGACTGGCACGAGCTACGCATCGACTTCCAGCCCTTTCCTTATCCCAGCTATACGGAAAAACTGGTGACGCTGCTCAAAGGCACTTACGTACTGGGCGAGAACGCATTCCTGAAGGAACTGGACCCTGCCCACGTGGCCCGCGATCTGGTGGACGACCGCTACGTCCGCAAGGCGATCGAGGACCAGGGTGGGCTGTCGGCCTTCGGCATCACGGGCGGCTACAGCCGCACGGAAACCTTCGAGGTCAGCTGACCATGAATGCACGATCCCCCGTTCCGTCGTCCCGCCAGCGCCTGGCGCTGAGCCTGGGCGGCCTGCTCGTCCTCGGCCTGCTGTGGGCCGCCGGAATCGGTCTGTTGGGCCAGGATCTGGCCATAGCGCGGCTGTTCGCCCCAGGCCAGGCGCTGCCCAGTCTGGCACACCTGATCCTGGACAACCAGCTGACCCTGCACACCCTGGTCAGCCTGCGGCGTGTGGCGGTGGGTCTGTTCTGGGCGCTGGTGTTCGGTATTCCGTTGGGGCTGGCGATCGGCCTGTCGCGCCGACTGGAATCAGCGACCAGCGGGGCATTTCAGTTCCTGCGCATGGTCTCGCCCTTGTCCTGGATGCCGATCGCGGTGATGCTGTTCGGTGTGGGCGACGCACCGATCTATTTCCTGCTGAGCTTTGCCGCCGTCTGGCCCATCATCCTGAATACCAGCGCTGGTGTGCGCCAACTGGATCCCCGCTGGCTGATGCTGGCCCGCAGCCTGAGCGCGACCCGATCCGAAATTCTGTGGAAGGTCGTCATCCCCGGCTCGCTGGGGCACATCCTGACGGGTTTGCGCCTGGCCATCGGCATCGTCTGGATCATCCTCGTTCCCTGCGAAATGCTGGGCGTGAGTTCGGGCCTGGGCTATTTCATCCTGGATACCCGCGACCGGCTGGCCTATTCCGAACTGATGGCCGTCATCGTGCTGATTGGCGCCCTGGGCTTCATGCTGGACGCGACCGCCCAGCGCCTGCATCGGCGCTGGGGACGGGGGCGGTAACCGATCAGGCCAGGATTTCCAGCTTTGCCACACCCAGCGCCAGGGTCTTGGTCCCGGTATCGCGGAACTCGATCCGCGCCTGAGCCTCGGTGCCGCTGCCGCTGAGCGCCACGATGGTGCCCTCGCCGAAGCGGCCATGGCGCACCGCCGCACCGATGCGGAAACACTGATCGCCGACCGTGACATCGGCCGTGCGGGTGCGCGCAGCGCGGGGCGCGAAATCGCTGCCGCCTTCGCCCTGCCAGCCGCCCTGGCTGCGGCGGAAAGCGCCACGCCAGGCCGGCTGCTGTTCGGGCGCGGCAGCCCGCTGGCGAGGCGTAATCCATTTCAGATCCTGCTCGGGGATCTCGTCCAGAAAGCGCGACCGCAAGGCATAGCGTGTCTGCCCATGCAGCATGCGGCTTTGCGCCAGGGTCAGCGTCAGACGTTCCCGCGCCCGGGTGATGGCTACGTACATCAGGCGGCGCTCTTCCTCCAGCCCCCCCGCGTCCAGCAGGCTGTTTTCGTGGGGAAACAAGCCTTCTTCCAGACCGGTGATGAAGACGACGTCGAATTCCAGGCCCTTGGCCGCATGCACGGTCATGAGTTGCACGGCGTCCTCGCCTGCCTGCGCCTGATTATCGCCCGCTTCCAGCGAGGCATGGCTGAGGAATGCCCCCAGAGGCGACATGACGGCGGGTGGCGGAAGACCCGGCCCCGAATCGAAATCGGGTGTCGGCCCTTCGGATGGCGCCACCATACCGGCCGCCGCCTGCGCTTCGGAACCGGACGGTGCCAGCGCCATGCCGGCATGAGCGGACGATTCCGGAATCCTGCCCGCGATCAGCCCCTGAAATCCTTCCTCGGCGACGAATGCAGCAGCGGCATTGACCAGTTCCTGCAGGTTCTCGAGACGTTCCTGGCCCTCGCGATCCGCCCGGTAATGGGCTTCCAGGCCGCTGAGGTGCACGACCTGACCGATCAGGTCCGGCAGATCCAGCGACTGGGCCGATTCCGCCATGTCCTGGATCAAGGCGGCAAAACGCGCCAGACTGGCGCCCCCTTTGCCCGGCACATAGGGCACAGCGCCAGCCAGGCTGATGCCGTATTGCGCGGCGGCATCGGACAACTGTTCCAAGGTCCGCGCACCGATGCCGCGCGCCGGGAAATTCACGACCCGCATCCAGGACGTGTCGTCATTCGGATTGTCGATCAGGCGCAGGTAGGCCAGGACGTGCTTGATTTCCTGGCGTTCGAAAAAGCGCTGGCCCCCATAGACGCGATAGGGCACGCGGGCGGAAAACAGGGCATGCTCGATCGGCCGGGACTGGGCATTGCTGCGGTACAGGATCGCGATCTGGTGGGCTGAACGCCCCTCGCGCAACAGGGCGCGGATTTCATCGACCAGCCATTGGGCCTCCAACATATCGGAAGCCTGCTCGACCACCCGCAGGGGTTCGCCCTCGCCCGCCTCGGTCCACAGGTTCTTGCCCAGGCGGTTGGTATTGTGCGCGATCAACGCGTTGGCCGCGTCCAGGATATGGCCGTGCGACCGGTAATTCTGTTCCAGCCGGATGACATTGCCCCGCGCATGGCGCTGCTCGAAATCGGCCATGTTGCCGACGTTGGCCCCCCGGAACGCATAGATGGACTGATCGTCGTCGCCGACGGCGAAGACCGGCGTGTGGCTGCCGGCCAGCAGCATCAGCCAGCGATACTGCAGGACGTTCGTGTCCTGGAATTCATCGACCAGGATATGCTGGAAGCGGCGCTGGTAGTGTTCGCGGATCGGCGCTTCGCGCTGCAGCAGTTCGTAGGCGCGCAGCAGCAATTCACCGAAATCGACGACACCTTCGCGTTCGCACTGGTCCTGGTAGCGCTGGTACAGATCAGCCAGCCGCCGGGCGTGGCTGTCACGCACATCCAGGTCTTTCGGGCGCAGGCCGTCTTCCTTGGCGCCATTGATCATGCGCTGCACGTCGCGCGGGGGGAAACGCTCGTCGTCGACGCCGGCCGCCTTCAGCATGCGCTTGATCGCCGACAGCTGGTCCGCGCTGTCCAGAATCTGAAACGCCTGGGGCAGGCCCGCCTCGCGATGATGCGCGCGCAGCAGCCGGTTGCACAGCCCGTGAAAGGTGCCCACCCACATGCCCCGGGTATTGATGGGCAACAGGGCCGACAGGCGCGCCAGCATCTCGCGGGCGGCCTTGTTGGTGAAGGTGACGGCCAGCAGCCCGAAAGGGCTGACCTGCCCGGTCTGGATCAGCCACGCCATGCGGGTGGTCAGCACCCGCGTTTTGCCGCTGCCCGCCCCCGCAAGGACCAGGGCATGTTGCGCCGGCAGGGTGACGGCGGCGCGCTGTTGTTCGTTCAGACCTTCAATCATGCGGCATAGGAGCGTAGTCGGTACGCGAATTGTTCCAGGCCCTCGATGCCGCTGGCCTGAGCCCGCTGGCACCAGGCCCGCAAATCGGCCAGCAACTGGTCGCTGCTGGCGCTGGAGGATTCCCACAGGGCAGTCAGTTCGCGACGCATCTGCAGCACGGTGGACAAGGCCGGTGCCACCGACAGCGCATGCGCCACCTGGGCACGTTCGACCGGAGCGAGCGCCGCCTGATCGCGCACCAGCCATTTACGGCAGCGCCGCAGCAGCCGGCGCTCGGCCAGGCTGCGCCGCAGCTTGAGCGCCTTCAGTTCATGGCCCACCGTGGTCTTGATCATGCGGGAGTAACGCGCCAGCACGTCGTAGCGGTGGGCAATGATCCCCTGCAACTGATCCAGGCTGAGGGATTCGATCGCGACCGGACCGCCGGATTGCCACTGAAGGCGCGGAGCCAGACGACGCACCTGGGCCAGACCCAGGGCCCGCAGTACACGGATGTATCCCCATCCCAAGTCGATTTCATACCACTTGGAAGAGAATTTTGCCGAGGTGCCATAGGCATGATGATTATTGTGCAGTTCCTCGCCGCCGATCAGGATGCCCCAGGGCGACACATTGGTGCTGTCGTCCGGACAGGCGAAATTGCGATAGCCCCAGGCATGCCCCAGGCCATTGACCACGCCGGCCGCCCAGAACGGGATCCACGCCATCTGCACAGCCCAGACGGTCAGCCCGATAACGCCGAACAGCGCCAGATCGATCATCAGCATCAGAACGATGCCCGCCAGGTTGTGCCGGCCATACAGGTGCCGTTCCAGCCAGTCGTCGGGTGTGCCGTAACCATAGCGCGCCAGCGTGTCGGCGTTGCTCGCCTCGTCGCGGTACAGTTCGGCCCCGCGAAAGAAGACCTGCGACAGGCCGAAGACAGCGGGCGAATGGGGATCGCCTTCACGTTCGCACTTTGCGTGGTGTTTACGGTGGATGGCAACCCATTCGCGCGTGACCATGCCGGTGGTCAGCCACAGCCAGAAGCGGAAAAAATGCGCCACGGCCGGATGCAGATCCAGCCCACGGTGGGCCTGGCTGCGGTGCAGGTACAGGGTGACCGCCATGATCGTGACGTGCGTCAGGACCAGCGTGACCGCCAGCAAGGCCCAGGGACCCAGCTGCAGGACGCCGCCCTGCAGGAAGGATAGCAAGGTATTCATCGCATTCGGGCTGCGCCCGCGTGATTCCCGGAATGAGGCTTTCAGTGTAGTCCACTGCAGCCCCTCGCGTGAAGAATGCCGGCCCCCCGTCGAGGAAGCCGGCATGCCTACACGGATGGATCCGCGGGCGGTTCCTGGTGAACGGCGGGATCCGGGTCGCCCGAGGCTTCCGGACCATCCGGCGCGCCGGCCTGCGGCGTACCACGCTGCATCACGGCGGCAAAAAAGCCATCCGTGCCATGGACGTCCGGGCGCAGACGCAGCATGGGACCATCCAGCGTCAGCGGGATGTTGCGCTCGGCCAGGATGGCCCCCGCATCCAGCAGGGTGAATTCGGGGTGCTCGGCCAGAAATGCCTGCACCTGCTGTTCGTTTTCCTCGGGCAGCAGGCTGCAACTGGCATATACCAGCCGCCCCCCGGGACGCACGCAGGCGGCCGCCTCGCGCAGGATGGCCGCCTGCGTGGCACACAACTGCGCCAGGGATTCCGGATGCTGGCGCCACTTCAGATCGGGATTGCGCCGCAGCGTACCCAGACCGCTGCAGGGCGCGTCCACCAACACACGGTGGGCCTTGCCGCGCAAGCGTTTGACCCGCTGGTCGTGCTGTTCGGCAATGACCACCGGCACCACGTTCGACAGGCCGCTGCGGGCAAAGCGCGGTTTGGCGCGCGCCAGGCGGGCCGCCGACACGTCGAACGCATACAGGCGCCCGGTCGAGCGCATCAGGGCGCCCAGCAGCAGGGTCTTGCCCCCCGCCCCGGCGCAGAAATCGATGACCATTTCGCCGCGCCGGGGCGCGACGAGGGCAGCCAGCAGCTGGCTGCCCTCGTCCTGAACTTCGATCTCGCCGCGCTCGAAGGCCCCCCAGCGATTGACCGGCGGACGCCCCTGAATGCGCATGCCCCAGGGCGAGTACGGGGTCGGCTTCGCGGCCCATCTGGCCTCCGGCCCCTGGGCCCAGGTTGCCAGCACGGCATCCCGGTCCGTCTTGAGCGGATTGACCCGCAGATCCAGTGGTGCCGGTCGGTTCAGGGCCTGCAGCAGGGACTCGGCATCCGGCAGAGCCGCCAGACGCGATTCCAGCCAGTCTGGCACGCTGTAACGCACGGCGGCAGGCAGCGTAGCGATGGAAAAGCCTTGCACATAATCCAGCCAGGCGCGTTCGTGCTCATCCAAGCCGGTATCCAGCGTCGTGCGCGGCCAGACGGATGCCAGGCCCAGCACGGCCAGGCGGCGTGTGGCGGCACCCTGCCCGCTTTCGGCGAACTGCCGGTAGCGGCGCAGATGGCGCATCACGTCGAACACGGCTTCGGCGATCTCGCCCCGATCCCGCTGGCCCACCTGAGCATGCCCGCGAAACCAGTGCGACAGCACGGCGTCGGCCGGATACTGCCATTGCAGGACCTCGCCCAGCACCTGGCGGACCTGCTCGATGCGGGCAGCGGCCATGACGTAGGGCCGCGCGGGCGCCTGGGCCGCGCGCGTCGTCCCAGAGGATGGCCGCGCACGGCGCGTATCGGGCTCGCCCGCAGCCGGACGGCGCTCGCCACGCGGCGTATCCAGACGCGGCTGCCGGGTCTCCGCGCCACGGGGATGCGAACGGCCGGTGGCCGGGCGGTTGCGGGGTTTGCCCCGCGATTCATTCGTGCTCATGACTATCCTGCGAATTGAAAGCAACCACACCGGACCAGGCACGGTGCGCGACACCGTCGACCCGGACACGCCCATCGTCCCGCAACGCGACACGCCCCTGCGCCAGCCAGCGCAGGACCTGCATATAGAGCTGGTGTTCCACCGGCAGCAGGCGCAACGCCAGGCTGTCCGACGTATCATTTTCCAGCACCGGGATGACGCCCTGGGCGATGATGGGCCCATGATCGAGCACCGGCGTCACGAAATGCACGGTGCAGCCATGCCACTGCACCCCTTGGGCCAGCGCCTGCTGATGCGTATGCAGCCCGGGAAAGGACGGCAGCAGCGACGGGTGGATGTTGATGATGCGGCCATTGAAATGGCGTACGAAATTGCTGCCCAGCACCCGCATGAAACCGGCCAGCAGGATGTAGTCCGGCGCCAGCGCGTCTAGCCGTTCCAGCAGGGCCGCGTCGAACGCATCGCGGCTGGCGAAGTCCCGATGCGACAGGGCTTCCGCAGGCAAGCCCCGATCACGGGCCCAATCCAGGCCGGCCGCGTCGGCACGGTTCGACAGTACCGCGCAGATCCGCACCGGCAGGCGTTCAGCCGCGACGACGTCCACCAGGGCCTGCATGTTCGAGCCCCGGCCCGAGATCAGGATCGCCACCCGCAGGGGCCGTTCGGGAGTATGCTCCACGCGCTCGTTCTCCGACATAAAATTTGGTGCTCTGTCCGGCCAAACATGAAATTGTAAACTGTCCCCCGTGAAAACCATTCCCCGCCTCTACTGCAAGCTGCCCCGACGCGACGCCACCGCGCCCAGCGCCCTGACCATCGGCAATTTCGACGGGGTGCACCTGGGGCATCAGGCCATCCTTGCCCGGGTGCGCGCCCAGGCGGACAGCCGCGGACTGGAACCCACGGTCATGACCTTCGTCCCCCACCCCCGGGCCTTTTTCGCCCGACGAGGCGGACGACCGGAACTGATCCCCACCCAGATCAGCAGCCTGCGCGACAAAATCGCCCTGCTCGTCGAGCAGGGCATGCGTCAGATCGTCATTCAGCGCTTCGACCAGCGCCTGGCCGACATGAGCGCCGAGGACTTCATTCGCGACCTGCTGGTTCGCGGCCTGAACACCCGCTGGCTGCTGGTGGGCGAGGACTTCCGCTATGGCCACAAGCGCAGCGGCGACGTCGATCTGCTGCGGCGCATGGGCCGCAAACACGGATTCACCGTGGACACAATCGCCGACGTCAACGACGCCCACGGCCAGCGCATCTCCAGTTCCGCCCTGCGCACAGCGCTGGCGGTCGGCAACCTGACCCACAGCAGCGAACTGCTGGGCGGCCCCTTCCGCATCACCGGCCATGTCATCCACGGCCAGAAGCTGGGGCGCGACCTGGGCTTTCCCACCCTGAACCTGCGCGTCCCCGCCCCCTGCGCAGCGCGGTCCGGCATCTACATCGTGCGCGTGCACGGTCTCCAGACCGACCCGCTGCCGGGGGTCGCCAGCCTGGGGGTGCGGCCCACGGTGACCCGCGACGGCCCCTTGTTGCTGGAGACGCATATCCTCGATCAGCGCGTGGACGCCTACGGTAAACTGGTATGCGTCGAATTCCTCGAATTCCTGCGCGACGAGGAATCCTTTCCTGATTTAACCACCCTGATCGCCGCCATCCGCCAGGACGTGCAAGGCGCTCGCGACTATTTCGCCTCCCATGGACTATAGAGACACGCTGAATCTGCCCGAATCCCCTTTCCCGATGCGGGGCAACCTGGCCAAACGCGAGCCGGGCTGGGTCGCCGCCTGGGAGGAAAACCGGATTTACGCGGCGATTCGGGCGGCGGCTGCGGGACGGCCGAAGTTCATCCTGCATGACGGCCCACCGTATGCCAACGGCGATATCCACATTGGCCACGCCGTCAACAAGATCCTCAAGGACATCATCGTCAAAAGCCGCGACATGGCGGGCTTTGACGCACAGTACGTGCCGGGTTGGGATTGCCATGGCATGCCAATCGAAATTCAGATCGAAAAGAAATACGGCAAGCATCTGCCGGTCGCCGAGGTCCAGGCCAAGGCCCGCGCCTATGCGACCGAACAGATCGACCGCCAACGCGCCGACTTCAAGCGGTTGGGCGTGCTGGCGGAATGGGACAATCCCTACCTGACCATGAACCCGCACAACGAGGCCGACGAACTCCGGGCCTTGGCGCGCATCATGGAAAAAGGCTTCGTGTTCCGTGGCCTCAAGCCCGTGAACTGGTGCTTCGACTGCGGCTCGGCCCTGGCCGAAGCGGAAGTCGAATACGCCGACCGCAAGGATCCCTCGGTCGATGTCGCCTTCGCCTTTGACGACCGCGCAGCGATCGCGCAGGCATTCGGACTGACCGGCGAGGTCGATCCAGGCGCCATCGTCATCTGGACCACGACCCCCTGGACCATTCCCGCCAACCAGGCGCTGAATCTGCATCCGGACCACGAATACGCGCTGGTGCACCTGAGCGAACCCCGCGCCACCGGGCCGTTGCTGCTGGTGGCCAGCGAACTGGTCGAATCCTGCCTGCAGCGTTGGGGCCTGCAAGGCCAGATCGTCGCCCGCGCCCCCGGCCAGGCGCTGGACGGCCTGACCTTCCGCCATCCGCTGTACGATGCGCACGCCGGCTACCGCCGCCTGTCGCCGGTCTACCTGGGAGACTACGTCACGCTGGAATCCGGCACGGGCGTCGTGCACTCGGCCCCGGCCTACGGGGTAGAGGACTTCCTGTCCTGCAAAGCGCACAACCTGCCCGACGCCGATATCCTGAACCCGGTGATGGGCAATGGCCACTACGCCGAGAGCCTGCCGCTTTTCGGCGGCGAGCTCATCTGGAAGGCCAATCCGCGCATCGTGGACGCACTGCGCGAAGCGGGCAGTCTGTTGCACACCGAATCCCACACCCACAGCTACATGCACTGCTGGCGCCACAAGACGCCGATCATCTATCGCGCCACCAGCCAATGGTTCGCGGGGATGGACGTCCAGCCGTCATCCGGCCCGACACTGCGCGAGATGGCCCTGAAGGGCGTGGACGATACGGTCTTCTACCCGGCCTGGGGCCGCGCGCGTCTGCACGCGATGATCGCCAACCGCCCCGACTGGACGCTTTCGCGCCAGCGACAATGGGGCGTGCCCATGGCATTTTTCGTGCACAAGGAAACCGGCGCCCTGCACCCGCACACCCCGGAACTGCTGGAACAGGTCGCCCGCCGCGTCGAACGCGAAGGCATCGAGGCCTGGCAAACCCTGGACCCGCGCGACTTGCTGGGTGACGAGGCCGACCTGTACGAAAAGAACCGCGACACCCTGGACGTCTGGTTCGATTCCGGCACCACCCATGCGACCGTGCTCGGTGGTCAGGACCACGTCCTGAAAGGCTCCCACGCGGATGAACTTGCCTGGCCCGCCGACCTGTACCTGGAAGGCTCCGACCAGCACCGCGGCTGGTTCCATTCTTCCCTGCTCACGGGCTGCATGCTCTATGGCCGCCCGCCCTACAAGGCATTGCTGACCCACGGCTTTGTCGTGGACGGCCAGGGCAAGAAAATGAGCAAATCAGTCGGCAACGTCGTCTTCCCCCAGGAAGTCTCCAACACCCTGGGCGCCGAGATCCTGCGTCTGTGGACCGCGTCGACCGACTATTCAGGCGAATTGTCGATCTCCAAACAGATCCTGGACCGCGTGGTCGAGTCCTACCGGCGCATCCGCAACACGCTGAAGTTCCTGCTGGGCAACCTGGCGGACTTCAACCCGGCGACCGACACGGTCGCGCCCGACTCCCTGTTCGAGATCGACCGCTATGCGCTGCAGATGACGGCCGCCATGCAGGCCGAAGTGCTGTCCGCCTACGAACGCTACGAATTCCATACCGCCGTAGCGCGCCTGCAGATCTTCTGCTCCGAAGACCTCGGCGCCTTCTATCTGGACATCCTCAAGGACCGCCTCTACACCACCGGCAAGGACAGTGTCGCGCGCCGCTCGGCCCAGACCGCGCTGCACCACGTCACACATGCGCTGCTGAAGCTGCTCGCGCCAATCCTGTCCTTCACGGCCGAGGAAGCCTGGGCCAATCTGGGCGACAACGCCGGCTCGCTCACGATCTTCACTGGGCTCTTTCACGCCGTGCCGGTGCCGGCCGATGCCGACGCGCTGGCCACCCGCTGGCGCCGCCTGCGCGAGATCCGCGCCGAAACCATGCGCGAACTCGAGGCCGTGCGCACCCGGGGCGAGATCGGTTCCTCGCTGGCCGCGGAAATCGACTATCACGCAGCCGGCGACGACCTGTCCCTGCTGCAAAGCCTGGGCGACGATCTGCGTTTCGTGATGCTGATCTCGCGGGCCGACGTCCATGCGGCCAACGGCGATTTGCGTGTGACGGTACATGCGACGACTCACGACAAGTGCGGCCGCTGCTGGCACCATCGGGCCGACGTCGGCCGCGATGCACAGCACCCGGAACTCTGCGGCCGCTGTGTGGACAACCTGTTCGGCGAAGGCGAAACCCGCAGCCATGCCTGAACCACAGCCTGGGCGCGCGCCCGCCACCCCCACCACAGCGTCCGTCACCGGGGCGCCGGGCGCTTTGCGCCATGTCCCGCCCGACGGGATGAAGGGCACGCAGGCATCCACGGATGCAACCCCCAGCCGCCGCTGGCGCGCGCTGGGCGGCTGGCTGCTCTGGGCGGCACTCCTGATCGTTCTGGATCAGGGCACCAAGGCCTGGATCTCCCAGAGCCTGACCTACGCCGAGCGCATCCACATCCTACCCGTCTTCGATCTGACCCTGCTGTTCAACACGGGCGCCGCCTTCAGTTTTCTGGCCGAAGGCGGCGGCGCCCAGCGCTGGCTTTTCACCGGCATCGCCCTGATCGCCGCCGCGCTGATCCTGCGCTGGCTCTATACGCACGCCGGCCAGCGGCTACTATGCGCGGCCCTGGCCAGCATCCTGGGAGGGGCGCTGGGCAATGCCCTGGACCGGCTGATGCATGGCCACGTCGTGGATTTCCTGCTGTTTTACTGGCGCGACTGGTACTTCCCGGCCTTCAACGTCGCCGACGTCGCCATCACCTGCGGCGCCGGGCTGCTGATCCTGGATGAAATCCTGCGCGCGCGCCGCGCGCGCAAAACCGGATAGGAGACCACCATGCCGGATCTGTCGGGCAAACGCATCGTCCTGGGGCTGACAGGCGGGATCGCCTGCTACAAATCCGCCGAACTGCTGCGCCGTCTGCAGGATGAAGGCGCAACGGTGGACGTGGTCATGACCGAGGCGGCCACCGGCTTCATCACCCCTGCCACGATGCAGGCGCTGTCGGGGCGTCCGGTCTGGACCGATGCCTGGGACAGCCGCATGGACAACCGCATGGCCCACATCAACCTGACCCGGGGCGCGGACGCGGTGCTGATCGTCCCGGCCAGCACGGATTTTCTGGCGAAGCTCGCCCACGGTCTGGCCGACGACCTGTTGGCAACCCTGTGCGTGGCGCGCGGCGCCGTGCCGCTGCTGGCAGCCCCGGCCATGAACCACGAAATGTGGACCCATCCGGCGACTCAACGTAACGCGGCGCAACTACGGGCGGACGGCGTCACCCTGATCGGGCCTGCCGAAGGCGACCAGGCCTGCGGGGAAACCGGGACCGGGCGCATGATGGAACCCGACCAGATCCTGCGTGCCCTGGTCGCCTTTTTCCAGCCCAAGGTGCTGGCCGGGCGGCGCGTACTGCTGACGGCCGGCCCCACCAGCGAGCCCATCGACCCGGTGCGGGTCCTGACCAACCGCTCGTCCGGCCGCATGGGCTACGCCCTGGCCCGGGCGGCCGCCGAGGCCGGTGCGACCGTGACGCTGGTGTCCGGCCCGACCGCCCTGCCTTGTCCGGATGATGTCACTCGCATCGGCGTCACCCGCGCCACCGACATGCACGCCGCCGTCATGGCCCATGCGCCGGGCGCCGACCTCTTCATCGCAGTCGCCGCTGTGGCGGACTGGGGCATCGCCAACCCGTCGGACACCAAGCTGAAGAAAAAAGCCGGGGGCCAGCCCCCCACCCTGCGGTTCGTCCAGAACCCGGACATCCTGGCCGATGTCGCCGCGCTGTCGGGGGGGCCATGGTGCGTCGGCTTTGCCGCCGAAACCGATCACCTGCACGAACACGCCCAGGCCAAACGCCAGCGCAAGGGCATCCCGCTGATCGTGGGCAATCTGGCCCAGCAGGTCATGGACGCGGAAGACGCCGAGTTGATCCTCTTCGACGACGACGGCGCCCACCCGCTGCCCCCACAGCCCAAGCTGCAGGCTGCCCGCCAACTGATCACCTGGATCGCCCAGCGGCTGCCCGACTGAGCCCCTTCCGGGCCGGCCGAGGCCATGCCGCAGCCAGGCCAGCGCCGATTTTCTTGTCTCTTCCATTCCGGACATCATCATGCATCGACGACTCATTCAGGCCCGCATCGTCAACCCTCTGCTGGGTTCGGATGCCATTCCCCTACCCGATTACGCCACCGGCGGCTCCGCCGCCATGGACCTGCGCGCCTGCCTGGACACGCCCCAAACCCTGCGACCCGGAGAGCGTCTTCCCGTTCCTACCGGCCTGGCGATCAATATGATGGACCCAGGACTGGTCGCGATCGTGGCCTCCCGTTCCGGGCTGTCGCTGAAGCACGGCATCCGCGTGGCCCAGGGCATCGGCGTCATCGATGCGGATTACCATGGCGAAATCAAGGTGCTGCTGACCAACGACAGTGACCAAGCCTACGACATCCAGCCCGGAGAACGGATTGCGCAGCTGCTGTTCCAGCCCGTCATCCAGGTCGGCCTGCATCTGGTCGACAACTTCGAGACCGAAACCGAGCGCGGCGCCGGCGGCTTCGGCAGCACCGGCCGGCACTAGCACCCCTCAGAACAAGTCCTCGTGCCATCCTCGACATTCAGGCCGCACTCCAGTTAGTGTCTGGTCATATTAGTAAAACCCCTGGTTGTACTCCTTCAACCCAGCTGGTTAAACTTTCACACGATTCTGGTTTCGCCGATAGGTTGTACCTTTAGCGAAACCCGGATGGACCGGTTCCAGCCGGCCCAGCCCTCGGGCCGCCCTTCGGGGCGGACCGATCGGCCTCAGACTTCCTGGCATTCAGGCGATCCCTGACCCCCGGGAAGACCCCCATGGTGTAGAGTGCGTGCTGTTAATATATTACGAATATATGGTTCCATCCGGGTCCATGAAAAGGAGAATCCAGACATGAGCAGGCTGACACAACTTTCCACGCTTTCCGCCGCGGTTTCCCTGGCCCTGATGGGTGCGGGCACCGCGGTCGCCGCCAGCGGTCCCGTCAAGATCGGCGTGCAGGCGCCGATCACCGGGGAATACGCTGCCGAAGGCCAAGGCATCGAAAACGGCGTCAAGCTGATCGCCAAACAGCACAACGATGCGGGTGGCGTTCTGGGTCGCAAGATCGAAGTCATCGTTTGCGACGACGAAGGCAAGGCAGCCCAGGCGGCCATCTGCGCACGCAAGCTGGTCAACGATGGCGTCACCGCCGTGATCGGCACCTACACCAGCGGCGCCGCCCTGGCCGCCGCGCCGATCTACTCGGCCGCCAACGTCATCCAGACCTCGGACGGCACCAGCGACGAACTGACCCAAAAGGGCTGGAAAACCTTCTTCCGCAATGCGCCGCCCAACAGCGACGAAGCCCAGTTCGTGGCCAACTATTTCGTCAAGGTCAAGCAATACAAGCGCATCGCCGTCCTGAGCGACCACTCCAGTTACGCCACCGGCCTGGCCAAAGCCACGGTCGATGCCCTCAAGAAAGACGGCGGCAATATCGTCAGCCAGGATTTCATCAACGCCGGCACCCAGGACTACACCGCCGTGCTGACCAAACTGAAGTCCAAGGACCCGGACGTGCTGTTCTTCTCGGGCTACTACACTGACGGCGGGCTGATCCGCGCCCAGATGAAGCAGCTCGGCATGAACGCCGTGTTCGTGGGTGGCGACGCCAACCAGAACGAAAACTTCGCCAAGATCGCGGGCAACGCCGCCGCAGGCGCGGTCATCGTCAACGTGCCGGCCCCGGAAAACCTTCCCTATCCGGAAGCCAAGCACTTCCTGGCCGACTACACCAAGGCCTTTGGCGCGCCCCCGCCCAGCATCTACACGTTCACCAACGCCGACGGATTCCGCGCGGTCATCGCCGCCATCGAAAGCACCAAGAGCACGGAAACATCCAAGCTCATTCCCTGGCTGCACGACATGAAGAAACCCTTCGACGGCCTGACCGGCCCCTTCACCTGGGATGCCAAGGGCGAACGTATCGGCAGCCCGATGTCCGCCTTCGAAGTCCAGGCGGGCGGCGGCTACAAGACCATCTATCCGGAACCCAAATAAGCCCACCGGAACGTGACGCCGGCCCGATCAGGTTGCCGGCGTCACGTATTTTCACCGTGACCTCGTCGATCAGCCGGCGTCACTTAATCCCGATACGCGGCAGGCCAATCACCGGCCGCGCACCGGGAATCACCACGGAAACCGCTCGATGGACTTTATCCTCCAGCAATTCATCAACGGCGTCACTGTCGGCGGCATCTATGCCCTGATCGCCCTGGGCTATACGATGGTCTACGGGGTGCTGAAGATGATCAACTTCGCCCACGGCGACTTGTGCATCCTGGGCGCCTTCATCGGACTGACCACACTGACTTCCGGCGCCTTCGGCGGCCTTTCCACGCCAGTGCTGTTGATCCTGGCCTTCCTGATCGCCATGATCGTGGTCGCGGTCGTCGGCACGCTGCTTGACCAGCTGGCCTACAAACCCCTGCGCAAGGCGCACCGGCTCGCGCCGGTGGTGTCGGCCCTGGGTGCCTCGATGCTGATCGAAAACGGCATCATGCTGATCTGGAGCCCCAACGTCCAGGTCTTCCCGAACAATCTGCTGCCCAGCATCACCTGGCAGATCGGCGGCGCGTATCTCAGCTTCGTGCAGCTGCTGATCATCATCGGCGCCTTCGTCCTGATGACCGTCCTGTATTTCTTCGTCCACCATACCCGGCTGGGGACCGCCATCCGCGCAACCGCCATCGATCAGGATGCCGCCCGCCTGATGGGGATCAACGTCAACCGCGTCATCGCCCTGGTGTTCATCATCGGTCCGGTGCTGGGTGCCATCGGCGGCCTGTTCATCGGGCTCTACTACCGCCAGACCTATTTCACCATGGGCTGGTCCTACGGCCTGAGCGCCTTCATCGCAGCGATCATCGGCGGTATCGGCAACATCCCCGGCGCCATGCTGGGCGGTCTGGTGCTGGGTCTGTTCAATGCCTTCGCGGCAGGCTACATCTCCAGTTCCTGGCAGGACGCAATCACATTTGCCCTGCTGATCGCCATCCTGCTGGTGCGCCCTTCGGGCCTGTTGGGTGAACGGGTTGCGGAAAAGGTCTAAGCCATGAATCAAGCCAACACTACCAATTCCCGCACCGCGGTCAACCCTGCGGCCCCGTCGCTCAGCACCACCACCCGCATCCTGCGGGTACTGGGTCCGGTGCTGTGGATCGCCGGCCTGCTGATCCCCTCGGTCATGGCCCCGGCCTGGATCACGATCGGGGGCATCTTCGCCATCTACGCCATCGTGGCGCTTTCGCAGGACATCGTCCTGGGCCGCGCCGGCATGTACGACATGGGCCACGCCGTGTATTTCGGCGTCGGAGCCTACACCAGCGCGATCCTGTCGCTGACCTTCAACTGGCCCATCTTCTGGACGATTCCGGTCGCCATGCTGCTGGCCGCCGCGCTGGGCGCGATTCTGTCCGCCCCCATCGTCAAGCTGCGCGGCGACTATCTGCTGGTGGTCACCATCGGCTTCAATGCGATCTTCGTGCTCGCCATGAAGAACAACCTGTTTGGCCTGACAGGCGGAGCCGACGGCCTGTTCGGCGTCAGCGGCCCGACGATCTTCGGTTATCCACTGATGACCCAGAGCGAGCTGTTCTACGTGAACTGGGTATTCATGGCGATCGTGCTGTGGCTGATGCGCAACCTGGACCGCTCGGCGCTGGGGCGCACCTTCCGCTACATCAAATACGACGAACTAGCCGCGACCACGCTGGGCGTCAATGCCCGCAACTACAAGGTCGCCGCCTTCGCCCTGTCGGCCGGCATCGCCGGCCTGGCCGGCACGCTGTTCGCCATGCAGCTCTCGGCGGTCAGCCCCGGCTCGTTCCAGTTCACCGACTCGGTCGTGCTGTTCGCCATCGTGCTGGTGGGCGGCCAGGCATCCGTGCCGGGCGTGCTGCTGGGCACCGCCATGATGTTCGTGGTGCCCCAGATCTTCACCGAATTCGCCCAATACCGCTATCTGGTCTTCGGCATCGCCATGATCCTCGTCATGGTCCTACGGCCGCAAGGCATCTGGCCGGCGCGCAAGGGAATCCTATGAATCCGCCCCTTTCCTCCTCTCAATCGTCTTCGGCCGACACCCTGCTGGAACTGGACGGCATCGGCATCAGCTTCGGTGGCCTGCGCGCCGTCGACGAACTCAGCTTCAAGATCCGCCAGGGTGAAATCGTCGGCCTGATCGGCCCCAACGGCGCCGGCAAGACCACGGTTTTCAACATGATCACCGGCGTCTACAAACCCACGGACGGCCGCATCCGCTGGCACGGCCACGACGTCACGGGCCTGGCGCCCCACCTGTTGGCCAAAGCCGGCATCCGGCGCACGTTCCAGACCATCCGCCTGTTTGCCGACATGACCGTGCTGGAAAACGTCATCGCCGGCCAGCATCTGCTGATGCGCCAGTCGTGGTGGCAGGGGCTGTTGCGCACCCCGACCCAGCGCCACGAGGAACACGCCCTGGTCGAACGCGCCATGGAAGTCCTGCGGCAGCTGGATCTGGCCGATGTCGCCCAGGAGATCGCCACGTCGCTGCCCTACGGGGCGCAGCGTCGGGTGGAAATGGCACGCACACTGGTCGCCAAACCGGAACTGATCATTCTGGACGAGCCGGCCGCAGGCCTGAACGAGCAGGAATCCGCAGTCCTGAACGACACGATCCGCGCCATCCGCGACTCCGGCATCACCGTCATTCTGGTCGAGCACGACATGAGTGTGGTGATGAACGTCACCGACAACATCGTCGTCATCAACTTCGGCAAGAAGATCGCCGAGGGCAAACCCGAGGAAATCCGCACCAATCCGCTGGTGATCGAAGCCTATCTGGGCCAGGACGACGACGAGGACGACCCCCTGATGAACGCCATCCACGAAGAACAGGCTCAGTCATGACTCATCTGCTTGAAATCGAAGACCTGCGCGTCAACTACGGGCACATCCAGGCACTGAAGGGCATCTCGCTGCACGTGGCCGAACGCGAGGTGGTGGCGATCCTGGGGGCCAACGGCGCAGGCAAGACCACCCTGATGCGCACGCTCAGCGGCCTGATCGCACCGCACTCCGGCAAGATCACCTTCGCCGGGCGCGAGACCACCCGCATGGGGGCCGACCGCATCGTGCGTCTGGGAATTGGCCAGTCCCCCGAAGGCCGGCGCGTGTTCGGGACCCTGTCGGTCGCCGAAAACCTGCGCATGGGCGGCTTCACCCGCCCGACCGGGGAAACCGACGAGAGCTGCGAGCACGTCTACAAGATCTTCCCGCGTCTGTATGAACGCCGTGCCCAGCTGGCGGGCACCCTGTCGGGCGGCGAGCAGCAGATGCTGGCCATCGGCCGGGCGCTGGTGACCAAGCCCCGCCTGTTGCTGCTCGACGAACCCAGCCTGGGTCTTGCGCCCATTATCGTGCGCAACATCTTCCAGGTGCTGCGTGACGTGCGCGACACCGGGGTGACGATCCTGATCGTCGAACAGAATGCCCGCATGGCACTGAAGCTGGCTGACCGCGGTTATGTGCTCGAAGTCGGCAAACTGTCGCACCAAGGCCCGGCACGCGAACTTCTGTCCTCACCCGAGATCCAGGCGGCCTACCTGGGCCATTGATCCTCCAGCGGCGGATCCGGCTGCCATACGGACACCCAACACCCCGATGCCGGCCACTCCCGGCATCGGGGTGTTTTTGATGGACGGCATGGTCGGCACCAGTGCCATAGGCCGCACCCCCACAGCCGGGCGCTGGGCGAAATCATCCGCGGATCCGGGTTATCCTGTCGCATTCCCGATTTCCCATCACACAGCAAGGAGCCATCCATGACTCAAGCCACCGCTCGCCACATTCTGGTCGATACCGAAGAGCAATGCCTGCAACTGAAGACCGACATCGAAAACGGTGCGGATTTCGCCGCTGTCGCCCGCGACCATTCCAGCTGCCCGTCCAGCCGTGACGGCGGCAATCTGGGCTCCTTCGGCCGCGGTCAGATGGTGCCGGAATTCGATACAGTGGTGTTCAGCGCGCCGGTCGGCGTGGTCCAGGGGCCTGTGCGCACACAGTTCGGGTATCACCTGGTGGAAGTGACGGACCGGCAGGACTAACGATCCCGGCGAAGAAGGGTCCGCAGGGGCCCTCCCTCGCCCGGAATCACCCGACCATCATCAGGCTGGCGTTGCCGCCGGCGGCGGCGGTGTTGATGCAGATGGACACCTCGCGCACCAGCATCTCCAGCGGATAGCCGACGCCACTGGCCAGCTCGTGAGAGCGCCGTGCCAGGACCGGGATGACCGGTCCCGGGCGCGCAGCGACCGAGCGCGTCAGGGTCAGCAGATCGTCGCCATCGCCTTCGAAGAGCGCGACTTGGAAATCGGCCGATTCGACGGCATCAGGGGCCACCCAACGGACCGGATCCATCGCGCGATGCTGCTGGTGGAATGCGCGCACATCGGGTGAGTCCACCCAGAGCATGGCGTTGCCGGTGCGTTGGCAAGCCTGCAGCTGGGCTTGGGCGCCGGCGGCGCTGACCGCCCGGCAGAGCACCGTGCCCCGGGGCTTCAATCGATAGTGATTGGTCTCGCCCGTGGGACCAGGCAGCTCCAGCGGCTGCGCGTCCTGTCCCACGACACCGTCGACCGGCAGGGCGTTCGTGGACACCGACAGCAGTCGATGCAGATACAGCGGCCCACCCGCCTTCGGACCCGTACCCGACAGGCCTTCGCCGCCGAATGGCTGCACGCCCACGGTGGCGCCCACGATGTTGCGATTGACGTAGATGTTGCCAACCTGGATGCGACCGGTGACGTGCCGCACGGTTTCATCCAGCCGGGTGTGCACGCCGAAAGTCAGCCCATAGCCGCGCCCGTTGATAGCGTCGATGACCGCATCCAGATCTTCACGCCGGTAGCGCAGGACGTGCAGCACCGGCCCGAAGACTTCGCGTTCGAGTTCGGCGATATCGGAAATCTCGATCAGGGTCGGCGCCACGAAAGTGCCGAAACGCACCTGCTCGTCGTCCAGCGCTTGACGGTCGATGGCGTGGCCAGCGGCCTGCATGCCCTGGATGTGGCGCTCGATCATGGCCTGGGCATCGGCATCGATGACCGGACCGATGTCGGTGGACAGCAGTTCCGGACGCCCGACCCGCAATTCGTTCATGGCGCCGCGCAACATGCCCAGCGTGCGGTCGGCGCAGTCTTCCTGCACGCACAACACGCGCAAGGCCGAGCAGCGCTGACCGGCGGAATCGAAGGCGGAACTGAGCACGTCATAGACGACCTGCTCGGTCAGGGCGGACGAATCCACGATCATCGCGTTCTGGCCGCCGGTTTCGGCGATCAGGGGGACCGGATGGCCCGCGCCATTCAGGCGCTGGGCCAACGTGGCCGCGATAAGTTTGGCGACCTCGGTCGAACCCGTGAACATGACGCCACGCACCACCGGGCTGGCGACCAGTGCGGCACCCACGGTTTCCCCATGGCCGGGCAGCAACTGTACGGCAGCATGCGGAATACCCGCCCGATGCAGCACCGATACCCCATAGGCGGCGATCAGATTGGTCTGTTCGGCGGGCTTGGCCAACACGACATTGCCGGCGGCCAGGGCCGCGCTGACCTGACCGGTGAAGATGGCCAGCGGGAAGTTCCAGGGGCTGATGCACAGCACCGGCCCGAGCGGCCGATGACTGTCGTTGGAGAATTCCTCTTCGATGCGCACCGCATAGTAGCGCAGGAAATCCACGGCCTCGCGCACTTCCGACACGGCATTCGGAAAGGACTTGCCGGCCTCGCGCACGATCAGCCCGATGGACACCTGCATCTCGTCTTCCAGCAGCTGCGCGGCATGGCGCAGGCACTGCGCACGCTCGGCCACCGGCGTGGCCTGCCAGATGGGCGCGGCATATTCAGCACGCTTCAGGGCCGCCTGGACGTCCGCCTCGTCGGCCTCGACCAGTTGGCCGACCACATCGCGATGATCGGCGGGGTTCAGGACGGGTTGGGCGCGATCGGACTGCCATTCGCCGGGAGGCGACGCTTGCCAGACCTGGCCGGCGCTACCCAGCAGGGCAGCCGCCAGCGATCCCAGCCGATGCTCGTTGCTGAGGTCCAGACCGGCCGAATTGGCCCGATTTTCCCGGGACTGGTACAGATCGCGCGGCAAGGGAATGCGTTCGTGCGGAGCCCCCAGGGGCTGGATGGCGCGAGCCTTGCGCACCGGATCCTCGATCAAATGATCGATGGGGATGTCCTTGTCACCGATCTGGTTGACAAAGGACGTATTGGCGCCGTTTTCCAGCAGGCGGCGCACCAGATAGGCCAGCAAGGTTTCGTGCGTGCCCACCGGCGCATAGACGCGGCAAGGCCGGTTCAGATGGCCCTTGGCCACCGGGCCGACGACTTCCTCGTACAGCGGTTCACCCATGCCGTGCAGGCACTGGAACTCGTACTGCCCGGGATAGTAGTTTTCGCCCGCCAGATGATAGATGGATGCGAGCGTCTGGGCGTTGTGCGTGGCGAACTGCGGAAAGACCGCGTCCGGCGCTGACAGGAGCTTGCGCGCACAGGCCAGGTAGGACACGTCGGTATGCACCTTGCGCGTGTAGACCGGATAGCCTTCCAGGCCGTCGATCTGCGCGCGCTTGATCTCGGAATCCCAGTAGGCGCCCTTGACCAGGCGCACCATCAGGCGATGTTTGCTGCGGCGGGCCAGATCGATCACGAAATCGATCACGAAGGGTGCCCGCTTCTGGTAGGCCTGGATCACGAAACCGATGCCGTTCCAGCCGCGCAGGCGCTCATCGAAGCACAGGGCTTCGAGCAGGTCGAGCGAGAGTTCCAGCCGATCGGCCTCTTCCGCATCGATGTTCAGACCGATATCGTAGCGCCGCGCCAGGGCCGAGAGTTCGATCATGCGCGGCAACAGTTCGGCCATGACACGGTCGCGCTGCGCGCGGGCATAGCGCGGGTGCAACGCAGACAGCTTGATGGAGATGCCGGGGCCTTCGTAGATGCCGCGCCCCTGCGAGGCCTTGCCGATGGCGTGGATCGCCTGCTCGTAGGAACGGTAATAGTGGGCGGCGTCTTCCGCCGTGGTGGCCGCCTCGCCCAGCATATCGTAGGAATAGCGAAAGCCGATCTCTTCGAACTTGCGGCTGTTGGCCAGCGCCGACGAGATCGTCTGGCCGGTGACGAACTGCTCGCCCATCAGGCGCATGGCCATGTTCACGCCGCGCCGGATCAGCGGTTCGCCGCCTTTCGCGATCAGACGGGTCAGCGCCTGGGACAGGTTCTGTTCGCTGTTGACGCTGACGAGTTTACCGGTGACGAGCAGCCCCCAGGTCGCCGCGTTGACGAACATCGACCGGGATTCGCCCACGTGGGCACGCCAGTCGCCGCGGCTGATCTTATCGCGGATCAGCGCATCGCGCGTGGCCTGATCGGGAATACGCAGCAGAGCCTCGGCCAGACACATCAGGGCAACCCCTTCCTGGCTGGAGAGCGAGAATTCCTGGATCAGGCCCTCGACGCCGCCACCCTTGCGTTTGCTACGCAGCGTCTGGACCAGGCGCCGGGCCAGGGTCTCGACCTGATCCGCCTGCGGCGAGCCTGCCTGATCGAGCAACATGGCGACGCATTCGGGTTCGGGCCGCCGGTAGGCGGCTGTGATCGCCGAGCGCAGCACCGATTGCGGCTGGATCTCCTGGGCGAACTCATAGAACGGTGTTTGTGGATCCGGCTCGGTGGGTGCGTCGGATTCGGCGGTTTCCGAACGATGATCGATGTCGGCCGGCAGCTGGCCACGCTCGATGGCCTCGACATAGGTCAGCAGGGCTTGCTTGTGCAGCCAGTGGGGCGTGCACCCCAGTTTGTCCGCCTGCAGCCGCAAACGGTCACGCAAGGTCTCATCGACCTTCACACCCAGGGTAACAGTCGCCATGATCGGGTTCTCGGTGAATCAGCGCACACCGTCCCCATGACGAGTGCATGTCAGTCACCGAGCATACTATAAGGTTGTACCTCTTCCTACCATTATGGTTAACCCGAAAATCAATCAAGTACAACCGTATTGAGCATTCCCCGAACCCGTCGGTAAACCGTGCGCCCCAGACGCGCGATCCGCCGCCATCAGCGCAGCCAGAGACCACACCGCTTGCCGCTGGGCATCGACCAGCGCCGGAATCCCCGAGGCGGCTGGAACCCGGATGCGGGCCTGGCAGACCAGTGCCTGGGCAGTGCCGGGCAAACGATCCGTCCAGACGGCGGCCAGATCGGCGCCCTGGTTCCACAGCAGGTCGAACCGGGTCACCCGAACCTCGATCTGGCGCACTGGCCTATCCCGGGCGCCAGGCAGACGTTGCAGGTCCGGCACCCCCAGAGAGGCCGCCACTCGCGCCGCCAGTACCGTCTGGATCTGATCGGCCAGCGGCCCCGCCCACAGGGAATCGTTGAGCACCTGAACCGCAGGGTCCGAGGCCGCATCGCGCACCAGCAACTGCGGCCGGTCCGCATCGGCGGGAATCCGCAGGACCTGCAGGCGCAGGCCATAGGATGGCGTGGCCGGCAACCCGGATGCGGCGCCCGGCGCCTGGACCATCGGCCCGTCCAGGCTGTAATAACGGCTGGGTGCGCCGGCGCAGGCGCCCAGCAGGCTCGTCACGCTACAGATCAACACCAGAAACAGTCGTCGCATCGGATTTTTCCTAACGCAAGCGGTCGGGGCTGCGCCCCCGCAACAGGGATTCGGGATGAGCCTGCAGGGAATCCACCAGCAGACGCAGCGCCCGGGCTGCCCCGTCCAGCGCCTGCAAGGTATCCTGCAGATTGCCCAGCACCGGGGCATCCGGCCCGAGAACAGCACCGACCCGATCCAGCGAGCGCCGCGCCGATTCCAGCGTCTGATTGGCCTGCGGGACCACCTGCGTGTCCAGGCGGCCGAGCAGCTTGCGCAGGTTGGTCAAGCTGCCCTGCAGCTCGCGCCCCAGGTCTTCGAGCGGCAATTTGTCGAGCTTGGTGACGATGCTGCTCAGCTGACGCTGCAATTGATCGAAATCCCCCGGCACCGTCGGCAACAGATAGCCGGCGGATGGCGCGTCGCCCGGGATCTGGATCCGGGCATGCGCCTGATCCGGGAAGAAATCCAGCGCCACGTACTGCTGGCCGGTCAGCAGGCTGGCCGTGCGCAACTGGGCTCGCAGGCCATTCCGGATGAGCGGCCCCAGCAACGCCGCGCCCTGCGCACCATTGACTGATTTCACCAGATCGCGATACGCCTGGCTGAATCGCATCGGGTAGACCAGCGCGCGCACACGGGAATAAAAGCGTTTGCGTGTCTTGTCGAATTCCAGATCGATATCGATCACCTTGCCGATCGGCATACCCCTGAAATCCACATCCGCCCCGACCCGCAACCCACGCACCGACTGGTCAAAGCGCAGCTCGATCTCGGTGGCCGGCCCGTCCGGATCGGCGAGCGCCTGATCCCGCGTGTCGAACAGCGTATAGCTACTGCCCGCCTTGGCCGGGGTCGAATCCACCGTGCCGTCATAGGAACTGGACTCGTCCGGCTGGGCGAACGCCACCCCGCCGTTCAGGACGGCCGACAGCCCGCTGGTGCGCAACTGCACCCCTTCCGCCGACAGCGACATGTCGATGCCACTGTCGTTCCAGAACCGGGTATCCGGCGTCACATAGCGATCATATGGCGCCTGGACGAAAATCTGCAGATCGACCGCTCGGCCGTCGGGGGCCATGGTGTAGCCGACGACCCGCCCGACCTCGATGCGGCGGTAATACACCCGGGATCCCACCACCAGCGACCCCAAGGAACTGGAAACCAGCTGGAACCGGGTGCCGACCTGGCCGCTGAGCACTTCGGGCGGATTGGCCAGTCCCTCGAAAAAATAGACGGCGGATCCCTTGGGGGGCGTGGTCGGTGCGTCCACGCTCAGGTACATCCCCGACAGCAGCGTATCGAGCCCCGACACGCCGGCCAGGCTGACCTGCGGGCGGACAATCCAGAACTTGGCGCCCTTCTGGGTAATGTAGGAGGATCCATCCCGGTCCAGCTGGACGTCCACCAGCACGTGCTCGCGGTCGTCGGCGACCCGGACGTCCTTGACCAAGCCCACCACAACGTCGCGATAGCGAAGCTTCGTCTGCCCCGCCTCGATGCCGGCCGCGGACAGGAAACTGATGGTGATGACCGGCCCCGTGCGCACCCAGACCGAAGCCAATAGCGACAGGGCCACGGCCAGCGCCAGCAGCGGCACCAGCCAGACCCAGGACCAGCGCAGCGACCGGCCAAGCCGGATCGTCGGCGTCAGTGCCGGCTCTGGTGCCTGTGCAGCCTCTAGGTTGTGCTGCTCCTCGTCAGTCGTCATGATCGTCCTTATCCGGGCGCGCGGCGCGCAGACGTTCCCAGCCTCGACGCGGATCATACCGCAAGGCCGCCCACATCGTGAGCACCACCACCGCACCGAAATTCAGCGCCGCCGGCCCCACATCGATGCGCGACAGCCCCGGAAAATTCGCCATGGCGGTCATCAGCACCACGACGAAGACATCCAGCATCGACCACTGGCCGACGAATTCGACTACCGCATACAGGCGCGTGCGCTGTCGTTGAACCCGCACACCGCGCGGTTTGCTGCGCAGCAGCAGGAAGGACAGGGCCAGCATTTTGGTCACCGGCACCAGGACGCTGGCCACAAACACGATCAGGGCAAGATCCCAGGATCCCAGACGCCAGAGCTCGATCACCCCGCCCAAGATCGTGTGATTGCTGGCGCCCAGCAGGGTCTGCACCCGCATGATCGGCAGGGTGTTGGCGGGAATGTAGAAGATGATGGCGGCCAGCAACAGTGCCCACACCTGCGCGGCTTCGTCGTGACGCCGCTCGTGCAGGGGAGCATCACAGCGCCGGCAGCGCCCCGACACGGGCGGCGCCTGGACACAGCCGCAGGACTCGCAGACCGCTCCGGTGCCCAGACGCCCCGACATCAGCACCATGCCGGCATCCTCGGCCTCGCGCCACAGGGCCCGGGCATCCCAGCGGCCCATGCCCGACAGCATGAAACTGAGCAGGAAAAACCCCACCAGCCCGGGGCCGATCCGCAACTGTGCCATGCCCGCGAACTTGACCATGGCGACCAGGATCGCCAGCACCAGGACTGTTGCCATCGACCATGGGGCCAGCCGGGCCAGCCAGCGTAGGGTCCCCCCCAGATCCGGCGGCAGGCGCCGGTTGGCCACAGCCTGCATCACCCAGAGCGTCAGGGAGATCCACACGAGCGGAAACCAGAACCCGACCAGCCCCGTCATGATCGAAACCCCGTAATAGCCACGGTCCCAGCACAGCCGCAAGGCCCCCCAGAACGTCAGGCTGACGTCCAGCCCCTGGACCGACAAGATCGCGATGGGAAAGCCTTGAGCGAGGGCGAACACGATCAGCGTCGTCCACCCCAGCGCCACCCATTGTCGAAGCGACAGCATGCCCCGGCGATACAGCACCGTCTCGCAACAACGGCAAACGGCCAGACCCCGGGCACCGGGATCCAGCCGCTCATGCAAGGTATCGCAATGCGGACAGGCGATCAGGGGCCTGCTCGCCATCAGGGCCTGCCCTCGATCATCGGGCCCTAATCCACGAGCTCAGGCTCTGGGTGCGAGGGCGACGGGACCGAGCCGGAATCCACCGGATCATTGGGGAAATTCAGCACCACCTGCCCCTGGGCATCCAGATCGACCTGAACCCGGCCGCCATGCACCAGGCGGCCGAACAGCAGTTCATCGGCCAGTGCCCGGCGGATCGTGTCCTGAATCAGACGTTGCATCGGGCGCGCACCCATGGCCGGATCGAAGCCAGCGCTGGCCAGATGATCGCGCAATGCCTGAGTGAAAATCACATCCACGTGCTTTTCATGCAGCTGATCTTCCAGCTGCATGAGGAATTTATCCACCACGCGCAGGATGATCTCGCGCGGCAGCGACGAGAAACCGATGATGGCATCCAGGCGATTGCGGAATTCGGGAGTGAACTGGCGCTTGATGTCGGCCATTTCATCACCCGTGCGTTCCGGCGTCGCGAACCCGATCGCATTGCGGTTGAGCGTATCGGCCCCCGCGTTGGTGGTCATGACCAGGATGACGTTGCGGAAATCGGACTTGCGGCCGTTGTTGTCGGTCAGGGTGCCATGATCCATGACCTGCAGCAGGATGTTGTAGACGTCCGGATGGGCCTTTTCGATTTCGTCGAGCAGCAGCACGCAATGTGGCTGCTTCGTGACGGCCTCGGTCAGCAAACCGCCCTGATCGAAGCCCACATACCCCGGAGGCGCCCCGATCAGGCGTGACACGGTATGGCGTTCCATGTATTCGGACATGTCGAAGCGCAGCAATTCGATGCCCAGCACGAAGGCCAGCTGCCGGGCGACCTCGGTCTTGCCCACGCCCGTCGGCCCCGAAAACAGGAAGCAGCCGATGGGCTTGTCCGGCCGCCCGAGCCCGGAGCGCGCCATCTTGATCGATGCGGCCAGCGCGGCAATCGCCTGGTCCTGGCCGAACACGACGGACTTCAGGTCGCGTTCCAAGGTGGCGAGCTTGTTGCGGTCGTCGGTGGATACGTTCTGCGGCGGGATGCGCGCAATGCGCGCCACCGTGGCCTGGATCTCGGCCCGCCCGATGACCTTTTTCTGGCGCGATTTGGGCAGCAGACGCTGTGCGGCGCCGGCCTCGTCGATGACGTCGATGGCCTTGTCAGGCAGGAACCGATCGCTGATGTGGCGCGCCGCCAGTTCGGCCGCCGCTGTGATGGCGGCACCCGAATAGCGCACTTGGTGGTGCGCCTCGAAGCGCCCTTTGAGGCCACGCAGGATGCGGATGGTCTGTTCGACCGACGGTTCGGGGATGTCGATCTTCTGGAAGCGCCGCGCCAAGGCGTGGTCCTTTTCGAAGATGCCACGGTATTCGGTGTACGTCGTTGCCCCGATGCACTTCAGATATCCGGAGGACAGCGCAGGCTTCAGCAGGTTCGACGCGTCCAGCGTTCCACCCGACGCCGATCCAGCCCCGATCAAGGTATGGATCTCGTCGATGAACAGCACCGCATGGCGGTTGTCCTTCAGCGCCTTGAGCACGAGCTTCAGTCGCTGCTCGAAATCACCACGGTATTTGGTACCCGCGAGCAAGGCCCCCATGTCCAGAGCGTAGACCTGGGTTTCGTTCAGGACTTCAGGGACGTCGCCCTGCGTGATGCGCCAGGCCAGGCCTTCGGCGATGGCCGTCTTGCCCACCCCCGCCTCGCCGACCAGCAAGGGATTGTTCTTGCGCCGGCGGCACAAGACCTGGATGACGCGCTCGACCTCGTCCTCGCGGCCGATCAACGGATCGATGTGCCCCTTCAGGGCTTCGGCGTTCAGGTCGGTGGCGTAGGTTTCCAGCGGCGATTTCTGCTGATCGGATTTCGGATCCGCGGCCGGCGGCTCGAGGCGCGGATTGTCGGCGGATGCGGGCTCGTCGGGCATCTTGGTGATGCCATGCGACAGGTAATTGACGACGTCCAGGCGCGACACCCCCTGCTGTACCAGGAAATAGACCGCATGCGAGTCCTTTTCGCCGTACATGGCCACCAGGACATTGGCCCCCGTCACGGCGGTCTTGTTGGAGCCGTTCGAGGACACATGCATGATCGCCCGCTGGATGACCCGCTGGAAACCCAGCGTCGGCTGCGTATCGACTTCGCCATCCCCCGGGAAGACCGGAGTGTTCTCGACGATGAATTTGCGCAGGTCCTGGCGCAGCAGTTCGACGTCCGCCGCGCACGCGCGCAGAACCTCGATTGCCGAAGCGTTATCCAGCAGGGACAGCAGCAGGTGCTCCACGGTGATGAATTCATGTCGGGCGGCACGCGCCTCGACGAACGCCATGTGCAGGCTGACTTCAAGTTCTTCGGAAATCACGCTTCCTCCATTGCATATCGGAGCGGACCAAGCAATCCGTTGTGTCTATTCTATGACTAAATCGGCCCGCTGTTCGGCGGAACCGGATTAGAGCGTCACCCGGGCCACGATGGGAGACCGTCTCTCGACGGCATCGCCCGCATGACACAGGGATCATGTGCATCAAACCAACGGTACCGGTTCCATCAGGCATTGCAGGGGATGCTGATCGGCGTGAGCCATGCGCAACACGGCATCGACCCGGGTGGCGGCCACGTCACGCGTGTAGATGCCGCAGACGCCACGCCCTTCGTGGTGTACCTGCAGCATGATGCGCTCGGCCTCGTCCCCGCCCTTGTGAAAGACCTGTCGCAGGACGCGCACGACGAAATCCATGGGCGTGTAATCGTCATTGAGCAGCACGACCTGATACATTGGCGGTGGCGCCAGACGCGTCGGCGCGGTAGCATGCGCCAGTTCATGCTGATTTTGAGTCACGATCGGCATGCACATTAAAACCTAGTGGTTTCCATAGTTGACTGAATGACGCTGAATTCAGCATGATCGTCGTGTCCGGCGGACCGTTGCCATCACTGGCCGGCCTGGGCCGTTAAACTCTACACACACAGAGGCAGTTTGCATGTCGGAATCCATCGAAAATACCGGGGAATCGCAGAAACAGACCGGCACCGTCAAATGGTTCAATGACGCCAAGGGCTTTGGCTTCATTACTCCTGACAACGGCGGCGAAGACCTTTTTGCTCACTTCTCGTCCATCCAGATGAACGGCTTCAAGACCCTGAAAGAAGGCCAGAAGGTCGCTTTCAATATCGGGCAGGGTCCGAAAGGCAAACAAGCCCTGAATATTACTGCCGCCTGATCCCAGCAGGACATATCGTTGTTATTTTACCGCGATGCGGGGTCCGCCAAGGGCCCCGCCTTTTTGCTTTCCTGCACCGCAACGATCGCGGCCTGCCTGTCGCTGCTGTCGCCATACCCGCCGGCGCTGGCACAAACCTCCCTACCATCCGTGCATCTTCAGATCGGCACCCACGCCGTGCGCGCGGAACTCGCCGATACCCCGCAAACCCTGCGCGAAGGCCTGATGCACCGAGAGACGCTGCCCGCCAATAGCGGCATGCTGTTCAAGCTGGGCCCGCCGGACATCTACTGCTTCTGGATGAAGAACACGCTGATTCCCCTATCCATCGCCTTCATCGACGATCAGGGGCGGATCGTGGACATCCAGGACATGCGGCCGCACAGCCTGGATCCGCACTGTCCACCGGCGCCAGTCACCAGAGCCCTGGAAATGAACCAGGGCTGGTTCACGCGAGCGCGCATCCAGGTGGGCGAACCGGTACTCGGGATCCCCAGGTGAAGCGCACCCAGATATGAAAAAAGGCAGCCAGGCTGCCTTTTTTCATGCGAGACCTCCGGGAAGGGAGGCATCGTGACGCGCCAGGGGATCAGCCCAGGTTGCTGGCAGCGAAATCCCAGTTCACCAGCTTCCAGAAGTGTTCCAGGTAGGTCGGACGCGCATTGCGGTAGTCGATGTAGTAGGCATGTTCCCAGACGTCACAGGTCAGCAGAGCCTTGTCCTGGGTGTTGACCGTGGTGCCGGCATTGCTGGTGTTGACGATGTCCAGCGTGCCGTCGGGTTTCTTCACCAGCCAGGTCCAGCCGGAGCCGAAATTGCCCGCTGCGGACTTGGAGAACGCGTCCTTGAATGCATCGACGCCGCCCCATTTGGCCTCGATCGCCTTGCGCAGCGCGCCGGTGGGCTCGCCACCGCCCTTGGGCGACAGGCTGTTCCAGTAAAAAGTGTGGTTCCAGACTTGGGCGGCGTTGTTGAACACCCCCCCGCTGGATTTGCGAATGACGTCTTCCAGGCTGAGGGAGGCCAGCTCGGTGCCTTCCACGGCTTTATTCAGATTGGTGACATAGGCCTGGTGATGCTTGCCATAGTGGAATTCCAGCGTTTCCTTGGAAATATGGGGAGCAAGCGCATCCATCGCATACGGGAGCGGCGGCAGGGTAAAAGCCATGACATTTCCTTCAAAAAGACAGTGAACGAACCGGAGGGGTCTCGGGCCTAGAGCAGCGAGTCGGTACGCACGACGTCGGCCTGGGCCCAGCCCTGGCCGAATTCGATATCGATACGCTCTGGAATCTTCAAGTCTAACGCATTTTTGACGATGCTCCCGTCGCTGCGATGCACGATCGAATATCCCCGCGTAAGGACCGCGCGGGGGTCCAGCGCACGCAGCGTCCCTTCGGCCACGGCCAGCCGGCGCCCGTCTTTTTGCAGCAGCCGCTCCATGCCCGCCTGTGTGCGCCTGGACGCCCAGAGCACAGCCTGCTCGTGCTGGCGCAGGCGCTGCCACAGCGGCGGCAGCAGCCGCTCGTAGGCCGCATCCAGCCTTTGACGATGCATGCGCAAGCGCTGAGCGGGAGAGATCAATTGGGCCGTCGCGCGATCCAGGCGAATCGCCGCATGCTCCAGCCGGCGACGCTGGTCGCGCATCAACTGGCTCAGCGCCCCCTGTACGCGACCCAGCGCCTGGTCCCGGCTGTCGCAGCACAGCTCGGCGGCGGCGGTCGGAGTCGGTGCCCGCAGATCGGCCACGAAATCGGCGATCGTGAAGTCGGTTTCGTGGCCCACGCCGCTGATGACAGGCACCGGACTGGCTGCGATACGGCGCGCCAGGGCTTCGTCATTGAAGCACCACAGGTCTTCCAGGCTGCCGCCGCCTCGCACCAGCAACAGCAGATCGACCTCGGCGCGCACCGCCGCCTGATCCAGGGCCGCACACAACTGGGCGGCGGCTTCGCGCCCCTGGACCGGCGCCGGATAGACGATCACCCGAATGTGTGGAGCGCGGCGCGCCATGACCGAGAGCACGTCACGCAGCGCCGCCGCCGCCAACGAGGTCACCACCCCGACCGTGCGCGGCATCGCGGGCAGTGGACGCCGACGCGAGGGGTCGATCAGGCCTTCCTGTGTCAGCCGGTCCTTCAGGCGCAGAAACGCTTCGTGCAGATCGCCGCGCCCAGCGCGCCGCACGGATTCCACCTGCACCTGAAAGTCGCCGCGCGGCTCGTAGAGCGACACCTGGACGCGAAATTCGTAGCGCCCGCCCACATCGGGCACGAACCCCACCATCTGGGTCCGCCCCCGGAACATCACCGCGCGAACCACGGCGGCCTCGTCCTTGATGGAGAAGTACCAGTGGCCCGACGCGGCACGCGTGAAGTTGGAGATCTCGCCCACCACCCACAGGCGCGGAATTCCAGTCTCCAGCAGGCGGGCGACCTGGCGATTGAGCTGTGACACGGTCAACACCGTGTCGTCCTGCGGAGAACCGCGCTGTTCATACTCTTGACCGATCAGACTCATGAAAAGCTATCCACAGAAAACACTTTCTTGTCAAACAGGCCTGTTTTCGGGCATGCCCAAGGAGGCCATCAGAAAAAACATCAACAAGAAATCATAAGTTATTGATAAAAATGGATTAATCAGTGAAAGCAAAAATGTGCAAAAAATAGCCAATGAACCGCAAAGGGGCTTGAAACATGCGCCTGACGATTTTTATACACAGAATTATCCACAGAATCTGTGGATACTCGGCCAAAAGCCTGATGACACGCCACTTTCTCGGGTAATTTCCTGGGAAAACCGCATCTCATCCGCATCCAGGCCGCAGCGATCGCTGTGGCTATTGCAAGGCCGTGCCCCGCCTGTCGCGCTGGCCACTCAGCGGACGGCCCAAAGCCACAAATGTGTGCGACATGGCGACGCGTTCAGAGCATCCCTGAGGATAGAATAGGGATCTTCCGTCCACGGCACTGAACTCAAAGGAACTGGATCTTGCTGGACATCATCCAAGCAGCGGGCTGGCCCATCTGGCTGCTGGTGGCCACTTCGGTCATTACGCTGGCGATCATCATAGAACGATTCCTGGCCCTGCGCGCCAGCCAGGTCATGCCCGCCGGCCTGCCCGAGCAGGTGCTGGAACTCATGCGCCGCCAGCAGGACGAACCCGACGCGGTGCTACGGCTGGCGCGCGGCAGCCCCATGGGCCGCATTCTGGCGGAAGTCGCCGCACAGCGCGATCAGGACGACGACTGGCGCCAGGCGGCCATCGAGGCAGTCGGGCGCGACGTCTCCTGGCGTCTGAACCGCTATCTGTCCGGCCTGGCCACCATTTCCGTCATCGCGCCGCTGCTGGGCTTGTTCGGCACCGTGGTCGGCATGATCGAGATCTTCGGCGCCTACGACCCAGCGGGCGGCGATCCGGCCCAGCTGGCTCACGGAATTTCAATTGCGCTCTACAACACCGGATTCGGGATCCTGATTGCCATCCCCGCACTGGCGTTCCACCGCTACTTCCGCTCCCGCGTCGAATATTTCCTGCACACGATGGAGCGCGAGGCGGGCGCCCTGAACCGCCTGATCAGCCGTCGCGCCACGCCATGAACTTCCACCACCGCCGCACGCATGACGAGCCGGAGATCAACCTGATCCCGCTGATCGACGTCCTGCTGGTGATCCTGATCTTCCTGGCGGCCTCGACCTCGTTTACCCAGACCCGCCAGCTGCAGGTCGCCCTGCCCCAGGCCCAGGCTCAGGCGCTCGACACCGGGCAGGCACTGGACCTGGCCATCAGCCGCGACGGCCTGTATGCCTTGAATGGCCACTATCTGGAAGCCGCCGACGATGCCTCGTTGGCCGATGCCCTGCGTCGGGCCGCCGAAGGCCACCCGGACACGGCCTTGCGTATCGACGCCGATGGCCAGGCATCCCACGCATCGGTCGTGCGCGCACTGGAAGCCGCCCGACTGGCACAGATCAGCCGGGTGCGCTTTCTGACCCAGTCCCGCCCGTGACCCCGCCTGCCCTTTCATCCTGGCGACGGCGCGTGGAAGACCGTCTGCAGGCCGTCTGGCGCTCTCGCGGGCCGGTCAGCACGATGCTGATGCCACTGGCCTGGTTGTACGGCCGGATCGCCGCGCGCCGCCTGCGCAGGCAGTCGATCCGGGCGTGGCGCGCTCCCGTGCCGGTACTCGTGGTAGGTAACATCCTGGTCGGCGGCACAGGCAAAACGCCGGTCACGGCAGCCGTCTGCCGGCACCTGCAGGCGGCCGGCTGGCACCCCGGCATCCTCAGCCGTGGCTACGGCATCACCACCGGGGCCGCGCCCCGGCTCAGCGACCAGTCCGGTGACAGCGCCCATCTAGGCGACGAACCGGCTCTGCTGCATGCCGCCACAGGCGCCCCGATCGCCGCGCATCCCCGCCGTTCGCTCGCCGCCGTGGCCCTGCTGCGCGCGCATCCTGAGATCGACGTGCTGATTGCCGACGACGGCCTGCAGCACACCGCCCTGGCGCGCGATCTGGAGATCATCGTGCAGGATGCCCGCGGGACCGGAAACGGCCGCCTGCTGCCAGCCGGCCCCCTGCGTGAACCCCCCGCACGGCTCCGGAATGCCGACTGGTTGATTACCCAACTGGCCCCCGGCGACGCCCCGCCGCCCGACACGGATCCGGCCAGCGCCGACCGCCCTCACCGCGTGGCCTTGCGCCTGCGCCCCGATCACCTGGTTCACCTGGCCGACGGCCAGTCGCTGGACTGGGAAACCTGGCGCACGCGGTATGGGCGCGCCCCCTGCAGCGCAGCTGCGGGCATCGGGCAGCCGCAACGCTTTTTCGCCATGCTGGAGGCCGCCGGGCTATCCCTGGCCCGGACACTGAGCGCGCCCGACCATCAGGCTCCCTCGCCCGCCGACCTGCGGCAATTGCCCTCGGGCCCGATCCTCATCACGGCCAAGGATGCCGTCAAATACCCGGCTCCCTGCGACCCGCGGCTCTGGGTGGTGCATGCTTCGCCCGTTTTTTCCGATCCCGACTGGCTACGGGATCTGGACGCGGCGCTCCATGCGTGCGCCGCAACTTTGCGGCACAAGCCCGGCGCCAGGCATTAAACTGTTGTCTTTGCCACTCGACAGAACGCCCGTTTCCATGGAAAACCGCTTGTTGCAGATCCTCGTCTGCCCCGTGTGCAAGGGCCCGCTGCGCCATGACCGCGAGCACAATGAACTGATCTGCCCGGCCGACCGCCTGGCCTTCCCCGTTCGCGACGGGGTGCCCGTCATGCTGCCCGGCGAGGCCCGCGAACTCACGCCCCCCCTCGAACCGACGACCGCATGAAGTTCACCGTCGTCATCCCGGCGCGCGCCGCCTCCACCCGCCTGCCAGGCAAACCGCTGCTGGACGTGGGCGGATTGCCCATGGTGATCCGTACGGCGCGCCAGGCCGCGAAGTCCGGCGCTATCCGGGTGATCATCGCCACCGATCACACCGACATCGCCCAGGCGGCCGCCAGCCATGGGGTCGAGGCCCTGATCACCCGTGCCGACCACCCCACGGGCACCGACCGTCTGGCCGAGGTTGCCGAACACCTGAACCTGGATGACGCGGCCATCGTCGTCAACGTCCAGGGCGACGAACCGCTGATCGATCCCGCGCTCATCGACGCGGTGGCCGCGCTGCTCGAACAGCACCCCGAAGCCGCCATCGCCACCTGCGCCGCTCCCATCCAGGACGCGCAGACGCTCTTTGACCCCAACGCGGTCAAGGTCGTCTGCGGCGCGCAGGGCCGCGCCCTGTATTTTTCCCGCGCCCCCATTCCCTGGGCCCGCGACGCGCTGACCGACGGCCAGCAGCGCCTGGCGCCGGGTCTGCCTGCCTGGCACCACATCGGACTGTACGCATACCGTGCCGGATTCCTGCGCCAGTTTCCCGAACTGCCCCCAGGACAGCTGGAACGCATCGAATCACTGGAACAGCTGCGCGCGCTGGAACAAGGCTTTCCCATCGTTGTCCATCAGGCAGCGGCCCTGCCCGCGCGCGGAATCGACACCCCGGAAGACCTGGCCCGGGTACGCGCCCTGTTTCCGGCCGGGTCCGCCTGACACCGCTGGCGCTGCGCCGATTGCTGCAATGCGGCATAATCGGAAAAATTTGAAAAGAAACTTCGGAGGAAAATCATGCGCTTGATTCTGCTAGGCCCCCCAGGAGCGGGCAAAGGTACCCAGGCCGCGTTCATCACCGAGACCTTCGGCATCCCGCAGATCTCGACGGGCGACATGCTGCGCGCCGCCGTCAAGGCGCAAACCCCGCTGGGACTGGAAGCCAAGAAGATCATGGATCAGGGTGGTCTGGTGTCCGACGACATCATCATCGGACTGGTGCGCGACCGCCTGACGCAGCCCGATTGCCAGAGCGGCTACCTGTTCGACGGTTTCCCCCGCACCATTCCGCAGGCCGATGCCCTGAAGAACGCAAACGTCCCGCTGGATTACGTGATCGAGATCAGCGTCCCGGAGGACAACATCATCGAACGCATGAGCGGGCGGCGCGTGCACGTCGCCAGCGGCCGCACGTACCACGTGAAATTCAACCCGCCCAAGCGCGACGGCCTGGACGACGAAACGGGCGAGCCTCTCATCCAGCGCGACGACGACCGAGAGGACACCGTCCGCCACCGGCTGTCGGTCTACCGCCAGCAGACACGCCCACTGGTCGACTATTACGCCCAGTGGTCTTCGACGGGCGATGCCCGCGCGCCGCGCTATGCAAAAATTTCAGGCGTCGGCTCGGTGGACCAAATCCGCGAACGCATCCTGGACATCCTGCGCGCACACCACGCTGCCTAACCCCGGAAAGCCGCCATGGACATCCGTAAGCAAGTCATCCTCATCACAGGTGGCGCCTCCGGCCTGGGCGCTGGCACCGCGCGTGCACTGGCAGCCCAGGGCGCGCGGGTCGTGCTGGCCGACGTCCAGGACGAGGCCGGCCGTGCGCTGGCCGCCGAACTGGATCAGACCTACGTTCACTGCGACGTGACCTCGGAATCCGACGCGCAGGCGGCGGTGGACGCGGCCGTGGCACGCGGGCCACTGCGCGGTCTGATCAATTGCGCCGGCATCGCCCCCGCCTCGCGTATCGTGGGCAAATCCGGGCCGCACGACCTGGGCCTGTTCCGGCGCGTCATCGATATCAATCTGGTGGGTTCCTTCAATATGGCGCGACTGGCCGCCCAGGCCATGACGGCCAACGAGCCCCAGACCACCGGCGAGCGCGGCGTGATCATCAACACGGCCTCGGTCGCCGCCTACGACGGCCAGATCGGCCAATGCGCCTATGCCGCCTCCAAGGCCGGCATCGTCGGCATGACGCTGGCCATTGCACGCGATCTATCCAAGCTCGGTATCCGCTGCATGACGATCGCACCGGGCATCTTCGGCACGCCCATGCTGTTCGGCATGCCCCAGGAAGTCCAGGATTCCCTGGCGGCCAGCGTGCCCTTCCCGTCGCGTCTGGGTCGTCCGGAAGACTACGCCAAACTGGCGCTCAGCATCCTGGACAACGACATGCTCAATGGCGAAACCATCCGTCTGGATGGCGCCATCCGCATGGCGCCAAAGTAATGATGACCCCCACGCTGCGCAGGCTTGCTGTCCACATCGCGGCCTGCATGCCGCTCGGATTTGCCAGGCACGGAGCAGTCCGCAGGGACTACTCCGCGTCCGGTCTCATCCCCCAAGGGGGCCGCTTTTGCCTTGGGGCGGCCCAGCGGCAAAAGGGTTCATGAGCTTATTAAGATCAGCCGCCACCATCAGCGGCCTGACCCTGTTTTCCCGCATTACCGGCATGCTGCGCGATATTCTCATCGCCAGCGTGTACGGGGCCGGGCCCCTGACGGACGCCTTCTGGGTGGCCTTCCGGATCCCGAACCTGCTGCGGCGGCTGTTTGCCGAAGGCGCCTTTTCCCAGGCCTTTGTACCTATTCTGGGCGAAGTGCGCCTGCGCGATGACCATGCGACGCTGCGCCGGCTGCTCGACCGCGTGGCCCTGATGCTGTTCGCCTCGTTGTGCGGAGTGACGCTGCTGGGAACCCTGGGCGCGACGTGGGTGGTGACGGCCATGGCCAGCGGCATGCGCACGGCATCCCGGGCCAAGGAATTCGAGGAAGCCATCTGGATGACGCGGCTGATGTTTCCCTACATCATCTGCATGTCCCTGGTGGCGTTCGCCTCGGGCGTGCTGAACACCTTCCGCCGCTTCGCTGTCCCGGCGTTCACGCCGGTCCTGCTCAATCTGTCCATGATCGGCGCCAGCCTGCTGCTGGCCGGTCACCTGGACCAGCCCATCCATGCACTGGCGATCGGGGTGATGGCCGGCGGCATCCTGCAGTTGACGGTGCAGTGGATCGCCCTGGCGCGGCTGGGCCTGATGCCGCGCTACGGCGACGGCCTGCGGGCCGCGTGGCGGGATCCCACCGTCCACCGCATCCTGCGCCAGATGCTGCCAGCCACGCTGGGGGTCTCCGTGGCGCAGCTGTCCCTGCTGATCAACACGAACATCGCCACATGGCTGACGCCGGGCAGCGTGACCTGGCTGTCGTTCGCCGACCGGCTGATGGAATTTCCCACTGCCCTGCTGGGTGTGGCACTGGGCACGGTGCTGCTGCCCAGCCTGTCCGCAGCCCATGCCCGTGAGGATCACCAAGCCTACAACGCCTTGCTGGACTGGGGCTTGCGCCTGGTGCTGCTGCTGGGGCTGCCCGCCGCGCTGGGCATGGCGCTGCTGTCCGATGGTCTGGTGGCTACCCTGTTCAACTATGGCGCTTTCTCGGCCCACGACGTGGCACAGACACGGTTGGCCGTGATGGCATACGCCGCCGGCCTGCTGGGCCTGCTGGCCATCAAGATCCTGGCCCCTGGCTTCTATGCCAAGCAGGACATCCGCACCCCCGTCAAGATCGCCATCGCCGTCCTGGCCTTCACCCAGCTGATGAACGTCGCCCTGGTACCCTGGCTGGCGCACGCGGGGCTGGCACTGTCCATCGGGCTGGGCGCCAGCGCCAATGCCCTGAGCCTGGTGATCCTGCTGCGCCGTCGCGGGCTGTATACGCCGCTGCCCGGCTGGCCGGGCTTCATTCTGAAACTGGTGCCGGCGCTGGCCGCCATCGCGCTGGTTCTGATCTGGACCAACCGGCATCTGGACTGGGTTGCCCTGGGCCCCCATCCGGGACAGCGTGCGGCGTGGCTGCTGGGCATCCTGGCCCTGACCGCGCTGGCCTACTTCAGCACCTTGTTTTTATTCGGTTTTCGCCCCAAAGACTTTACACGCAGGCGCTCGTAGGATAAACTTACCGTCTTTGCTTCGCAGTCCAAGCAACCGTTTCCAATTACGCAAACCAGATAACACCCTATGGCCAATTCCGCACAAGCCCGTAAACGCGCCCGCCAGGCCGTTGCCCAGAACAAACACAACGCCAGCATGCGCTCGATGCTGCGCACCGCCATCAAGCGTGTGCGCCAGGCCATCGAAGCGGGTGATCAGACCGCCGCCAACGAAGTCTTTCGCAAGACCAGCAGCGTGATCGACCGTGTCGCCGACAAGCAGATCATCCACAAGAACAAAGCCGCCCGCCATAAGAGCCGTCTGTCGGCTGCGATCAAGGCGCTGGCCTGATCCAAGAAACGCGGCTTGCACTGCAACAAAAAAGGCACCATGGGTGCCTTTTTTGTTGCAGTGCGCTAAAGGCAGTGCCCCTACATGGATGCCGTCCGTGCGGACGCGATTCGGCCCAGGCATGCCGGCCCTAGGCCGGCCCCGCCATCAAGCCGGCTGGCGTCCCAGCAGCAGAAATTCCATCAAGGCCTTCTGCACATGCAGGCGGTTCTCGGCCTCGTCCCAGACCACGCTTTGCGGGCCGTCGATGACCTCTCCGGTGACTTCTTCACCACGATGCGCCGGCAGGCAGTGCATGAAGAGCGCATCGGGTCGGGCCACCGACATCATCCGCGCATCGACGCACCAGTCGGCAAAAGCCAGGCGGCGGGTTTCGTTCTCGGTTTCATAACCCATGCTGGTCCAGACGTCGGTCGTGACCAGATCGGCGCCCCGGCACGCATCCGTCGGGTCGTCGAATTCGCGCAGCACGGATTCGGGCTGCCGCCCCACGCGCAGCGGATCCAGGCGGTAGCCCGCCGGCGCGGACACATGCAGCGTGAAACCCAGCAATTCGGCCGCCTGCAGCCAGGTGTAGGCCATATTGTTGGCATCCCCGATCCACGCCACGGTCTTGCCCTGGATCGGCCCGCGATGCTCGACGAAGGTCTGGATGTCCGCCAGGATCTGGCAGGGGTGGAATTCATTGGTCAGGCCGTTGATGACCGGCACCCGCGAATGCGCGGCGAACCGTTCGATACGAGTCTGTTCGAAGGTGCGGATCATCACCAGATCGACCATCCGGGAAATCACCCGCGCGGTATCCTCGATGGGTTCGGAGCGCCCCAGCTGCGAACCTTCGGTGGTCAGATAGATGACCGAACCGCCCAACTGGTACATGCCGGCCTCGAACGAGACACGGGTCCGCGTGCTGGCCTTCTCGAACACCATGGCCAGATTGCGGTCGTGCAGCGTGTGATGCGGCTGGTAGCGCTTGAACTTGTCCTTGATCAGGCGCGCACGGTCGATCACGTAATGGATTTCATCCTCGGAGAAATCGCGCAACTGCAAGAAATGCCGCAAAGGCCCGGTGGGATTGGCTGCAGACATGGAAAACCCTATGCAAAGGGACCATCTTACCGTGGTCCCACAGGACGCGCAAAGCGCCGATCGGATACAATGCGCGGCGTAGGGGATGTTGCGCGTCCGTATCCTGGGCGTGTCCCGTCTATGGAACCCGCATGAACCACCCAGTCCAGCATTTGATCATCCACGGCAAGACCCTGGAGGGTCAGCGATTTCGCCCCAGCGATTGGGCAGAACGTCTGGCCGGGGTGTTGTCCCAGTTCCGCCCCGCTGGATCCCATCCCAACCCGCTGTCTTATTCCCCTTATGCCATGCCCCGCTCCATCGACGGAGTGCCCTGCGTCCTGATCGACCATCGCCTGCGCCAGCTCGAGCCCCTGGCCTGGAAGTTCGCCTGCGACTTTGCCGCCAGCAACCATCTGCAGACATCGGAATCGGCCCAGCCTGCCGCTGACGCACCAAAGGCATAGCCCCCGCACCCGACATCCCGTCTTGAAAAAAAGCACCGGATATCGATCCAGTGCCTTTCTTGACGGATGGCGCCTGCCAGGATGGCAGGTCGCCGCTCAGTTCAGAACGGCGGCTCCTGATGCTTACTTCGCGTCGTGATCCTGGCGGATCTGCGGAATATCCGACTGGCCCGTTTTTGCCAACAGACCGACCTGCGTGTAGGTGAACAGCTTTTCGCGTGTGTCGGTGATGTCCAGGTTGCGCATTGTCAGCTGGCCGATACGGTCCAGCGGCGAGAACATGGACTCGCCCTTTTCCATGGTCAAGCGTTCCGGGTGATAGGTCAGGTTGGGCGAACGCGTATCCAGGAGGGAATAATCATTCCCGCGGCGTAGTTCCAGGGCGACCTCGCCGGTGATGGCGCGCGCCACCCAGCGTTGCGCGGTTTCCCGCAGCATGATGGCCTGCGGATCGAACCAGCGGCCCTGGTACAGCAGACGACCCAGGCGCAGGCCATTGATGCGGTATTGTTCGATCGTGTCTTCGTTGTGGATGCCGGTCACCAGGCGCTCGTAGGCGATGTGCAGCAGCGCCATGCCCGGGGCCTCGTAGATGCCGCGGCTCTTGGCCTCGATGATGCGGTTCTCGATCTGGTCGCTCATGCCCAGGCCATGGCGACCGCCGATGCGGTTGGCTTCCAGCATCAGTTCCACGGGATCCGTATATTCCATGCCGTTGAGCGCCACCGGACGGCCTTCTTCGAAGCGCACGACGACTTCCTCGGCCTTGACGTCCGTGCCCGACTTCCAGAACGCCACGCCCATGATGGGCTCGACGATGCGGATCCCCGAATTCAGATGTTCCAGGTCTTTTGCCTCGTGGGTGGCGCCCAGCATGTTGGAGTCCGTGGAATAGGCCTTTTCCGCCGACATCTTGTAGTCGAAGCCATTTTCCTGCAGATACTGGGACATTTCGGCACGACCGCCCAGTTCGTCGATGAAGCGCTGATCCAGCCAGGGCTTGTAGATCTTGAGTTCCGGATTGGTCAGCAGGCCGTAACGGTAAAAGCGCTCGATGTCGTTGCCCTTGAATGTGCTGCCGTCGCCCCAGATGTGCACATCGTCCTCGCGCATCGCCGACACCAGCATGGTGCCGGTCACGGCGCGGCCCAGCGGCGTGGTGTTGAAGTAGGTGACCCCGCCCGTGGAAATGTGAAAGGCGTTGCACTGCAGCGCGGCGATGCCTTCGGCCACCAACTGGGCGCGGCAATCCACCAGACGCGCGCCCTGGGCGCCGTAGCGCAGGGCCTTGCGGGGGATTTCGTCGTAATCCTGCTCGTCGGGCTGTCCCAGGTTGGCCGTGTAGGCAAACGGAATCGCGCCCTTGTTCTTCATCCACAGCAAGGCAGCGCTGGTATCCAGCCCGCCCGAAAAGGCGATGCCGACCTTCTGCCCGACCGGCAGGTTCTCGAGAATGGTTGTGCTCATGGGGATCCGATTAGGCAAGAGTCAAGACAATCCGCCATTATATCGTCGCCCCCAGGGGTGTCTGTCCTGTGCGGGCATTCCACGCAGTCGCGATCCGAATATTCCCGCATGAGCAGTCGCACACTGAGAGAAACTTCTATGCTAGAATTTCGGTCTTTCGGGGACGTAGCTCAGCTGGGAGAGCGTCGCGTTCGCAATGCGAAGGTCGGGAGTTCGATCCTCCTCGTCTCCACCAGAACACCCTAAACCGCTTGATTTTTCAGGCGGTTTTTTTTCGTCCGTCGATTTCAGTTGGTAGCAGATTTGGTAGCAACTCGTGCTCACCCTGCCCATCTACCCCCGCAACGGCACCTACTACCTCCACACCCGGATCGCAGGCAGACAGATCAAGCGCTCGCTCGCGACAAGGGACAAGACTGAGGCTATCCTTGTAGGCTCGGAACTTCTCAAAAGGCTCTACAAGGCACTCAAAGCCACTGGTGGGAGTATGGACAAGGACGATTACAAAAAACTCGATATAGCCTTTCCTACGGGCTTTCAGGCCAAGATCAACACTGATGATGATATGGCCCGGTTTCAGGAGCTTTTGAAGAACCCTGATTTCTACGACCTGATCAGGCCAAGCACCCCTGCAGCACAACAAGCCAGAGCCTCAGAACAGCCTGTCCAAGCATCAGAGGCAGAGAACCTTACAGGGGTAAGCATCGCTGAAGTTGCCAGCAGGTATCAGACCAGACACCAGAAGCTCAAAGCCCCAAAAACTCTCTATGAGTATGGCAACTATCACCAGCATTTCAGCCGGTGGGTGGCTGTGAGGAAGCAGGCAGACCCCTACCCTATCAGGAACATCATCAATGACGACATCGCCGCCTACATTGACGACCTGTTAGCAGACGGCAAGCCAGCACAAGCCATCCAGACCAAGTATCTCAGGGCTTTGAATGCTCTTTTTGAGTTTGCCAAGACCCTCGGCGCCTTCCCAAAGGACGTGCTTATTCCTACTCGTGGGCACAAGGTCTTCAACAAAAACAAACACAGAACCAACCGGAAACCCTTCACCACAGAAGAACTTCAACAGATCTTTGAACCCCTGAACCTGAACAGGGCAAGACACCCAGAACAATACTGGTTGCCCTTGCTTGGCATCTTCACAGGGGGCCGCATTTCTGAATTGAGCCAACTCCAGATTACAGACATCAAGCAAATTGAAGGCGTCTGGACTATCAGCATCAATGACGAAGGCGACAAGCGAGCCAAGACCCTTGCCAGTATTCGCACCATTCCTATTCACCCCACCCTTTTGGAAATTGGTTTTCTGGATTATGTAGAGGATATGAAGGGTTTCAATGGTCAACTTTTCCCGGACCTTCACCCCGACAAATTCGGCCACTATGGCAAGCAGCCAAGTCAGCGATTTGGTGTTTATCTCGATAAGTTGGGCATTACAGATAGGGCAAAAGTCTTTCACTCATTCAGGACAACAGCGAACAATTGTCTGAAACAGCAAGGTGTGCCAGAAGAAACAAGGTGTCAGTTTATCGGCCACGAACACGACACCATCAACAGTGCCACCTATGGGGAACCTCATAGCATGGCTTACCTGCTGGAGCATGCCGCCACAAAACTAATCTTTGATGTTGATTTCCAAAAAATCAAATATGAAAAAGACAGGTTCAATGCCTACCTTGTCAAAGAAATTAGGCGGCAAGAAAGGATGGAAAACCATCAACAGGCAAAAAACTTAATCAAGAAAAAGCAATAAAATCATCCAAATAAATAAGCCATTAAACCATGAGCATAATATCCGAAAAATTCAATTCAAAAATAAATGCCCTAAAGAGCGCCTTTGAGGAAAATAAGGAAATTGAACACCAGGGAATTAAAGGGGGGCTAAACGAAATCGAGCTTAGTTCCTTAATAAAAGACATCATCCCAAAAAAATACAGAATCACAAAAGGAATAATTGAAAATTCCAACGGCGAACAATCCAATGAAACGGACGTCCTCATCTATGATGACGAAATACTTCCGCCATACATCAAGAATGAATTAACCTTTGTTCCAGTAGAAGCAGTAAAGTATATTTTTGAAGTAAAAAGCATATTAAATTCAACCGAACTCAAGACAACCATCAAAAAATTCGAAAACTACAAATCAATTGGAGGTCGCTCACCAACAGTGCTATTCGCTTTTTCCAGTGATATTAACGGAAGCGAACTATTGCGCTATTATAAAAACGACACCAATTTTTTTACGAACCCAGCAATAACTGTTTTGTGTTCCTCCAACAAAAGTTATTATTACAAACACGTTGAAGAACACTATCTTAAGGATCATTTGTCAGCAAGCGACTTCATAAATAATTTCAGCAAATCCATTGGCCTAGAGGATTCAGCAGACCATTTTCCAAGTCTGAGGAAAAACAGTCACACACTAGATCAAATGACTCGATCTGAATTTGCCGCACTAATTGAAACATCCATTAAAATAAAAGACTCAATAAGGAATCTGGACAATGAAAAACTGACTGTAAACGGAATCAGATATTCCGAAATTAAATACAAGATTCACAAATGGATTGGAGTAGAAAGTCCAGATAACAATGTAGATTTATGCTTTCTATCAGGCATCTCAAACACCCTGTCTAAACAGAGCTTTGGAAGCTATTTACTTAACAAAAAAGAAATAGAATATAAAACACTTGCCATATGTTGTGAAGACATGTGGGGAAACATAAGTTGCCAAGATTTCGACAAACTAGGTCTAAATTACGACACCAATAAATTCAAGTTTAATTTTGAGAGCAATCATGAGTCTCACAAAATTACATTTACGGTTGACAAGTGAACTATGGTTAAGCAGCCAACCTATCAGCCTTAAATTTGAACTCTGTCTTTGTTTTATCCATAGATTTCCTCACCTCAAATATAAGCCATTCAGGATCTATTCCAAGATCAGATAGTATCTTTTGCCTACCATTTTCCCAAGAGGTTTGGTGGTAGTCAGTCACATACTCATTCCAGTTCCCCCCAACGACATAGCCATTAACAATGATGGCTTGGCCGTCTTCAGTAGAAGGTGAGAACAACGGAGTATCGTAAGACAGCCCTTCTATCTCATAGATCTCTTTACCAGCAAAGCCATCCAATCCAGCAAATTCAATATCCTCAATGGGACAATCACTTATTCCATAAATGTCCTTTAGTCCGCCTTGATATTTTTTGCTGAAATCTCCAACGCCCCCCATCTCTTCTTCCATTTCGCTGATCCAGCGGGCCACATTAGCAGACCAAGGCCATTCTTTCCCAGTCTTCCTATTCCTTACCCAATGGCCGTGTTCTTCACTCCAGATATGGGTTCCATCCTTGAAAGCCAATACTCGCCTATCGCCAAGAATAGGTTTTAGGGTTTTCTTCACTCTTGTTGGCCTTCCTTCAATTCCCATGACCATATCACCAACCACAATCTCTTGTATTGCTTTCAATGATCCATTTGCCATTAGAACTAATGAGTTTAATGGGAAACAGCAACCAGGTTCATAAACACAACTATCATCCCAGGACTTATTCTGCCCCAAATAGGATACTGTACTATCTGAACAGTGATATTGATTATAATAATTCCAACCTGAACAACCACCGGTGTAATGGCTAAAAACATTCCAAGTAGATCCATTCGCATACCAGTAAATAGCACCACTTCTATTTTGACCGCACAGTCCTTCTAGCCCACTCATATCTAATGTCATCTGTTTCCAAATACCACTTTGACATGAAAGAATTTTTCCATCAGCATCTTTGGCAATTGTTCCATTAGTCACACCGGCACCACAAGCGGCATTTTTTGATACTACCTTATTTGGCAATAAGGTTTGGGCGTCAATTTGAGTATTCGCCGATATAGCTTTGGCATATATACTGCCAGGTGCCGTAGCCTTATTAACAAAATCAGCACCAACAACAATATCTCTATTGGTCAATCCAGGAGCAGAGTTCATCTCATTTGTATTCACAGATCCTGAATATATAATTTCAGAATTCATGCTATCCGTATATAAATCGCCAGAATTATAAATGGTTTGAGTTCTCATATTCTGAAAATAGGCGCTCTGACTAGCCACATAAGTATCAACAGTCAGACTATTTACATTCTTGATGTTATTATTCCCCAGCAATAAATCTCCAGTCATTTCATTTGAGCCATCACGTCTCAAATAACTACCATCATAATCATTAATTCCATTTGTTCTATAAGCCAGTATTCCAGCCTCACCGCCATAAGGTAGATCAATATTTTGAATGGCCCAACCACCATTTAAGCCATTTATTTGAGTTCCTGTATCATCAGAAAATCCAACAGTATTACCAGCCTCTTTTGTGGCAATTCCAAGCAAATCATACCTAGGCTCATTATCACCAACAACAACAGGGCCGTCGGTGAAAACCAAACCTTCAATAGATTTGTTATCAACGTTTTTTAGGGCAATTTTATATCCGGTTTGGAGTAGCGAGTCATTAGTAAATGTTTGTGGCAATACTTCCTCAACAGGAACGCCATCAGGCACACAATCAACAGCATTTGTGAGAATACAAATATCTAATGTCTTTGTATCACCAGACGCAATGGCAGCCAATAATGCCGACTTATTATTACTAACATAAGACTGCAGAGCATTACCCAATTCCTTTATCTTTTCACCCGCATTTTTTGCTTTTGTTTTCTCAGCATTTCTTTGAAGCTGAAGCATTACCCCAATCGAAATTAACGCCATAATTCCAATCACAACTAACGTTTCAATTAACGTAAATGCCTCTTTTGTTTTTCTTATTATTCTCATTTTTCAGCCTTCAACATCTTTATTATTTATCTTATTATTTTACTGAATATTATCCGATCTCTCAAATGAATTAGATTTATTTCCATCAGCTAATGGGTTAATAATTTCATCTTGTTTTTTATTTTCATTCACTGCATTTTTACTTTTTTCTTTGTTAGATAAAGCCATTAGTCTATCAACAAATTCATTAAAATATTTATTTACGTTTGTGTCCTTATCAATCATAAGACACTTGATGAATTTCAGTTTTTCTTTTGACACTCTAAAACTAATTTGAGACAACACAACTTTCTTATTTTTAACATCTTGATTTTCCATTTTTTAACTCCATAATTTTTATTATTATAATTTCTAACAATTCCAAATCAAGAAAGATAGAAATTAGCAATCATGGAAAATAAATATTAACAACCCAATAAACTAAAACCCAAAAATCCAACAACTCAAAAAAGTAAAAATCAATTTCTCAACAAAATAAAACCTAACTTCTCAGCAAAATAGAAATTAACAACCCTATTTCTATACAGCCAACTTTCAACTACTCGATTTGTTAATTTCTATTTTGTTAACATTTTCGTTTTTCTCACAATAAATAGGCAATTCTATTTCTCACTTGGCCCGTAATTTAGTATGCTAAATGTAGGGTCTAAAAGCACCTAAGAAACAAGCCCCCCATACGTATTACGTTGTAATGCGTACGGAAGTAGCCCGATTGGCTACTTTGCTTGCTGGGTTTCACCCAGACCCGATAAACCTTTGGGGTCCCCCCAATCCCCGTAAAGGCAAAACAAAACACACGGGAGCTAAAATATAAACAATAAGGAATACAAATTATGGAACAAAAAACAATAAGAAAATCACAAAAGCCAATGCCTCCATCTCGGAAAAAAGAACATACCAGGAAGAATATCTCTGTTAGATTTTCTGATTCTGAACGAGAGAAATTAGAGCAGGCAGCAAAAGATACAGGCTTGTTTTTAACTCAATTAATACGAGTCAGAGCATTAAAAGAGGATGAAACAGCAGTCAAGAGACTTGAAAATTTAGGCCATATTCGTAGAACCGCCGGTCTCGTTAAAGCTCTCTATAAGGCAATAAATGACATTGAACAAAGAGAACATGTCAGAACAAAATTAGATGAACAGTTGGGTACTATAAGCGCAGAATTGAAGGCTTTAATTTCAATTTTAGAGAAAAAATAAGATCAAAAAAACACAAAATAGGAATTGGTTTTACAGCACCGGGAGACAAAAATGATAATAAGATCCTCAATTAGAATGAAAGATAATGTAGTTAAATCCGCGTCAGGAGCAGTCAATTACATCCTCTCAAATCTCGATAGCTCAGGTCAAAAAAGAGCAGTAAAGCCTGAGATAATTTATGGCAATCCTGACCTTACAAAGTCATTTGATAACCATCCAAAGATGGGTACAAAGAACAAATCAACCAGCGGAGTTATCAGCCTAAGAGACGGTGAACAACTCACAAAAGAGCAGGAAGAATTGTTAATTCAGAGGTTCCAAGAATTGATAATTCCAGAACAATTTAGAGACGTAGTTGATATGTTTCTCGTGAAACATCAGGACAAAGGCAATGTTGAATATCACTTTGTCATCCCACATTTAACCCTTGAAGGAAAGAAATTTAATCCCTTTGCTGTGATAGGTAGAGATCAAGGCTTATCGTCTTTTGCCTCTACACAAGCAGCCACTAGAATTCTCAATGATGAGTTTGGATTTGACCAGGTACAGCCTAATCCAGAAGGTAGAAATGGACTTAATAATAGGGAAATTAAGACAAGCAAATATAGCCCTAATGAGGCTCTAAAAAAGAACATTAAAAACAAAAAACTTATCGCTGAATTCTATATTCGACAGGTTAAGTCAGGCAACATTGCCAACAAGCCAGAGCTAATAGATAAGCTCAAATCAGATGGATTTTCAATTACAAGAAATGGAGAAAATTACATCTCTATTAAGCGTAATGAGTGGAAAAAGGCCATCAGATTAGAGGGAGGAATCTTCGCCAATAACTCAGATAAAGCTTATGCCACATTACAAGAACAGGCTAAAAAATCAGATGGGAATATCAAACAATCGCAGGAAATCGAACCTTATACAGCAGAACATAAGGCCCGAGATGAGCAATTGGTAAAGGCATTTCATGCCCTTGTTGTCGATAAATACGAAGGCAAAAGAGCCAATATGAATAGCCTTTTCCAAGAGTTCAAGCAGATCCAAAATCAGGAGATCAAGCCAGTTAATGAACCCAAGCCAGAAAGCCCTATAACAGCCCAGATAGAACAGCCTGCCCCAGTAGCACCAACGGACAAGCCAAAGGCTCATACAGCCCCTATACAGGCTCCACAACAGCAGGTAGGACAAGGCGCTATAACCCAACCAGGCCAACAAGATCAACCACCAGCCATAGCAGGTAGCCAAGGCTTAGGAGGTTCAGCAGTAGTGTCAGGGGAAGGTGAAGCACAGGCAGCAGTACAAGCCGCATCAAGTGCTGTGAGTGAGGCCGAAAAGAAGTTTGGCAGGAACAGCCCACAATATAGCAATGCCATGGCGGCTCTTGGAGCAGCACAAAAACAGCTTCAACAAATACAGGCGAGCAACAGTCAGATGGCTGATATGGAAAAGAAGAAATCGCAGGCACAAGGGCCAATAGCACCAGCACCGCAGGTACAAGCATCACAATCCGCTGACCTTTCTTCAATCTCTATTAAAGACAAGATATTAGGAATTAACAATAATAGGCATCCTGAACAGGCAAGAAAAGAGAAGCCATGGAAATATGGATTCTAATTTATCAGGTTATTTTTAATATACTTGAAATGAAAGACCGTATTTAATTCTCAAGTCTAATGGGCCAGATAGGGCTTGGACCAATATATCTTTGTGGTGAACGGCAGCCAAAGGCGAAGAAGTTAAAACACCCTTGGCTATCAGGAGCTTTACATCTTGCCTCACATCAAATTTTTCATTTGACCTAGAAATCACAAACGCTTCATTTCCCGTTTCAGCTATCGTTTTTCGTAGGTAGATCAAAGCATAAGCAAACTCAGGATCTTTCAACTCAAAAATTTCCCTGCCATAATCCATGATGTATTTATCAATCCCCTCAATAGGGTCTAACTCTTTGGTCTTTTTATCTCTGTACTCAATAACTTTTTGAACGAACTCATCAGTTAGCACTCTTGCCCTTTCGCTTTCCTTAACTCGCCATGGTTTATTCGGCCCACGCGTTTTCTTCATTTTCAACCTCCTACAATAGCCATTGACGACATAGAGAGCAGATTATATAATATCAATGTTATTCATACTTCAACATATGAATTAGCTCAATAGCACGTAGTAATTAGCCATCAAATTATCCTATTGGTGGCTTTTCTTTTGCCCTTTATTATTGACGATTAGCAAATCATTTCCTATAATAATAATGTAGTGATCAACTACATCTCTGTTTTTCATTGTCTCTGTGGTGGTGATTTGAAAAATCGAAGGCTCCTAGAAATAGGAGCCTTTTCTTTTGTCTTTTGACATTGGTCGATTATTTTTTATAATAATTACAACCACATAAGACAGAATATGGAAAACAATAATAATAATCAACTCGAAAACTTCGAAAATAACTTACCAATAAAGCCTTATTGTTCTGACGACTTAGCCTATGGTGTTATGATCAGGTCAGCAAAAACAGCAAGGACAATGAGATATATTCAGCACAACGATATTCTTTCACATAGATGGTTCTTATTCGATTGTGACTATCCTAACGCTTTGGAATACGCTGACGACAACAATCTACCACTTCCTAACCTTGTAGCAATCAATAGGAAAAATGGGCATAGTCATTTGTTTTATGGCCTAGAAACCCCTGTTCTAACTTGTGATAATGCCAGAAAGGGACCACTAAATTATGCGGTAGCCATTGAAGACACCCTAACAAGGCTACTGAAAGCAGATCCATGCTATACCGGTCTAATCTGTAAGAACCCACTTCATGAGGACTGGCTAACCTACCAGGTCAGAGCAGAAAGCTACACCTTGAATGAGTTCAAGGAATACATAGAACCAAAAAGAACACCCAAAAAGGACAAGAAAAAAGTCAATGGGTTAGGCAGAAACTGTACTTTATTCGATTTATTGAGGCACTGGGCTTATACAAACTTTGTCCATTACAAAACCCAAGATGATTTTTTTAATGCCTGCTGTCAGCAAGTGATTAGCTTTAACAAATTTGACAACCCGCTATCCTTAAATGAGACAAAGGCCATTGCTAAAAGTGTAGCGAAATGGGTTTGGAATCGATTTGATCTTGATATGAGCAACAAGAAATTTAGCAGTCTACAAACTTATAGAGGAAAATTAGGCGGCAGACCAAACACAACAACAGTCAATGGCAAGCCTTGGGAATTAGAAGGCATTTCTAGAAGTCTTTGGTATGAGAGAAAGAAGGCCGCCTAAACGATAATAATTCTTATCCGGACAAAAGCCATAATCAGATATTAGCCTCAGAATATAGGAGCACTCTGATTTTCAAATCCAGAGTAAATTCATTATCAAAAAATAAAGCCTCATTTCTGAGGCTCCATTTTTTACCACAAGGATAAATTAAATCAGATCGCAAAATCCTCTTTATTCTTGCCTTGATCAATAGCTTCTTTCATCCAGACAGGTTGCCGGCCACGGCCAGACCACAACTCACCATTAGGCCCTTTGTACTTCGGCTCCACGTTTGAAGTCTTGCTCATGCTCTTCGCTACTTTCCGGCCAAACCCAGAGAACCCAAGATCAGCGGCTGTAATGCCATACTCTTGAATTTTTTCCTTGATATCAGCCACAACCCCGGCAATTTCCTCTTGCCTGACTTGTTCAGCCTGCTTTAGCAATTCTTCTGCTTTGGCCTTCAATTCCAAGTACGTTGCCATGTTCTATTCCTTGTTGAACTCATGAAACGAGCAAAGAATAGCACAAATCCAAACCTAGTGGTCAAATCTAATGATATAAAATATTTAATTCCATTTAATTCCAGAAGCCTCAAATATTTCCGAGCGAACACCTTGCGCCCTCGGCAATGACATATATGCGGTTAAACTAATTTCCTTCCCATATGATAGGGCATACACACGACCAATTCCCTTCGGCGCAAGAAATGCTCCACTGCTTTCAATGCCAATACTTTTAATATCAGAAAATGGTAGTTGTTTGCCATCAAAAATCAAACCAACCCTGGGTTTTACCACTATAGTTGACTTAGTTCTAAACGCAAACGCGAACATGGAAAAAAGAATAATGGCAGCAATAACAAAGACAATGAAAGCATTGTCGATGCCAAAATATGCCATCATTGTCAAATATATTGTCAGCCAAACAAACAATATCAAGGCAGCTGATGCACCTGAACTCAACCGACCAATTCTTCTAGAGCAAAATGTAAGTTCCACACTTCCATCAGAGTGGACTTGCTTTTCATAATCCTTTTTGAAACTAGACTTCATAATTACGATCCCAGTTCCTATTAGACTGTTTTCTTCGGTACAAATTTAAGACCCAGCGCCACCAAAGCAAGAGCGGCATAGATCAAATACCCCTCTGGAGAGGCATCAGCTCTTGTATATGGGGGTGTCGCTTTCCCTATTAGTCCCAAGAAATCGCCGTAATAGCAAAACCTTAGAAAAACACCTATAACAATTGCTATCGCTGTGGCAACAAGGGGAGCCTTGTTTTTCCAAAGAAGAAATAGTCCAAGCAGGCTAATAATAATCTCAATCACCAAATAACCTTCATCTTGAAGCGACACTACAAAGAACAAGATGAGGCTCACCAAGAGCAAGGCATAACCCAATTTCTTTTGCATCACGTTTCCCTAATTAGAGTTTTCCACAGGTCTCTTCCGTTTTGGCTTTCAGTTCTGGGCTATCCCCAATAACCCCAGCAATATTTTTCATACTTGCTTCACACTGTTTCCGTGCTTCACTCTTGCCACACCCAGCGATGAGGACCACGGCGATAAACGCTACTGCCAACCTGCCTACCATGTGCTAATCCTTCCCATTGATTCAACTTGAAAAGTAGATTTCAACTTGTAAGGCCCTTCATGTCAAGAGGCTGATCCTCAACTATTGGGGTTGACAGGAGTAGGCCATCTATGACACCAAACGAACGAGCCTTAGCGGGCGCCATAGGCAAGGCCATCGCCAAGCGAAGGACAACGGCAGGGTTTACGCAAGAGGAAGTTGCGGAAGTGCTACAGATCGGCAGTGAAGCCGTGTCCAGAATGGAGAGGGGAACAGTGATGCCCACCGTTGGGCGCCTGGTTGAACTCGCTGAAATCTTCCAATGCGGCATTGGAGAACTGCTGTTCGAAGTCAGCCCTCAGACCAACGACCAGAGCCATAGGATTGCCAACCTGATGGGTGGACTATCACGGGAAGATAGGAACTTCGTCCTGTCTATGGTGGAAAAGCTTTCCCTACACCTATCTGAAAAAAAAGCCATCCAGGCGAAGCCGTGAGGTCATAAGACAAGGAGATCCATTGTCCCCTTGGACGGGAAGGCCCTGGGGCCGCTAATGGGGCGTGTGTATCCCCTCCCTCACCTGGACGAGTGCTTGCCCTGCTGATATGGTGGTAGCGCTTTTGGTAATTTTTCCTTCAACCATACCAATTGAGAACGAAAAACAGCGGTAACAGGTTGTGCCAGAGACAGGTAGGTCCTCCTCGTCTCCACCAATATGCAAAGGCCAGACATCGCTCTGGCCTTTTTTGCGTCTGGTGAAACCCCAACAGATGCCAACCACACATAGCATCCGGGTTTCGAACTCCCCTCGTGGCCTACAGCCCAGCCCATTCCGGCTCTGAATAATCAATCAGCCTAAGCCCATGTATAAAACTGGCTGCCCCTGTGCCGCATTGATAAACTATCGGGCTTATGTAAGCCGTGATCGGCGGCCCAAATCGCTGGCCGAATTGACTGGGCGGCAGGTGCCCAACCTGTTGCGCTCACTGCGGATGATGGAAGGCTATGGCCTGGTGGCATTAAAGAGACATGTTCGGGGCGTGGAGCCTGTCGCGTTAGCTACCGAATTTACGATTTTGCTGGGCTGAGGGACGATTCGATGAAGGGGGAGGCAATGCGGGATGGTGTGATCACCGAAGCGGATACCTGCCGCGAATTCATCACGCCCCGCCTGGTGGAAGCCGGCTGGGGGTCAGCCCCGCACACCATTGGCGAACAACGCAGTTTCACCAATGGCCGCATCCTCGTGACCGGTGGCAAGGTTCGCCGTGGTCAGAGGAAGCGAGCCGATTATTTGCTGTATTACCGCCGCGACTATCCCCTCGCCGTCGTCGAAGCCAAGGAAATTGGACTGCCTGCGGAAACCGGGGTGCAACAGGCCCGCGAGTATGCGGAAATTCTCGGCCTCAAATTTGCCTACGCCACCAACGGCCATCGCATCATCGAAATCGACTACACCACCGGCACCGAGCATGAAGTGGATCGCTACGCCACGCCTGATGAATTGTTCGCCCGACTGACCGCAGCAGCACAGTTTCCGCAAAGCGTATCGTCATACCTGCTGGAGCCCTTCAACCTCGTTTCGGGCAAGGTGCCGCGTTATTACCAGCAGATTGCGATCAACCGGGTTATTGAAGGAATCCTGCTCGGGCAGAAACGCATTCTTGCCACGCTGGCCACCGGCACCGGCAAAACCTGTGTCGCTTTCCAGATCTGCTGGAAATTGTGGAACAGCCGCTGGAACCGCACCGGCGAACACCGTCGCCCCAAGATTCTGTTCCTGGCCGATCGCAACATCCTGGTGGATGACCCAATGGCCAAGATGTTCGCGCCCTTCGGAGATGCAAGGCACAAGATCGCCGGCGGTGACACCAGCCAGAGCCGGGACATGTACTTTGGCATCTATCAGGCGCTGACCACCGCCAGCGCAGACGTTTTCCGTCAGTACCGTCCGGATTTCTTCGACCTGATCATCATTGACGAATGCCATCGCGGCTCCAGCCGGGATGAAAGTGCATGGCGTGCGGTACTGGATTATTTTGAGCCTGCCGTGCAGTTCGGCATGACCGCCACGCCGCTGCGCGAGGAATCGCGCAACAGCTACGAATACTTCGGCAACCCGGTGTACACCTACAGCCTGCGCCAAGGTATCGAGGATGGTTTTCTGGCACCGTACCGCGTGCATCGTGTCATCACCACGGTCGATGCAGCAGGCTGGCGGCCCAGCAAGGATGAGTTGGACCGTTATGGCCGAAAAGTGCCTGACGAAGAATATCAAACCAAAGATTTTGAACGTGTCATCGCGCTCCGCTCACGTACACAGGCGATGGCTCGCCACCTGACCGACCTGCTCAAAGGCACTGACCGGTTCGCCAAGACGCTGGTGTTCTGTGTCGATCAGGAACACGCGGCCGAGATGCGGCAGGAACTGATCAACCTGAACAGCGATCTGGTCAAGCAGTACCCCGATTACGTCTGCCGCGTCACCGCCGATGAAGGCGCGATTGGTCTCACCCATCTATCGCATTTCCAGGACGTGGACAAGCCCACACCCGTCATCCTCACTACCTCTCAATTGCTGACCACCGGCGTCGATGCCGAAATGGTCAAAAATGTCGTGCTGGCACGTGTAGTGGGCTCGCGATCTGAATTCAAGCAGATCGTCGGTCGTGGCACGCGCCTGAAGGTGGATTACGGCAAGGAATACTTCAACATCATCGACTTTACCGGTACGGCCACGCAGCACTTTGCCGATCCGGATTTTGACGGCGATCCGGCGCGTATCGAAGAAATCATGGTCGATGAATCGGGCGAAGTTGTAGAAACCACTACAGACGAAGCGCCGAGCGTGGCAGAGCCCGAAGCACAGTACGAGTTCGAAACGGAACAAGACGACGACTCCGGCAGCAATGGCGAAATCATCACGGAGCCACCGACAGAACCCCGCAAGTTCTACATCGATGGCGGCGAGGTCGAAGTGATCGGCCATCTGATCTATGACCTCGACACCGACGGCAAGAAGCTGCAGGTGGTCAAGTACACGGAATACTCAGGCCGCGCCGTGCGTACCCTATATCCGACGCGCGAAGCACTGCAATCGGCATGGGCCAATCCCGACACCCGCGCCGAGGTACTGCGCGAGCTGACTGAGCGCGGCATCAGTTTTGAGGAACTGGCAGCCAGCAGTGAACAGCCTGATGCCGATCCGTTTGATCTGCTGTGCCATCTGGGTTGGAATGCGCCACTACTCACCCGCCGCCAGCGCGCGGAAGCTGCCAAACGTCAGGCCCAAGACCTGTTCACCCAGCACGGTGAGACCGCCCGTGAAATTCTGTCGCTGCTGCTCGACCGCTATGTCGAGCGCGGCATTTTGCAATTCAATGCGCTGTCCGAGCTGATGAAGGTACAGCCCTTCGACCGCTACGGCAGTCCTTCCGAAATCGCCACTCGTCACTTCGGCGGTGTGCGTGGCATGAAGGACGCTGTATCCCGGCTGCAGACTGCGCTCTACCAATAACGAGAAACACATTCCATGGCCAAATTTGCCACCACCGGCGAGAAAACGAGCGTAGCGGGTTTCGGCGAAGCCAAAAAGACCCGCGCGCCACGCAAAGCGAAAACGCCGCTCACCACCCGTGAAAACCTTTCCGCGCTGATTGGCACTGCCCGCAAAATCCTCCGCAAGGACAAGGGCCTCAACGGTGACGTGGACCGCCTGCCGCTGCTCACTTGGGTGATGTTCCTCAAGTTTCTCGACGACCTCGAAATCGTGCACGAGGAAGAAGCTGAGCTCGATGGCAAGCGCTATCAGCCCATCATCGAGTCTCCCTATCGCTGGCGCGACTGGGCTGCTCGCGAAGATGGCATCAGCGGCGATGAGTTGCTGGCTTTCATCAGCCAGGAATTCACCGTGCGTGCCGATGGCAGAACCGGCAAAGGCCTGTTCACCTATTTGCGCGGATTGGCAGGCGAAGGCGAAAAAGGCAGCCAGCGTGAGGTCATCGCCAACGTATTCAAAGGCGTACAGAACCGCATGGTCAGCGGCTACCTGCTGCGCGACATCATCAACAAGATCAATGGTATTCGCTTCAGTGCCAGCGAAGAAATCCACACGCTCTCGCACCTGTATGAATCCATGCTGCGCGAAATGCGCGATGCAGCAGGCGACGCAGGTGAGTTCTACACACCGCGCCCGGTGGTGCGCTTCATGGTGCAGGTCACCGACCCACGTTTGGGCGAAACGGTGCTGGACCCCGCCTGTGGCACGGGCGGCTTTCTGGTTGAAGCTTACGATCACATCGCCCCGCAGGTGAGCGCGCCAGATCAGCGTCGCAGCTTGCAACGTGACACGCTTTATGGCCAGGAAGCCAAACCACTGCCCTACATGCTGGCGCAGATGAACCTGTTGCTGCACGGGCTGGAAGCGCCGCAGATCGCTTACGGCAACACGCTGGATCGGCGGATCAACGAAATCGGCCACAGCGAGCGCGTGGACGTCATCCTCACCAACCCGCCGTTTGGCGGCGAGGAAGAAGTCGGCATCAAGGCCAACTTCCCGCCCAATATGCAGACGGCGGAAACTGCGCTGCTTTTTCTGCAATACATCATGCGCAAACTGCTCGTCGCAGGTGCGCCGGTGCCTGGCGGCAAGCCCGCCACGCGCGGTGGCCGCGCTGCTGTGATCGTGCCCAACGGCACCCTGTTCGGTGACGGCATCAGCGCCGTCATCAAAGAGGAAATGCTCAAGGAGTTCAAGCTCCACACCATCGTGCGGCTGCCACAAGGCGTGTTCGCTCCGTACACCGACATTCCGGCCAACCTGCTGTTCTTCGAGCGTGGCGGCCCTACCGACACCATCTGGTATTACGAGCTACCGCTGCCTGAAGGCCGCAAGAAGTACAGCAAGACAGCGCCCCTGCAATTCGAGGAATTCGCGCCGGTCACAGCATGGTGGAACCACCGGGAAGAAGGCCCGCAGGCGTGGAAGGTGGATTTTGCCGCTAAACACGCTGCCGCCGTTAAAGCCGCCACACCGCACTGGGAACGGTCCGAAGCCGAACGCAATGCCGCCATCGCGCTGGCCAAACCCATTCGCAAACTGGAACACGCCATCCAATCAGCAGCCAACGGCCAGAAAGCCGAACTGCAAGACCGCCTGAAGGCGCTGAAGAGCGAACAATCGGCCCACGAACAGACAGCCAAATCCACTCAAGCCGAGGGTGACGCCCTGTACTGGCCGATTTACAACCTCGACATCAAGAACCCGTACACCAATGCCGAGCTGGAACACGCCGATCCTAAAGACCTGATTGCCTCGATGCGCAGCCACGAGGCCGAATTGATGCGCCTCCTGGGCGAGATCGAATCCTTGGTGACCGAGATGGAAGAATGACCGACCGCAACCCACCTGCCGTGCCGGATCAGGTCGACTACGCGACTGTCCACACCGATATCATTGCCTTGCTGGAATCGGCCCGCAGCGCTGCCGCGCGCAGCGTCAATGCCTTGATGACGGCCAGCTATTGGGAGATCGGGCGGCGCATTGTCGAGTTTGAACAGAGGGGACAGGATCGGGCCACCTATGGCGAGGCATTGATCGAACGCCTGTCGGCTGACCTGTCAGCCCGGTTTGGTCGTGGCTTCAGCAAGCAGAATCTGTGGCAGATGCGTGCCTTCCACCTAGCATGGCCTGCCCGTCACATTGCGCAGACGCTGCCTGCCAAATCGTACGTTGTACCAATTCTCCAGACGCCGTCTGGACAATCCCCATATCTATCCGCACTGGCCCAAGCCTTCCCGCTACCCTGGTCGGCCTATGTCCGCTTACTCTCGGTCAAAAGCGAGCACGCCCGCAGTTTTTACGAAACCGAAACGCTGCGTTGCCGCTGGTCGGTGCGCCAGCTCGATCGGCAGGTAAACAGCCAGTTCTACGAACGCACCGCACTGTCCACCAACAAGGCGGCGATGCTGGAAAAGGGCGAAGTGGCCGAACCTACTGACGCCATCACGCCCGAGCAGGCTATCAAAGACCCCTTCGTGCTGGAGTTCCTCAACCTTAAGGACGAGTATTCCGAAACCGACCTTGAGAACGCGCTGATCCAGCACTTGGCCGACTTTTTGCTGGAACTGGGCGACGATTTCGCCTTTGTCGGCCGCCAGCGCCGGCTGCGCATCGACGACAGTTGGTTCCGCGTTGATCTGCTGTTTTTCCATCGCCGCCTTAAGTGCCTGCTGGTCATCGACCTCAAGGTCGGCAAGTTCGGCTACGCCGACGCCGGCCAGATGCACCTGTACCTTAACTATGCCCGCGAGCATTGGATGAAACCGGGTGAAAACCCGCCTGTGGGCTTGATCCTGTGCGCCGAAAAAGGCGCAGCCGAAGCCCACTACTCGCTGGAAGGCCTTCCTAACAAGATACTGGCCGCCGAATACCAGACCATGCTGCCGGATGAAAAGCTGCTGGCCGAGGAACTGGACAAGACGCGGCGTGAGCTGGAAGCGCGGCGTATCACGCGCATTGGTGATGGGGAGGGCGACATATGAAGGCGTGGCCTGTCGTACCTCTCGCGGACGTTTTGCAGCATCGCAAGGAATTCGTCACGATTGATGACACCAGTCATTACAAGCGTTGTCGTGTTCAACTGCACGCCAAGGGGGTCTTGCTTCGTGACAGAGTATCTGGCGCTGACATCAAGACAAAAAAACAGCAGGTTTGTCAGTCTGGCGAGTTCTTGGTTGCTGAGATCGACGCGAAAATGGGTGGCTTCGGGCTTGTTCCCACGGAACTCGACGGCGCGGTAGTCAGCAGCCACTACTTTCTGTTCGAGCTCGACGAATCGTCCCTCGACGCACGCTATCTCGATCACTATTGCCGTACTGAGCGGTTCAGAACACAGGTTGAAGCGCAAGGTTCAACAAATTACGCTGCAATTCGGCCTGCGGACGTGTTGACTTACACAATCCCGCTGCCGCTGCTGGCCGAACAACAAACCCTCGTCGCCCGCCTCGACGCGCTGGCCGAGAAAACCCGGCAGCTCGAAGCGCATCTGGATGCCGCCCTACGCGATGCCGAACACCTGCTGGCCCTGCGTTTCCGCGATGCCATTGCCGACGCGCCGCTACGGCCGATAGCGGATGTAGCACCATTGGTGCGCCGTGAAGTCACCATCGACCCCAAGAAAAACTACACGGAACTGGGCGTGCGCAGTTTCTATAAAGGCGCATTCCATCGGCGCACGGTGCCAGGCTCGGATTTTTCATGGCAAGACCTGTATCGCGTCCAGGCGGGTGATCTGATCTTCAGCAACATCATGGCTTGGGAGCAGGCCATCGCCATTGCGCAAGCCCAAGACGACGGCTGCGTTGGAAACCATCGCATGCTCACTTGCGAAGCCAATGCAGAACTCGCGGTGCCCGGCTTCCTCTGGTATTACTTCACCACCGAAGAAGGTTTCGCAAAAATCTACGCAGCATCGCCAGGCACCGCCGCTCGCAACCGGACAATGACGGCTCCAGCTCTGATGTCCATCGAAGTGCCCACACCCCCACTGGCCGCGCAGCAAACCTTCGACCGCCTGCAAACCGAAATCGCCGCCCTCAAGGCCAAACACACCGCCATCCGCGAAGCCAATGCCGCGCTGCTGCCCGCAATGCTGGAACGGGTGTTTGCACAATGAACGGGAGAAAAGAATGCATGCCGTCAATAGCTGCGCACCCAGTGAGCCGCCAGTACCCGATTCAGTCAAAGTGCATCCGGCATGGTTCCGACTGATCGATCAGCGAAATTGGTATGACAGCAAAAGCCAGCACTGCCAGCGCTGGTACAAACGCTTGAAGCTTGCGCAGGTGGCGCTAGCGGTGTTGATTCCCGCCACGAGTTTGTTGCCTGCCGACTGCGCCAAATGGTCGGCATCGATTGCTGGCGTCTTGATTGCCGTGCTGGAAGCGGCTCAGCAGATGAACCAGTACTCGACGCTGTGGGTCACCTACCGCGCAACGACGGAGCGACTCAAGCACGAGCAGTACCTGTTTCTCTGCAGTGCAGGCCCCTACAAGGGTTTGGCAGAAGCTGATCGGCTGATTGCTCTGGCGGAACGGGTCGAAGAGCACGTCTCCACAGAGCACGCCAACTGGTTCAATGAAACCCGGCGCAGCGCTACACCAAAAACGGAGGGCAAGGAATGACTGTACGCCGTCCGCTTGAACTGAACATCGGTGGCAAAGCCCTGCTGCTGCCTGTTTATTTTCCTTCGATTTCATCCGTCAAAACTGCACTGCAGCCGCAGGACTACCTGCAAGTGTTGGCCTCGCTGGTGGGCATCAATGCGCAGTTTCTGGTGTCCGCGTTCGACCTCGCTGCGATGGCGCAACCAGCAGATGCCGCCAAACTTCTGCAATCAGCGCGTGATGCTGGTGCCCTGACACTGATGGACTCGGGCAACTATGAGAGCTTCTGGAAGGACGCTCAGGGCAAGTGGCTGCAGCCGTCATTTCACAAGGCGCTGGCCGGGTTCCCGTTCGATATCGCTTTCGGCTTTGACGAACAGCAGCCACCCACGGATGTAACCGAACACGTAGCGCTTCTGGTAGCCCGCTGGAAAGCGGATCAGGCCGCAGCCGGTTCTTGCCAGATCGTGCCGATCATTCATGGCGATGCACAAGACTTGCCCGGCCTGTGTCATGCCGTTGCTGCGCAGACCGACGTTTCCATGTTGGCTGTCGCGGAACGCCGTCTGGGCGACGGCGTGATCGACCGGGCTCGAAGCGTTCTTGCCATTCGCAACGCGCTCGACCAACTGGATCGTTACGTGGCCGTGCATCTGCTTGGCACGGGCAACCCAATTTCGATTGCCCTGTACTCAGCCATGGGCGCAGACAGCTTTGACGGTCTGGAGTGGTGCCAGACGGTTGTTGATCACGACACGGGCCTGCTTTACCACCTGTCGCAGGCAGATTTCTTCGCCAAGCAAACGGCATGGTTCGACGCAGGACTTTCATTTCAGGCGCGCACGCTGGTGCACAACCTGGAGTTCTATGCTTCATGGATGCAACGGTTGCGGGCGGCCATCGCCAACGAAACGGTGGTTGATTTTTGCCGTCATAATTTTCCCGCAAATGTGTTTCGTCACTGTGCGGCAGAGTTTGGTTGGAGTGATTCATGAATGCCGAAATCATCAATCGCACTATTGATGCGATGTGCAGCGAGATCAAAGCTCAAGGTGGTTCAGCGCTTGATTGGCGACTACTGACAGAAGATGAAATGCTGTACGAAGCAGCCATCTGCATCTTCGGCAGCCAAATGCAATTCGAGATGGCGGTGGCCACCGCAGACCGACTAAGGGATCGGGGCTTGTTGTTTTCAAAGCAACTGGCAGGCCTGGCAGACTGCGAACCACAGATTCTCGATGCACTCAGCCAGCCCTTGTCGGTGCCGGGCAAAAACGGTGAAATACGTACCGTGATGCCTCGATTCCGAAACCGGTTGGCATCGTTGCTCGCCACCACGGTCACGGAAATGTATGGCAAGGGCCACTCTTTGCGCAGACTGCTTTTTTCCGCCGACAGCTCCAAAAATGCACGTAAGCAACTGATGCTGAACGTTTGGGGATTTGGTCCGAAACAAGCCAGTCTCTTCTTGCGGCGCATCGGCTACTGCGCCGATCTCGCGGTGCTGGATGTACACGTGCTGGACTACCTGCACCTGACCCGTGGCATCAGGATTGCGCCGAGCCGATTGGGACGCCTGTCCTGTTACGAGGAAATCGAAGATACGTTTCGTGAGATCGCATCCCGATTTGGACACTCGTTGGGCTGCGTCGATCTGGCAACATGGCTGACGATGCGCGTCGCTAAACGGGAGGCCTACCTGTGAGTTTTGTAAATCTCGTATCGGGCGGTCTCGACTCGACTCTGATTGGCGTTATGGCCAAGGAAGATCACATCGACCACTTTCCATTGTTCGTTGATTATGGGCAGCGGGCAGCTGCCAAGGAATGGGCGACATGCCAAGCCGTCCATCGGCAGCTTGGGCTTCCCGTACCAACAAGGATGGATCTCAGCGGCTTCGGGCAAGTGATTGCCTCCGGACTGACGAATGTCAGCATGGACGTGAAGGAGGACGCTTTTACACCGGGCAGGAATCTGCTGTTTTTGCTGATGGGTAGTGCCTACGCCTATCAGGTTGGCGCATCATCGGTTGCCATCGGCCTACTGGCCGAACAATTCAGTTTGTTTCCCGATCAACGCCACCCCTTTCTCGTTCAGGCTGAGCAGGCCATTGCGGCAGCGATGGGACGCCAGATTAAAGTGCTCACACCCCTAATCGAATTTGGCAAGGCTGATGTCGTACGGCTTGCGACGGAAAAGGGCGTAGTCGGGACCTACTCGTGCCATACCGGCAACAGCCAACCATGTGGTCGCTGCATTGCCTGTCTCGAGTTTCAACTCAACAAGGGAGAATAAATATGGGTGGCGGATCCGGTGGCGGTTTGTTCAGTTCGGATATCAGAAGCCTTGAGGACAAGGTGAAGCAACGGCTTGCTGAAGCCAAAGGAGATGTCAGCAGACATGTGTTCATCAGCTTTGATCACGAGGACTTGGATGAAGTAAACCTGCTTCGTGGCCAGGCGAAAAATGACAAGATGGACCTGCAGTTTGATGATCATTCGGTCAAAGAACCCTATGACAGCACCAATGCCGATTACATCAAGCGGAACATCTGCGAAAAGATTGACCGCTGCTCGGTTACGCTGGTGTACCTCACTGACAAGACCGCTTCCAGTAAATGGATCAATTGGGAGATCGAGGAAAGCCTGAAACGCGGCAAGGGGAGAGTGTCCGGAATTTTGTGGGCGAGGCATAACATGAGAGAAAACGATCATGGATATGCCCGTGAAACACAAGAAACCATCCATCGCGGCGCAGGCGGCCGCCCGCGAGGCGCGGCTGCCCAAGCTGCCTGAGCACCTACTGGACGGCCTGGTCGAAGGCCCGATGTCAGCCATGGAGGTCGAGGACCTGATCGATGCCTTCGGCCGCGCGGTCATCGAGCGGGCCATGGGTGCGGAGATGAACGTGCACCTGGGCTACCGCCCCGGTGAGGACAAGCCCGCCGCGCAGACCGATGAGCGCAACGGCGTGAGCACCAAGACGCTGCTGACCAAGCACGGTTCGGTGCAGGTACAGCTGCCCCGAGACCGCGACGGCAGCTTCGAGCCGGTGCTCATCCCCAAGCATGAACGCCATTTCGCCGGGTTCGATGAGCGCATCATTGCCCTGTATGCCCGTGGCATGAGCGTGCGCGAGATCCAGGCTTTTCTCGCCGAGACCTATGGCACGAACGTTTCGCCCGAGCTCATCAGCGAGGTGACCAACGAGGTGATGGCCGAGACCGTCGCCTGGCAGAACCGCCCCTTGGAGCGCATGTACCCGGTCGTCTTATTTGACGCACTGCGGGTGAAGATCCGCACTGATGGTTTGGTGGTCAACAAGGCCGTCTACCTGGCCCTGGGCATCGACGCCAACGGGGAACGCGACGTGCTGGGGCTGTGGATCGAACAAACCGAGGGCTCAAAATTCTGGCTCAAGGTCTTCAATGAACTGAAAAACCGAGGCTGCCAGGACATCCTGATCGCCGTGGTGGATGGCTTAAAGGGCCTGCCCGAGGCCATTAACGCGGTCTTCCCGAAGACGACGGTGCAGACCTGCATCGTGCACCTGATGCGCAACAGCTTGGATTACGCGGGCTGGAAGGACCGTAAATTGGTCGCTGCCGCGCTCAAGCCCATCTATACCGCCGCCAACGAACAGCAGGCCCGAGAGGCCCTGCAGGCCTTCGCCGATGGCCCCTGGGGTACCCGCTACCCGACCATTGTGGCCGCCTGGGAACGGGCTTGGGAGCATGTGGTGCCGTTCTTCATCTTCCCGCCCGATATCCGGCGAGTGATCTACACCACCAACGCCATCGAGAACATGAACCGGCAGCTGCGTAAAATTATCAAGAACCGGGGCCAGTTCCCCAGCGATGAGGCGGCTGTGAAGCTGCTGTGGCTGGCGCTCAGAAACATCCTGGCCAAGCCATCCCGATCCGTTCACACTTGGAAGGCGGCGATGAACCAGTTCGCCATTCTGTTCGGTGAACGGTTCACTGAGGCCAGGGATTAACCAATGTCAAATCGCCCCGCCCACAAAAAATCTGACACTCCCGGCAAGGGCGTAATTGGCGTTTACAAGGGAGACACGCCTCCTGCCAAGACCCCGCCAGCATTTCAGCAGAACGGATGCAAGGCAGTGAAGTGGGAGCATGCCGCCATGACCAAAGCGATTGAAGACGCAAGTACCAAGCGCTGATCTGGTGATACCGCAATCAGGGATGGCTACGGAATTTCCGCACCATTCCGCAGCAACCCGCACCACTGCTCATAAGCTCGGGAGGCCAGTCGGCACACGGTCAACCACACGCCACCAGAATACAAAAACCGCCTGATTTTTTCGGGCGGTTTTTTTTCGTCCGCCTTTTTCGGTTGACAGCGGATCCCCGTGACGCGGATAGGTAGCGGACGGCCAGCAGCCGACACCGCCAGGTGGGCACGATCGTTCTTCGCTTCAAAGCCGCCGCGAAGCGTGGAATCATTGGCCATGATATGGTGCTTCAGTGTAAACGCCCACAGGCTCGATGGCCTGCCGTTGGCCATACCCCCAACTGGAAAAACCTGAAACCATGAACGATCCGGCTTCGGTCGAACAGGCCGATGTCTTTGCCTTCCTCGAAGACCCCCATACGCACGGTCTGTCGGAACCAGTGGTGCGTGTGGATACCCACGGCGCCGCGGTCTTCCTCGCCGGGCCGGACGTCTACAAGGTCAAGCGCGCCGTCCGCTTTCCCTACATGGATTTTTCCACGCTCGAAAAGCGCCACACGGCCTGTGAAGCCGAGATTTCCGCCAACCTGGCAAATGCGCCGGACCTCTATGTCGGCGTCGTGCCCATTACCCGGGACGCCGCAGGACTGCATATCGGGGGCTCGGACACCGTCGTCGAATGGGCGGTCCACCTGCGCCGCTTCGACGAAACCGCGAGCCTTGATCGACTTGCCGACAAGGCTGCGCTGGGGGCCGAACTCGTTGGCAAGATGGCCCGCGCGATCTTCATGGCGCACCAGCGAGCCCCTGTCCGGGATGGCGTCGCTGCGACGCACGAGCTGCGCCGTCTTCTCTCGGAAACCGTGGACGAACTTCACCAGACACCAGATTTGTTCCCCGGCGACAACGTCGGCGAATTCGGTCGGCGGCTGGTGTCGGCCTTTGATCGCACCGAACCACTGCTCCTTGAACGCGCCGCAAGAGACCAGGTGCGCCGCTGCCACGGCGACCTTCATCTTGGCAATATCGTGCTGATAGATGGCGAGCCGATCCTGTTTGACGCGCTGGAGTTCAATGAGGCCATTGCGACGTCCGACGTCCTTTATGACCTCGCCTTTCCGCTCATGGATCTGTGTAAAAGAGGCCTTCGTACAGACGCCAACCAACTCCTGAATGGCTACCTTTTCCTGTCTGACGACATGGCGTTCCAGATAGAGGGCCTCGCGGTGCTACCGCTCTTTCTGAGCCTGCGTGCGGCGATCCGTGCCAAGGTCATGGCCGCGCAGTTCCATCAGTCCCCGAAAAAGACAGCGCTGCGCGACACGGCGCTGGCCTATTTCGACGCGGCGGTAAACTTTCTCTCGCCCGCAGCACCCTTCCTCGCCGCGATCGGGGGCCTGTCCGGGACGGGCAAGTCTTCGCTTGCAGCGGCCCTCGCGCCGGAGATCGGCCTCGCGCCTGGGGCGCTTCACCTGCGCAGCGACATCGAGCGCAAGCGCATTTCCGGCGTCAGTCAGGAAACTCGGCTTTCGACGGAAAGTTATCGCGCTCAGATGACCGCGGAAGTCTATGCAAACTTGAATGAATTCGCGGCGGCGGGGCTTCGCGCCGGACGCGCCGTCATTCTGGATGCAACGTTTTTGCGGCCCGAGGATCGCATGGCGGCGCAAGCCATTGCCGCGAGCGCGGGCGTTGCCTTCGCCGGGTTCTGGCTCGACGCTCCCGTCGATCTCCTGGTTCGGCGCGTGGCGCAGCGGGTGGGCGATGCCTCGGATGCCACGCCTGCCGTGGTGGTGGCCCAAACGAAGGCGGAACTTGGCGCCATCACCTGGCATCGCCTGGATGCGGGCCAGCAGCTTCCGGACTTGAAACACGCCGCGCTGGAGCTCATGCCGGGCAAAGCCGACAGTTAGGGAACCAGAACAGCCGCACCCTCGAACCGGCCCTCGCGCGGATCCCGCAATGCATCATTTGCCTGCTCCAGCCGGTACGGATTGGTCCTGATGACGATGCCAATTTCAGGTGCGAGGCGCAAGAAATCGATACCGTCCTGGCGTGTGAGATTGGCAACTGAATTGATAAACTATCGGGCTTATAAGCCATTCCAGCGGAAGGGAGCCACGATGTGACCGAGCCAACGACGGACCCGGACTACGCTGCCGATACGCAGTCCGGTGACATCGCCAGCCGGCTGAACTGGTTACGCGCCGGCGTGATGGGTGCCAACGACGGCATCGTGTCCACGGCGGGCATAGTTGTTGGCGTAGCTGGGGCGGCTGTGAGCAACGGGAGCCTGACAATCGCGGGCATCGCCGCGGTGGTGGCGGGAGCGCTGTCTATGGCGGTAGGCGAGTATGTTTCGGTTTCCAGCCAACGCGACTCGGAGCGTGCGGAGCTCAACAATGAACAATCGCAGCTGAACGCGCACCCCGAATATGAGTTCAGGCAGCTCACCAAGTTGATCCAGGCCCAGGGCATAGACGGCGAGCTGGCACGCAAGGTGGCGCTACAGCTTTCGGCAAAGGACCCGCTGGCCGCGCATGCACGGCTCGAACTCGGCATCGACCCGGACGAGCTGAGCAATCCCTGGCAGGCGGGCCTCGCTTCGATGCTGGCCTTCACCATTGGTGGCCTGATCCCGCTGGCGGCGATTTTGCTCACGCCGCGCGGTATTGCCGTGCCGGTGACGGCGATTGCCGTCATCGTCGCACTCGCCATCACAGGCTCGGTCTCGGCGCATCTCGGCCGGGCGCCGAAGCTCAGGGCGATTGCACGCACAGTGGGTGGCGGCATCCTGGCGATGGCTGTGACCTATGGCGTCGGCATCTTGGTCGGAAAGTAGATCTGATCACGCCTCGGGGTTTGGCGCCTAGGCGAGTCCGCTGGCTGAGTATGATGGAGCCGGTACCGGAAATCGCGAGTCAGCCCGACACACCCCCATCAAGATGGATAAGCCCCCATGCCACGCATCCTGCATACCGCCGACTGGCAGATCGGTCGTCAATACAGCCGGTTCTCGCCCGATGACGCCGCCATCCTGGCCGATGCGCGCTTCAGCACGATCGAACACATCGCTGCGCTGGCGTCACAGGAACAAGTCGATGCGGTGCTGGTCGCGGGCGACGTCTTCGATGCGCAGACCGTGTCGGATCGCACCATCCACCGCCTCTTCCATGCCCTGCAAGGCTATGCGGGTCCCTGGATCCTGATCCCGGGCAATCACGACGCGGCGCTGGCCGAAAGCGTCTGGAGCCGTGCGGAACGGCTGTCCGCCATCCCCGCCAATGCCCACGTCTTCCTTCAACCCGATATCCGCGAATTCGCGGACCTGGGGCTAGCTGTGCTGGGCGCGCCGTTGACCCAGCGCCAGACCTATCAGGATCTGACGGAATGGTTCGACACCGCCGAAACGACGCCCGGCCTGCTGCGCATCGGACTGGCTCACGGCAGCGTCCAGGGCCTGCTGGCGGAAGACATCGATTCGTCCAACCCCATCGCGGCGGATCGCGCGCACCGTGGCCGCCTGGACTATCTGGCACTGGGCGACTGGCACGGTCTGAAGCAGGTCGACGAACACACCTGGTACAGCGGCACCCCCGAACAGGATCGCTTCAGGAACAACGGTGCCGGCCAGGTGCTGCTGGTCGATCTGCCAGGCGCCGGCCAGGCACCGATCGTGCAGCCCCACCCCATGTCGCAGTACCGCTGGGACAGTTGGGCAGAGTCCCTTGCCGTCGCATCGGACGTCGAGCTGCTGATCCAGCGCCTGAACCAGCTGCCATCGGTCGCGGTCCTGGACCTGACGATCTCGGGGCACATTGATCTGGCGGACGAACACCGCCTACAACAGGCGCTCTCGGCGACTCAGGGCCGATGCCGCAGCCTGCAATACGATCTGACCGAGCTGCGGCTCATCCCCTCCGATGACGACATCGCCGCCCTGCAGGCCGATGGCTATGTGGGCGATGTGATCGCCGACCTGCAAAATCGTCAGCAAGGCGACGATGCGCAAACCGCCAGGGATGCGCTCGTTATCCTGTCGGGGCTTCTGCGCAAACGGGCACACCCCGAGGCACAGGCATGAAACTTCAGCGCATCCGAGTCGAACAGCTGCGGCAATTTCGAGAACCGCTGGAAATCACGGGGCTGGCCCCGGGGATCAACCTGTTCACCGGGCCGAACGAATCGGGCAAAAGCACCCTGGTGCGAGCGATCCGCGCCGCTTTCTTCGAGCGTTTCAAATCCGGCAGCATCGACGACTTGCAGCCCTGGGGCGACTCATCGGCCTCACCCAGCGTGCAACTGGCATTCGACTGGCAGGGCGAACGCTGGGAACTCAGCAAGAGCTTCCTCAAACGCAAACGCTGCGATCTGACCATCGCCGGCCGCCGATACAGCGAAGAAGAAGCCGAGGAGCAGCTGTCCGGATTGCTGGGCTATCAGTATCCCAGCCGGGGCGCCAGCAAGACCGAACACTGGGGCATCCCGGGCCTGCTGTGGATCGAACAGGGTTCCGGCCAGGATATCCACGAATCCATCACCCACGCCGGTGATTACCTGAAGTCGGCTCTGGGGGAAAGTCTGGGCGAAGTCGCCAGCAGCACGGGCGACGAGCTGATCGGTCAGGTGACGCGGGAACGGGCACAATTGCTGACGGCCACCGGGCGTCCCGCCAACGACTATGCCAAGGCCATCCAGCAACACGCCGGGTGCCAGGAACAACTGGATTCACTCAGCCGGGACATCAGCACCTATCGGGATCTGGTGGACCAGCTGGAAACGCTGCGCCAGTTGCAGCATGAGGACGCCACCCGCCCCTGGGAACGCTACCACCAGCAAGCCGAACAGGCCACCGCCAGGCTGGCCGAGGTGCAAGGCTGGCTGCAGGCTCAGGCGCGCGCACGGCTGGAACTCCAGCACGTCACCGAAAGCCAGCGGCTGTGCCGCGATCAGTTGGCATCCTTTGCAAAGCAGCAAGGCGATCTGGAACAACGTGCCCGCGACCGGCAAAAGGCCATCGAGGCGCTAGACAGCCAGGAAACCCGCCGCGCCGGGACCGAGAGCCGGCTGGCCCAGGCGAAATCCGCCTACCAGGCAGCGGACCGGGCCTGCCGGCAAACCCGTCAGCTGGAACACCGCCACCGACTTGACAGCGAACTGCGACAGCTCGATCTCGACCTGGCCCAGACCGAGGAAACGCTGAAACAGGCACGCACGCTTCAGGCTCAACAGCGGGAGCAGCAGGCGCAATTGCACGGCAACCGGGTCGATACCGCGATGTTGACGCAGTTGCGCAAGCTCGGCCAACAATTGGCCGAGCTCGACATTGCGCAACAGGCCATCGCCACCCGGCTGCATTTCGACCTGCTGCCCGCGCAGCACATCCTGCTGGGTGACGAATCCCTCACCGGCGAAGGTCAGCGCCTGCTGATGGAACCCGCCGACCTGGACATCCCCGGCATCGGCAAACTCAAGATCCAGCCCGGCGGCGAGGACATCGCCGACCTGGCGCGGCGCCGGCGGATCGCGCAAGACAAGCTCACCGCCCAATTGAACGAGGCACAGGCTGAAAGCCTGTCTCACGCCGAAGAACTCGGTGAACGGCACAGGGGACTGCGGGAAGACATCCGCCGGGGTGAACTTCTGCTGGGCAGCCTGGCAGCCAGCGGCATCGACGATCTGCTCGGCCGGCAGGCATCCGGCATGCAACGACGGCAGGCCCTGCAACAGCAGTTGGCAGACCTTCCGCGGCCCACCGGCGCGGATGTCAGCCTCGCCATTGCGGAAAGCCGGCTGGAGACAGCGCGCGAACAGTTGCAGGCGGCCGAACAAGGCGTCAGCCACTTCGAACGGGACCACAGCCTGGCCAGCCAGGCTGTGAAAACCGCCCAGGAAGAATGGCAAAAGCTGAACGATGCGCTGCAGGCGCCAGACCGCCGGCAGCGCGAGACCGAACTGAGCGGACAGCTGGTGGAACTACGCGCGCGCGAAGCCGCTCTGCAGGAATCGGTCATCCGGCACCAGAAGCAAATCGAGGCGGCCCAGCCGGACATCCTGCGCCAGGACGTCCAGCGATTCACCCGCACCGCGGAGACTCTGGAACAGGAAGCCCGACAGCGATCCCTGGAACTGGCAAGTCTACGCAGCAAGCTGGAAACCCTGGGTGCCAGCGGCCTGGAAGAACAGCACGCCGAGCTGACCCTGCAGTTGCGACACATTGGCCGGCGCCGTGACCAGCTCGAACACCGCGCCGCCGCGCTCGACCTGCTGCTCAACCTGCTGAAAACCAGGCGACAGGCGCTGACACAACGCATCCAGGCGCCCTTGCAGCGGCATCTGAATCACTATCTGCAGCTGCTGTTTCCGCAGTCGCACCTCGAGGTCGATGAGGATCTGCAGCCTAGGCTGCTGGTGCGCGAAACCCATGGCCGGGAAACACAAGACGATTTCGCGGCCCTGAGTTTCGGCGCACGGGAACAGATGGGCCTGATCAGCCGGCTAGCCTATGCCGACCTGCTGAAGGAAGCCGGTCGCCCTACCCTCATCATTCTGGATGATGCCCTGGTGCACAGCGACCCGCAGCGGCTGGCGCACATGAAACGGATCCTGTTCGATGCGGGCCAGCGGCACCAGATCCTGCTGTTCACCTGCCACCCCGACAACTGGAGGGACCTGGGCGTTGTGGCAACTACGCTACAGTCACTGAAACCATCGAACCATTCACGACCTTCGAACCATTAACCATTCAAGCATCAAGGTTATAAACAGTCATCCTGGCTGGCCGGGATGACAATGTCCTTTCCAGCAAACAGCCAGCACAAACAGATGACGGGGGAATCGGGCATGGCACAGTCGGCACAGCGGCATCAGTCTTCCGAAGCTTGGCCCGCCATGGCGACTGCCGCGCTGCGCGTGGCCTTCGGCATCATCTGGGTGGCCAACGCCGCCTTCACCTGGACCTCGCAGTTCGCCACGAACTACGTCGGCTACCTGCACAATGCGGCCCAGGGGCAGCCCGCCTGGTCAGCCTTCTGGTTCGATCTGTGGATCGCACTGATCACACCCAACGCGGGGCTGTTCATCGGCCTGACGCGATTGATCGAAACCGTGCTGGCGCTGGCCCTGGTGCTGGGAATCGCACGCAAGACCACCTACGTCGCCGGCGCGCTGTTCAGCCTGCTGATCTGGAGCACCGCCGAGGGGTTCGGCGGCCCCTACGCCGTGGGTGCCACGAACATGGGCACGGGCATCAGCTACGTGCTGATCTTCCTGGCCCTGATCGCCATCAATTACCGCTCCGGATCCAGCCCCTACAGCCTGGATTTTTATCTGGAAAAACGCTGGCCGGGCTGGCGCCGGATCGCCGAATGGAGCGCACAGGCACCATTGGAACCCCCCCAACCGGTGTCCTGGCGCATCCAGGTCCCGGTCCTGTCGGGCATCGTACTGCTGTTGTTCTTTCTGATCGCCGGGCTGCACAGCAGCCTGAACGTGCGGGCGCCCTCGCCCGCCGCCGCGGCGGCGGCCGTATCGCCGCTGTCGCTAGCCTCGAAAGAACCCATCGCCAAGGCACGGGATGCCAACCTGCCGCCACTGACCGACGGCTCCAGAGTGACAATCAATATCGACGCCAGCGATCAGTCGGTGGCCATCGCCAGCGGCGTGCAGTATCAGGCCTGGACATTCGGCGGCACAGTGCCGGGCCCGGTCATCCATGTGCGTCAGGGTCAGACCATCGACGTGGTCTTCACGAACCACGGCACGATGCAACACTCGATCGATTTTCATGCGGCGCTCACACCGCCCAGCCTGCACTTCGTGGATATCCGGCCCGGAGAAACCATCAAGTTCTCCTTCGTCGCGAAGGTCCCCGGCGCCTTCGTCTACCACTGCGGCACTCCGCCCGTGCTGCTGCATATCGGCAACGGCATGTACGGCGCGGTCATCGTGGACCCGGAAACGCCACTGCCGCCGGCCGCCAAGAGCTACGTGCTGGTCCAGGGCGAATGGTATACCCAGCAGGTGTCGGGCAAGACCATGGGTGGCGACTTTGAAAAGATGCGCAAGGAACAGCCCGACGAAGTCGTCTTCAACGGCGTGGCCTTCCAGTACCACGACCACCCCCTGCCGGCCGCCCCTGGCGAACGGGTGCGCCTGTACATGGTGAACGCGGGCCCGAACCTCTGGAGCTCCTTTCACGTGATCGGCGCGATCTTCGACAAGGTCTACCCGGATGGCGACCCGGCGCACGCGCTCAGCGGCGTCTCCACCTATACGGTCGGCCCGGGCGCTGGCGCGGTGTTCGACCTGGTCTTCCCGGATCCGGGCAAATATGCCTTCGTGGACCACGACATGGCCCATGAGATCATCGGCGCCCAGGGAATCATCGACGTGCAGGCCCCCGCCGGCGCCCCGGCGCAAACCCCGCCGATCGAAAAGGCAACCCCGGCAGCCAGCGCCGCCGCCCCCGCCGAACCGGCAGGCCCATATGCCTTCGATGCCGCGCGCGGTACTGCGTTGTATACAGCCAACTGCGTCGCCTGCCATCAGGCTACCGGTGCCGGGCTGCCGGGAGCCTTCCCCCCGCTCAAGGCCGATCCGGCGGTGCTGGATCCCGATCCGACCAAGCAGATCCACACCGTACTGCACGGACTGAGTGGCGAGGCCATCGGCGGCATCAACTATCCCAGCCCGATGCCGGGGTTCGCGGCTACACTGAACGATCATCAGATCGCCGACATCATCAATCACGAACGAACATCCTGGGGCAACCAGGCAAAGCAGATCACGGCCGAACAGGTCAAGGCCGAGCGCGCAAAATCCCCCTGAGGCGGGATCAGCGACGGGCGTCGCACGATTCTGAACTTCCGCGGCGTCCGCCTGTCCAACCCTCAGAAGCCAAGCAGGATAACCTGAGGTCAAACCGCCACCGGCGCACAATCCGTCCTTACGCAAGTCCACGCCGGCCGACGTCTGACCCTCCGTCTGGAGAATCGCCGTGACCGATCGCAATCAGGAAACCGAACGGCAACGTTCCAATTTCGTCGAGTCGCTGGCTGACTATTCGCGCAAGCAACAGGCACAGCGATGGGAAGGCAGCTTCAGCGACTATCTGCGTGACATCGTCACCGCCGATCCGGCGCGCGCAGCCCGCTCCAGCCACCAGTACATCTGGGACATGATCTGCTGGCGCGGTGTCGAGGCTTCGAAGCCAGGCGGCGCCGCCACGCACTACAAGCTGTTCGAGGACGACCTGTTCGGCATCGATCAGGCGCTCGAGCGGGTTGCCAATTACTTCAAGGCCGCCAGCGAAGGCTCCGAAGTCGGCCGGCGGCTGCTGCTTCTGCTGGGGCCACCATCCGGCGGCAAATCCAGCCTGGTAACCTTGCTGAAACGCGGCCTCGAAGCCTACAGCCACACCGATGAAGGGGCGCTGTACGCCATCCAGGAAAGCCCGATTCAGGAATCGCCCCTGCTGCTGATCCCGCATGGAAAGCAGGCCGAATTCAAGGACACCTACGGGGTTGCGATCGGCGGCGAGTTATCGCCCTTCACGCGCGCGCTGCTGGATGGAAAATACGACGGCGACTTCGCGCGCGTACCGGTGCACCGCATCTTCATCGACGAAGCCGCCCGCAATGCGGTGGGCACCTATGCACCGCACGACCCCACCACGGCGGATATCGCCGACCTGGTCGGTTCGGTCGATCTGTCCAAGGTGGCCGAATACGGAGACGAAGGCGACCCGCGCGCCTGGTCATGGTCGGGCGCGGTCTACGCCGGCAACCGCGGCCTGCTGGAGATGATCGAGATCCTGAAGGTCAAGCGCGAATTTCTGTATCTGTTGCTGACCTTGACCCAGGAACAGCTGGTCAAAGTCTCCCGCTTCCCGCTGATCTACATCGACGAGACCATCGTTGCCCATACCAACATGGCCGAATTCCGCCGGTTCCTGCAAGAAAAGGAAAACGAGGCGCTGCTCGACCGTATGGTGATCGTGCAGGTCCCCTACACACTGTGCTACACCGACGAGGCCCGCATTTACCACAAGCTGACCTCCACGACGCCATCCTTCCGGCAAGTCCATCTGGATCCCCACGCGCTGCAGGTCGCGGCCGTCTTTGCCATCCTGACGCGCCTGAAACCATCGGAGCGCCAGGACCTGGACTTGAGCAAGAAGCTGCGCATCCACGCCCACGAAGCCGTGGAAGGAATCTCGGATGCCGAAGCGGAGCGCATCATCCGCGAGCAGCCCGACGAGGGCATGGACGGGGTGTCGCCGCGCTTCATCGTCAACGCCCTGGCTGGCGCCATCAGCCAGTCCGAAAGCAAAAGCCTGACGGCGATGGAAGTCATGCTGGCCATCAAGGACGCCATCGAGTCGGATGCGCGCATGGATGCCAAAGTCAAGAAACAATGGACTGACTTCCTGGTGACGACGCGCAAAGAGTTCTACAACCGCTGGGTCAAGGAAGACGTGCACAAGGCGCTTTTCGTGTCCTTCCAGGACGAGGCCCAGGAATTGCTGGACAAATATCTCGACGAAGTCGAAGCAGTCCTGGAAAACCGCAAGGTGGACGACCCCATCACCGGCGAGGAACGCGACGCCGATGAACGGTTCCTGCGCAGCGTGGAAACCAAGATCGGCATTTCCGATTCCGGCAAGACCTCGTTTCGCCAGGAAATCGTGCGCAAGGCGCTGAATGCCTACAAACGCGGCGTGAAATTCACCCTGGCCGAACACGCGCGACTGCGCGAGGCCATCGAACAGTACCTGTTCGAAGAGCGCCGCGACGTGCTGCGCCTGGTGACGTCCAGAGTGCGCGCCGATACCGAAACCATGAAGAAGATCTCGGCCGTCGAAGAACGTCTGGTCAACGACTACGGCTACGATGCACACAGCGCGCACGAGGCGCTCAACTACGTCACCACGCTGCTGGCGCAGGAATAGCCGGAACACGAAAGGCCGACATCATGACCAGGCCCGCATACCGGCAGCTTTCCAATCTGGCGCAGGCGCACCATTGGTACGACCTGTTTTCGCGCGGAGCGCGCGACTGGCTGCGGCACAACGAAAAGGTTCGGGATGCCGTGCGCGAGCAACTGCCCGAGATGATCGCGGGCGCGGACATCCTGAGCCGCCCATCCAGCCACACCGTGCGGATCCCGGTCCATTTTCTGGAACACTACCGCTTCCGTCTGAACACGCCGGACGAACAATCCGGTGTGGGCCAGGGCGGAGGGCGCCCGGGCGACGTCTATCAACAAGGGCAGGACGACGCCGCAGGCCAGGGCGGCCAGGCCGGAGCGGGGGGAGACGGCGGCGGCGAGCTGCGCTTCATGCTGGAGCTCAGGATCGAGGACATTGTCGACTGGATCTGGGACGAGCTGCATCTGCCCGACCTCAAGCCGCGTGCCAGCGACGCCCTCCGGGACGAGGATCTGGTACGCGAAGGCTGGAGCCGGCATGGCCCGAATTCACGTCTGGATCGGCGCCGGACCCTGAAGGAAGCCATCAAGCGCCGGCATGCCCAACCGGACAATCCCGCGCCATTTTCCGATGAAGACCTGCGGTTCCGGCAACTGGCGCGGCGCCAGCGCCCCGCAACCGACGCGGTCGTGACATTGGTGCTGGACGTATCGGGCTCGATGGATCCGGAACGGCGCAAGCTGGCGAAATCGTTTTTCTTCTGGGTCGTACAGGGTCTGCGCCGGCAGTACGGCAATGCACTGGAGATCGTCTTCATTGCGCATACCGACGAAGCCTGGGAATTCACCGAAGAACAGTTCTTCCAGGTCGCCGCCACGGGCGGCACCACCGCATCCAGCGCATTCAAACTGGCGCTGGATATCTTCGCCAAACGCTACCCGGCCCGGCGCTACAACCATTATCTGTTCTACGCCTCGGACGGCGAGAACTTCGCCGATGACCAGGAGCTTGCCGGCAGCCTGCTGCGCGAACTGGGCGACATCGTCAATTTCATGGGGTTCGTGGAAACGCCGCAGAATCCGCATGAATCGGGGCAATCCGAAACAGGCCGGCTGTTCCGCTCGCTGGAATCGCGTCATTACCCGGTCGGTACCTATACGATGCACGAACGCGGCGACGTCTGGAACGCCGTGCGCCGCTTCTTCCAGCGCGAGGCAAGCGCCAACGCGGCCGAGGAGACCTGACATGCAAGCCGCACACGCTCAAGGCCTCGAACAGCTGACGCGCTACATGCCGAAGATCGAGGCCCTGGCCGCGCGCAACGGGCTCGTGTATGACCCGGTGGACTTCGAACTGGTGCCCAACACTTTCATGATGGAAGTCGCCGTGTACGGCCTGCCTATCCGCATGCCGCACTGGTCGTTCGGCGTGCGTTACATCCACCAGCACGTGCAGCACCGGATGGGCGGCTCACACATCTTCGAAGTGGTGTTTCCAGGCAACCCCAACCGCGCCTATCTGGTCACCGACAACGGACTGGCACAGAACACGCTGGTGACCGCGCACGTCCTGGGACACGCCGATTTTTCCAAAAACAACGCCCTGTTCGCACGGATGCAGAAACAGGTGGGTTATCACATCGTGACCGAAACGGCGGAACGCGCGCGCAGCATCCAGGCCGCCATCGAGGAACACGGGCAACGGCGCGTAGAGGCAGTCCTGGATGCCGCGCTTGCGCTGGAACAGCACATCGACGTGGACCAGCCGATCCACCGGCCGGACTACCAGACCCACGTCATGCCCAAGGCAGGCCAGAAACCCACAGGCTTTCGTTCACGCTATGCGGAATTGCCCGGCGAAATCACCCCCCCCATCCAGCGGCGGGAACGCGCGCCCATCCCGCCGCATCCGGAATCCGACCTGCTGTGGTTCGTGGCGCGTTACGCACCCGACATGGAAGGCTGGGAACGGGATATTTTTCTGGCGGTGCGCGAGGAATCGTTCTATTTCTATCCGGTATTCGCCTGCCAGATCATGAATGAAGGTTGGGCGAGCTACTGGCACGCGCGCCTGCTGCGCGAAGCCAATTTTCTGCCCAACGACCTGTACCTGGACGCCATCAAATCACATTCCGACGTCATCCGTCCCTATGCCACGGGCAAAGACGTCGCACTGGCGCTCAACCCCTACCACGTCGGCTTTACCATGTGGGAACACATCATCGAACACGAGGGCCTAGACACTGCTTTGCGGATTCGCGCCGAAGAGGACGACTTCAGCTTCATCCGCAATCATCTGGATGAGGCCCTGGTCGAGAAACTGCAATTGCTGAGTTACCGCGCCCGACACGACCAGACGACGGGAACCCGCGTGGAAATCAAAAGCGTGGACATCGAGACTCTGTGCGAACAGCTGATCGCCCCCAAATTCAATTTCGCCGCGCCGCACGTGCAGGCCGTCGCACTAGGCAATGACGGCAGCCTGATGCTGCGCCACGACCATGTGGCCGATGGCCGCGGCCTCGATCTGGAACGCGCCCAGAAAGTGCTGGAATACCTGGCCCTGATATGGCGCCGCCCGGTGGCGCTGGAAACGATTGACGAGGCCGGCAATTCGAAGACGCTGACCGCGCACTGACAAGCCCCGGTCACGTCGTCGCCCAAGAGACACGACCACAGGTCTGATGCGCGCAAGTCGATCACGCCATGCGCTTCTGGCACAGCACCAGCACGACCGCCGCGGCGGCCAGCACCGCAATCATCCGGTAAAGGTCATCACTGGCCAGCAGCACGGCCTGCCGCGAGATCTGGCCATCCAGCCAGGACGCCGCCCATTGCCCGGCCAGCGCGGGGTCCAGCCCATGCCCCTGCAAGGCAAGCTGCGTCTGGGAAAACCAGGACTGCGTCTGGGCGTGCGCCAGCTGCCCTACCAGTTCTTCATGCAGGGCCGCCTGCCGGTTGGTCAGAATGACCGCCCCAAGAGAAGCCGCCAGCGAACTGGCCATCTGGCGCATCAGATTTTTGGTCTGATAACCGTGCGAGAACTGCTCGGCGCTCAGGCTGCGAAACGTGGCCCCGGCAACCGGAATCACCACCAACACGCCAAACAGGCCCTTGAGGATGATGCCCGGCAGTAGTTGGGCTCGGGCAACCCCGTCGGGCAATGCCGCGAACCACAGCGCCGCCCCCGCCATCAGGATCAGTCCAGTCACGATCAGCGGCTTCTTGCGCGCCAGGCGGGCACCCAGCCGCAGATACACCAGGATGCCGCACAGACTGACGAGCCCCGCCATGGCGTTGAGCCAGCCGACCGCCGCCACCGGCATCCGCAGGGCCTGTTCGGCGAAGACGGGGAACAGGTACCCGCTGAGATAGCTGATCAGGTAGTACACGAAATACAGGATCAGCCCGATGCGATACACCGGATTGCGCAGCGCATGCAACTGAATGACCGGGCGCTCGTGGCGCCACTGATGCCGCAGGAACACTGCCAGCAAAGCCATGCCGCCACCGGCCAGCAGCAGCGGCCGCAGAGGCTGGGAGAACACGTCGTACCGCGCTTCACTGCAGGCCAACTGCAAGGCCGCCACCCCCAGTCCGAACACCACCAGCGGCTGCAAGAGCGGCCTTTCCACGGACGCATCGGGGTCCACATCCGGCAACCAGAGCCAGACACCCACCAGGGCCAGCAACACAAAGGGCACCACGACATAGAACACATCCCGCCAGCTGCCGCGGTCGATCAGTTCGCCGGCAACCGCAGGGGCCACCGCCGAGGCAAGGAAGATGCCGATCATGAACAGTCTGGCCGCCCGAGGCCGATGGACCGGAGCATGCATGACGTTGATCAGCACCCGAGCGCTGGTAAAGAGCGCCCCGCCCCCGAACCCCTGCACGAAACGGGCCACCGTCATCGAACTCAGCCCGGTGCTGCCCGCCCCCAGCAGCGCCCCGCACAGAAACAGCCCTAGCGCCAGCAGCAGATAGCGGCGATAGCCCAGGGCGCGCGCCAGCCACTGCTGCTTGACGATCATGAGCATGCTGCCGACCGCATACGCCCCCTGGACGATGGCGAATCCCCGGGGATCGGCCTCGATGCCACCCATGATGTGCTGCGCCGAGAACACGAACACGATGTTCTCGAAGAATTCAATGGACACGATCAGGGAAAGCAGCAGCATGCCCAGGGTGCGGCGCTGCCTGTGTCCCAGGATGCGATTAACGCCCAGGCGCAGCCCGCGCCGAACGGAAACGGACGGCGGGGAAGTCACGAACCGGACACCGCTGCGTCATGCACCTGCCGCAAGCCATCAACGACCGTCTGCCCGACATCGGCGGGCAGAGTCCCCCACACCCGCTGGTAGACCGCATGCACCGCGCCGGCGGCATCCCGCACGACCTGCTGGCCCTCGGGGCTGACGCGCAATTCGACGCTGCGCCGGTCGGTCCCGCGCGTGCGGCGGGTCAGCAGCCCGCGGGCCTCGAGCGGATCCAGCAGTCGGGTCATCTGGGTGCGGGTGATGTCCAGCGTATCGCCCAGCAGCGACGGCGAGCTGGGCTCATCGTCATCGGTGCCGAGCAGGCACAGGACAAGATACTGATCCATGCTGAGATCGAACGGCCGCAGCGCGGACGCAATGGCCTGGCGCACCGCACGGGCCGTATGAAACAACAGTCGGGATGCCAGGATGGCGTCCCGGGGGGCCTCGGGATGCTGCGTACAAAAACGGTCGATCCGTGCGACGAAGGACATGATGAGCGAGATGGCCGGGTCCGCCCCTCCACCCCAAAAAACAAATATCGAATGATATAATATCAAACGAAATTAATTTAATCAATCCAAAGGACGGACTTGCCGGATGAACCCCGAGCCACGGCCCGGTATTCGGGAACCGGAACCATGAGCCAATCGGGTCGTGAATCCCTCACTGCGCTTGATATAAGGCAAATGGGGAAAACCCCGAGCACCGTACGATGGCCTTTTCGCAGGCCCCACCAGAGTGGGCTTCCACTTTACGTACGACAGGCCCCTATCAATCAGGCAGACGATGTCAACGAAACCCACCATCGCACAAAAGACCAACCGCTTCGACACCTGGCTGAACCAGCTGCGCCTGTGGCAGAAATTCGCCCTTCTGGCCGTTTTCGGCGTGGTCCTGGTTGCTGCGCCAACCATCCTGTTTCTGACCGGGTCCGGCAAGGTCATCCAGGCCACCCAACTGGAATCCCGGGGACTTGTGCCATTGCGCCAGACCCTGGCGGTTCTGCAGCTGACCCAGCAACATCGCGGCCTGTCCATGCTGGTGCTTAACAACGACGCATCGGCCGGTGCGAACCGCCGCGCCAAACAGGCCGAGGTGGATCAGGCGTTCGCAGCCCTGGATGAGTCCCTGCGACAAGGTACCCAGGATCCGGCCCTGACGGCCCTTTGGCAGCGAATCCGCGAAAACTGGGATGCACTCCGCGCCAAGGTCAGCCAAGGATCCATTTCCGCGACCGACAGCTTCGCGACGCACACCCGGCTGAACGCGGACTTGCTGCGCGTTAAATCCCTGCTGCTGCAGGATTACGGGCTGAGCTTCGACCCACAGGCCCAGAGCTACTACCTGATCGATGCGGCGCTGAACCAGGCCCCACGCCTGACCGAGATCTTCGGCCAGACACGCGCCATGGGCGCCGGGCTGCTGGCGCGCGGCAATGCCACGCCCGAACAGCGCATCGAGATCCGGGTCCTGATCGACCGGGCGAAGGAGCACTATGACGGCCTGACCGAGGCGCTGGACAATGCCACCCGGCTCGATCCGCAGCTCAAGGACGCCCTGTCCGCAGCGGGCCGGGCCGCACTCGACAGCGCCAACCAGGCGATCCAGCTCGCTCAGGAGCGGATCATCAAGGCTCAGACGCTGCAATTTCCCGCAGGGGATTATTTCTCGCGGTTCACGACCGCCATCGACGCACAATTCCAGCTCGACGATATGGCACTGACCCAGCTCGACGGCGTGCTTGCCACACGGTCCGACTACTTGATCACGACACGGTATCTGCTGGGCAGCCTGATCGTGCTGCTCAGCCTGCTCGCAGGCTACGTCAACCTGCGCATCACGCGCGCCCTGCTGCGCCAGTTGGGCGGCGAGCCGGCGTATGCCGCCTCCATCCTCGACCGCATCTCCGACGGAGACCTGGCCGTTCCGATCCAGCTACGGGCGCAGGACCGGTCCAGCCTGTTGTATGCCATGCACGACATGCGCGACCATCTGGCGACCATCGTCGGCAATGTGCGCAGGGGAGCCAACTCGATCGCCTCTGCCTCGGCCCAGATTTCCGCCGGCAACCTGGACCTGGCGGCCCGGACCGAACAGCAGGCCAGTTCGCTGACGGAAACGGCCGCCACGACGGAACAGATCACCGCCACAGTGCGGCAGAATGCCGACAATGCCCAGCAGGCCAACAGTCTGGCCGCCGCAGCCGCGCGCACCGCCACCAGCGGCGGCGCGATCGTGACCCAGCTCGTCGACACGATGCAGGAGATCAATGCCCGATCCGGGCAAGTGGCCCACATCATCGACGTGATCGATTCCATCGCCTTCCAGACCAACATCCTGGCCTTGAACGCCGCTGTCGAGGCCGCCCGCGCCGGCGAACAGGGGCGCGGTTTCGCCGTGGTCGCCGCCGAAGTCCGCGCACTGGCGCAACGGTCGGCCGCCGCCGCCAAGGAAATCAAGGGGCTCATCGACACCTCCGTCGCGGCAACGGCCCGAGGCAACGAACAGGCCGCCCGGGCGGGCACCACGATGCAAGAGATCGTCAACGACGTGAACCGCGTCACGGACATCATGGGCGAGATCAGCGCCGCCAGCCGCGAACAAACCACCGGCATCGAGGAAATCAACGCCGCCGTCACCCAGATGGACGACGTCACACGCCAGAACGCCAGTCTGGTCGAGGAATCCGTAGCGGCCGCCGCCAGTCTGAAGGATCAGGCCGACACGCTGGCCCGCCTGGTGGCCACCTTCCGGCTCGACCCCCAGGAAGCGGACAATCGGCGGATCCACGCCCAGCCCGCTCCAAGCCTGAGCTTCAGCGGCTGATCGGGATTAGAATGGCGGCACTCACTCGTGCCGCCTTCATGAATCTCACGTCCACCCATCACGCCGCCCGCCTTTGCCTGGCAGTCCTGTTCTGCCTGATCTGGACCCTGACTTTCGCTGCCCCGGTCGATAATGCCGTCAGCGCCGTACCCGCGTCACAGCGATCCCTCGATTCCGCGTCATTACCGGCGGCATCGACGGCCCTGCTGCCCGCCCCGCCGCAGCCTGCAGCGGCCCGAGCCGCCGATTGCCGCCGCGGCTCTGTGCTGGGTTTCGTCGCGCACCCGGATGACGACCTCCTCTTCATGAACCCGGATCAGCAGACCGCCATCCACCAGAGACAATGCGTGCGCGTGGTCTATCTGACGGCCGCCGATCGCGGCGAAGGCCAGCCCTACCTGCAGGCGCGCGAACGCGGGATCATGGCGGCCTATGCCGAAATGGCCGAGGTCGCCAATCGCTGGGTGACGGACGGCTGGCGGGTCGGCGGCAGGACGCTGGTGCGCCACACCCTGCGCGCCGCTCCCGGGGTGCAGTTGATCATGCTGCGCATTCCCGACCCGTGGCTGGGCCATGGCTGGGGCAGCCTGACCCCGCTGAGCCAGCTGGAATCCGTCGCCGGAACCGACGTCCAGGCCTACGCGCCCTATCAGGAAACCTATACCCGCAACAGCCTGGTGACGCTGCTGGCCGCCATCATCCAGACGGAAAACCCCACGCTCGTGCGGCTGATGGATGCCTCGATCGAGATCCCCTACACGAAACTCTGCTGGCGCTGCCCCGGACACGATCACCCGGATCACATCGCCGGTGCCCGGCTCGTCCAGGATGCCATGCGTCTTGTGCCCGGGCCCTACGCCCACCAGGCTTATCTGGGCTACCCGTCCCAGGAACGGCCCCCGAACCTGACGGATGTCCAGAAGGCGCGAAAGACCGCCATCTTCCTGCACTACGTGGCCAACGACACGCGCGACTGCGCGGCCAATATCATCTGCTCACGGCCACACGGCCCCGAAGCAGTCTGGGTCTGGCGGCAATACCGAATCGCGCCGGACAGCCCGGGCATCCCGGCGAATCCCGCTTCGCCGCATCTTGCCGTCGAATAGGACGCGGCGCACGCCCCGAGCCTACGCCGGGGCTCGGACCGGCCGGCATCGGATGATCCGGTCAGGCGGACGTCGGGCCCCGAGCGGGAGCTTCCCGCATGCCTTCGCACAAAGCAGTTTCATCCGTCTCGTCCAGTTCCCCCGCCTGGCGTGCCTGATCGATCAGGTCCGGGCGGCGGGCCGCCGTCAACCGCAGGGACTGCTGTCGACGCCAGGCGGAGATCCGGGCATGGTGGCCGGACAACAGCACCTCGGGCACTGCCGAATCCCGCCAGACTTCCGGGCGGGTATAGTGCGGGCTGTCCAGCAGGCCGCTCAGCGCCGGATTGAAGGAATCCTGCTCCGCGGACTGCGCATCGTGCAGCGCCCCCGGCAGCAGACGCACCACGCTGTCGATCAGGACCATGGCCCCCAGTTCCCCGCCCGACAGTACAAAGTCACCCAGGGACACTTCCAGATCGACGTGGCGATCGATAAAGCGCTGGTCGATGCCTTCGTAGCGCCCACACACGAAAATGGCGCCGGTGCCACCCGCCCAGGCACGCGCCTGGGCCTGCCGGTGCACCGGGCCCGCCGGGGACAACAGCACCACGGGGGCCAGGCAATCATCCCGATCCGCCCCCGCCTGCCGGCGGGCCAGGCGGACCGCATCGACCGCGAGCGACAACGGTTCGGCCATCATGACCATGCCTGGTCCGCCGCCAAAGGGGCGGTCGTCCACGGTGCGATGCACGTCCGTCGTGAAATCCCGGGGATTCCAGGTATGCAGCGACCACAAGCCGCGTTGATGCGCCCTGCCGCTGACCCCCTGATCGCGGATGGCCGCGAACATCTCGGGAAACAGCGTGATCAGATCAAAACGCATACGTGATCCTTTCCGAAAGCGTCGCCACGCCGGATACGCCGGCCGGATAAGGCCGGACGGCGATCAGAAATCGACGGGCCAGTCGCTTTCGATCCGTCGGGCCAGCAAGTCCACCCGCTGGATATGGGCGGCCACAAACGGGACCAGCTCGTGGACAGGCCGCCCCCGGGCATCGGTTCGCGCCTGAAAGACGCCAGTCTCATCTACCGCGCCCCGCGTCACCTGGAGGACGGCGTGGGCGCCGTTGTCCAGCACTTGGTCGACGCGCCCCAGCGGCATGGATTCGCCGGAATCGCCCTGACCAAAAAAATCACAGCCAATCAGATCGACCCAGTAATATTCCCCGTCCTCGGCGGCCGGGAAAGCCGTGCGCGACACCCAGACGGTGTGGCCGTGCATGGCCTCGGCAACATCGCGGTCCACGACGCCTTCCAGCTGGGCAACCAGGAACTGCCCGCCGTGACGGCGACAACCCTGGACCCGCATGCCGCGCGGACGCGAAAATGCGCCTGATTCCAGAACGGAATCAGGCGCCTTCAGCCACCAGACCGGTGAATTCAGCAGGGCTTCGGCCTGAGGCGAATACGGCTGGACCTTCAGCCAGCCGCGCACCCCATGCGCCGTCACCACCCGGCCGACTTCGACCAGGTCATCCGGAACGGAAACATCCGGGCGGACGTCGTCCGCCGTGACAGATTGCCGAGCCACGCCTGGATCAGGCCGCGGCCGCAACCTTGGCGGAGTATTCCTTCACCAGACGATCGACGGTTTCGGACAGCTGGGCGCCGTTGGACACCCAGTGCTGGACGCGATCCAGGGCAATGCGCAGATTTTCCTGACCTTCACCGGCCACGGGGTTGTAGAAACCCACGCGTTCGATGAAACGGCCATCGCGACGATTGCGCGAATCGGCAGCAACGACATTGTAGAAGGGACGCTTCTTCGAGCCGCCGCGGGCCAGACGAATCACAACCATTGATAATCCTTTGATAATTCGGTGTAAAACACGAAATTCTAGCATCAGGCACCCAGATTCCGCAATGGATTCTCTGGATGCCCAATGGCCAGACCATGAAAAACAACACATCCCGCCGTCAAGCGGGAACGCCATCGGTGGGGAAACACCCATACCGACGGGAAAAACCCACGCCGGTCGGGAAATCCATCTAACGCCGCCTGACGTAATGGACCGTGACGGCTTCTTCGCGGGTCTCCTGCACCAACAGAGCATTGCCCGTCTGCTGACAGAAGGCCTGAAAATCCCGGACCGCATGCGGGTCGGTCGTCAGCACCGCCAGCACCTGCCCGCTTTCCAGGCGGGCCAGGGCTTTTTTAGTGCGCAGGATCGGCAGAGGGCAATTCAACCCCCGTGCATCGATTTCCTGGTCGGCTTGCGGCAACACATCGGCCATCAGGCGGCCTCCTCCAGGCGAGCCGCCAACCAGGCCGGCACACCCGCCAAGGCGCCATCCAGCGATGCGACATCGGAGCCGCCCCCCATGGCCATGTCCGGACGCCCGCCGCCCTTGCCGCCCACCTGGGTCGCCACGGCGCCGATCAAATCGCCGGCCCTGACGCGCGCCGTGAGTTCAGGACTGACCCCCGCCACCAGGCTGATTTTGTCATCCGTCACGGCGGACAGCAGGATCACGGCGCGTGGCAGTTTTGACTTGAGCTGATCGACCATGCCACGCAACGCCTTGGGATCAACGCCGTTCAGGCGGGTGGCCAATAGTTTGACCCCTGCCACGTCGATGGCTTGCCCCGCCAGATCGGAGCCTGCGGCGGCGGCCAGTTTATCCTGCAGCCGTTCCCGTTCCCGTTCGATCTGGCGGGTCTGCTGCTGCAGGGCGACGATGCGTTCGGGTACGCCGGCCGGCTGCGTCTTGAGCAGACTGGCGGCCTGATCCAGCACCCCTTGGGTCTGCTGGACCCAGGCCAGCGCATTACGACCGGTGATGGCCTCGATCCGGCGGATGCCGGCGGCCACGCCGCCCTCGGCGACGATCTTAAAGAGGCCGATATCACCGGTGCGGGCAACGTGTGTGCCGCCGCACAGCTCGCGGGAAAAGCCAATGTCCAGCACGCGCACGACGTCGCCGTATTTCTCGCCGAACAGCGCCATCGCGCCGCCCGCCACGGCCTCGTCATAGCTCAGATGCTGCGTGACCACCGCCTGATTGCCCAGCACCTCGTCGTTGACGATGGATTCGACCTGGGCGATCTGTTCAGGCGTCAGGGGCGCGTCGTGGGCGAAGTCGAAACGGGTCTTGTCCGGATCCACCAGCGAACCGCGCTGCTGCACATGATCGCCCAGCACCAGGCGCAGGGCTTTGTGCATCAGATGCGTCGCGGAGTGATTGCGCATGGTGTCGGCCCGGCGCTGAACATCGACGTGTGTCTGTACGACATCGCCCACCGACAGGGTGCCTTCGATCAGACTGCCGTGGTGACCGAACACCGTGCTCTGGATCTTCTGGGTATCGGCGACCTGAAAGCGCGCGGACGCGCCGCTGATCAGGCCGGCATCCCCCACCTGACCGCCGGATTCCGCATAGAACGGCGTCGCGTCCAGCACGACGACAGCATCCTGGCCCTGGGCGATCGACGGCACGGAGGCCCCGTCGACGTAGAGCGCGGTGACGGTCGCCTGGCCGTCCAGGTGTTCATAACCATCGAAACGCGTCGCCACGCCATCGTAGGCGAGGTCGGCGGCGGCTTTGAACTTGCCCGCCGCACGGGCCTGTTCGCGCTGACGCGCCATCGCCGTCTCGAAACCATCCAGATCGACCTGGATCTTGCGTTCACGGCAGATGTCGGCGGTCAGATCGACCGGGAATCCGTAGGTGTCATACAGCGTGAAAAGCGTCTGGCCGTCCAGCGGCTGACCCACCGGCAAATCGGCCAGGGCCGCTTCCAGGATCCGCATGCCGTTTTCCAGCGTTTCGCCGAAGCGTTCTTCTTCCTGGCGCAGCACCTGCTCGACGCGCGCCTGCTGCGCGGCGAGTTCGGGATAGGCTGCGCCCATCTGCGCGACCAGGTCGGCCACCAGCCGATAGAAGAACACACCCTTTTGCCCGAGCTTGTGACCATGGCGCAAGGCACGTCGGATGATGCGCCGCAGCACGTAACCCCGCCCCTCGTTGCCAGGGATGACGCCATCGACCACCAGAAAACTGCACGCGCGGATGTGGTCGGCGATGACCTTCAGCGAGTTATCCGTCAGGTCTGCCGTGCCGGTTTCCCGGGCCGCGGCGCGGATCAGGTGCTGGAACAGGTCGATGTCGTAATTCGAATGCACGTGTTGCAACACGGCGGCGATGCGCTCCAGCCCCATACCGGTATCGACGCAGGGCTTGGGCAACGGATTCATCGTCCCCTGGGCATCGCGTTCGAACTGCATGAACACCAGGTTCCAGATCTCGATGTAGCGATCGCCGTCTTCTTCGGGCGATCCCGGGGGGCCACCCCAGATCTCCGGGCCATGATCGTAAAAAATTTCGGAGCACGGACCGCAGGGGCCTGTATCGGCCATCTGCCAGAAATTGTCCGACGCGTAGCGCGCACCCTTGTTGTCGCCGATGCGGATGATCCGTTCCGTGGGCACGCCCACCTGCCGCGCCCAGATGTCGTAGGCCTCGTCGTCTTCCTGGTAGACGGTGACCCAAAGCTTGTCCTTCGGCAGGCCGTAGACCTCGGTCAGCAAGGTCCAGGCATACAGGATGGCATCGCGTTTGAAGTAGTCGCCAAAACTGAAATTGCCCAGCATCTCGAAGAACGTGTGATGACGCGCGGTGTAGCCGACGTTCTCGAGATCGTTGTGCTTGCCCCCGGCGCGCACGCAGCGCTGCGCCGTCGTGGCCCGCTTGTACGGCCGGGTGTCCTTGCCGGTGAAGACATCCTTGAACTGGACCATGCCGGCATTGGTGAACAGCAGCGTCGGGTCATTGCCAGGCACCAGCGGCGAGGACGGGACGATCTGGTGTCCCTTCGACTCGAAGAAGGACAGGAATTTCTGACGGATTTCGGATGTTTTCATTCGTTTGGCCGCGATGGGGGAAACTAGCCTTCCATTATAGGATGAAGAATGAATGGCTTTTCGTATGCATGGCTTTCCGCGCGATGCGGCCACGGGCGCGGTCCCATTCACCCCGGCCTGCATGCACACCGGGGATGACGGGAAAGACAAAAACGGCCTACAGCGCCTCGATGGCCGGATAGAACTCGCGGTTCTCGCGCATCATGCGGGCATGCACGTTTTTCAGCACCACGTTGGCGTCGGTGCGAAAGCCATCGGGATCCTTCGTCAGCAGCGTGGCATTGCCCCAGCGGCGCGCAAAATTGATAAACGCACTGGCAATGCCATGCATGTCGTTCTGATAAGCCCGGCTCATGCCGGCCATGCGCTCGTCGCCGCTGCGCTCCAGCGAGGGATACAGGATCCGATCCTCGACAGCTAGATGCTGGGTCACCACCTGCGACAGCGCTTTAAGATTGTGGGCGATATCAACTGCGTGGTCGGCAACGCCCTGATGAGCCAATTTTCGCAGCGCCGCGATGCCGCTCAGGATTTCAACATGGTGGTTCTTGAAGCGATCGATATTCATGACGAGATTTCCTCTTCCAGATGAAACGACCGTTTCGGCCGCATAAGATATATTTTAAATAAACCTTATTCAACGCACAAGATGCGATTGAGGTCTCGCGACGTGCCCGAGCCCTACAACAGATAGTCGTAGTCGGTTTCGCCCGCGTCGGGTGCCCAGGAATGGCTGGACAGCCAGGCGCGGATCCGGGCCACCGCCTGGGAACGCAACTGGGATACACGGCCCTCCGTGACCCCCAGGACCGCCGCGATTTCCTTCTGGTTCAGATCCTGCTCGAACTGCAGAGACAGCAGCAGCTGTTCGCGTTCCGGCAGGTTGCGGATGGCCGCGATCAGCACGTTACGCAACCCGTCGCGCATCAGCCAGTCCAGCGGATTGTCGGCGCGGCTGCCTGCCGCTGCATCCAGCACAGCCGTCCCATCCTGGCCTTCCCGATGCTGCGCCAGGTCTTCGACCATCAGAACCTGCACACCCTGGGCATCTTCGAGCAGGGACCGATATTCCGCCAGATCGACCCCCATTTCCGCTGCGATTTCCGTTTCGGTGGGCTGCCGCAGCAGCCTGTGGCGCAAAACCTGCACGGCCTTTTCGATCACGCGTGCCTTGGTTCGCACGCTGCGCGGCAGCCAGTCCTGACCTCGCAGTTCGTCGAGCATGGCGCCGCGAATCCGCGTGATGGCATAGGTCTCGAACTGCGCATCGGCTTGCTGCTGATAGCGGCGCACGGCATCGAGCAGCCCCATCATGCCGGCTTGCATCAGATCATCGAGTTCGACGCTGGCTGGCAACCGGCCGATCAGCGCCAGCGCCTGCCGGCGCACGAGCGGCGCATATTGAGCAATCAGCTGGTCCTCGGAATGAGGCATCGCGCAACCCATGACACACAAAATAAAGCTGGCAGTATGCACCAAGCCGGCCTGAATCATCATCCTGAGCAGCCTTGCATTCACCCGGGATTTTGAGGGAAAGGCGGCCTTCCCCCCCACTCGGGACCGGGACTTCCGACCACCCTTCTCTAAACTTTTACAGTTTCGCGCCGTTATGTTCGATTGAGAAACCAAGCCGGATGGCATCGGGCGGCGACGCGCCGGTCATTCTTTCGGAACACGTGGACCACTTCCGCAAAGGAACTTGCATGATTCACTCGATCGGAAACCAACTGACCTCCGCCAGCCTGGGGCTAGCCCCCGCCGCGTCCGAACGCACCGGCGCCAAGCCCGAGCCGGCCACCCAGGTCCCCCCCCCCGAAAACGCGCAGTCCAGCCCGTTTCCCCAGGCCGACCAGCGGCACCTGACCGGGAAGGCCTCCCCCGAACTGCCGAAATCCTCGTTGGAAAAGGCCCTGGAATCGGTCAACGACAGCCTCAAGGCCTGGTCCACCGGCATGCGTTTCGAGATGGATAAGGA